>CAZQMP010000017.1:0-1550 GCA_964594565.1 uncultured Candidatus Saccharibacteria bacterium
AAGCCGCGCATATTTATTCCTCCGTAGTTTGTTCTTCTTGTGTTTCAGGTCTGTTCATTCTGCGTTCGCGCCTCTTGGCTTCCGCCTTGATTTTGCGCTCATCGACAGTCACGAGCAAGTACCTGAGAACCTCGTCAGTAATGTTCATTACGCTCGAAATCTTTGCAGGTGCTTCTGCAGGAAGATCAAGTTCGAGATAGTAATAAACCGCGTAATCTTGTCCTTTGATGGTATAAGCGAGTTTCTTCTTTCCCTCGTTGGTCTCTTTCGTGACCTTACCACCATTGGTGTCAATCAGCGCTTTAATTTTGCTGACGACCGCATCTGTATTCATCTCAAGATCGGGATGAATCAAGAAAGTCAGTTCATACTGATTCATGTGACTCCTTTGGTTAACGGGAATACGCTATGCTATTCCCTGAGTTGATATTACCTAAATTATATCACAACCCCTAAGAATTAGCAAGATTATCAAATTCTTCGAGCGAGCCGATCAACATATCTCTCGGTTTGTTTCCGTTTTGCGGCCCAATCACGCCAATTTCCTCAAACCAAATCGCAAGTCCCGAAACAAATCCGTGTCCCTTTCCAAGATAAGTTTGTAGCATCGCCGTCGAGAATTTACCCTTAGAAATAGAAATTTCTACCGCTTTTCTTACGACCGGGTCGTTCGGGTCATACTTTCGTCCCAAATCTCCAATTGCTCCGCCGTCGCTCGGGCCCATTCCCTTAATTTGGACCGGTTGTGCAATCACGTCAGGATTATATTCTGGCGGTCTCTGCTCCTTCAAATATTCCGTCAAATTCTTCACGTCGCCATTTCCCTTCTTGTCTTCGTACGCCCAGGCTCCTTGGATTCGTCGTGGCTTGCCCATCATATCCGTCGTAAGCATCAACATATCGCCTTGACCGAGCAGTTTCTCCGCTCCGCCCTGATCGAGCATAATTCTCGAGTCAATCTGGCTTCCGACCGCAAACGCAATCCTTCCAGGCACGTTCGCTTTAATGAGACCCGTAATGACCTTAACCTCTGGACGCTGCGTCGCGAGTACAAGATGAATCCCTGCCGCACGACCTTTCTGCGCAATTCGAACAATCAACATCTCGAGGTCTTTCCCCGCCATCATCATAAGGTCCGCCATTTCGTCGATCACAATCACGATATACGGCATCTTTTCTGCTGGCTTCTCGTCTTCACCTTCTTTCTTCCCCTCGTTCGCCATATCCGCAATCTTCTCATTATAATCCGCAATTCCCTTCACGCGCTTCTCCGCCATTAACGTATAGCGCTTTTCCATTTCGTTTACCGCCCATTTAAGAGCCGACAACGCTTTTTCCGTAGATGTAATAATCGGCGTCAAAAGATGCGGAATATCGTTATATAGTGCCATCTCAACTTGTTTCGGGTCAACAATAATCAGCTTCAAATCGCTCGGTGTATTTCGATACAACAGCGAAGATATGAGTGTATTTGTCATTACCGACTTACCAGAACCAGTCGTACCGGCGATAAGCAAGTGCGGCATCTTCGCAAGATTCGCCACCACGCT
>CAZQMP010000017.1:1650-11094 GCA_964594565.1 uncultured Candidatus Saccharibacteria bacterium
ATATTCGCCCCTTCCATTTCCACATCAATCCCAAACTCCGCCAAAGTCGACTTAATCACAACTGCATTCTGCTGGATATTTCCCGCGTCCGCTGGGCTCTGCTTTTTTTCCAAAAGATCCGTACTCGGGAACTTCCAATCCTTATCATCAAGCGCCGTAAGCGCACCTGCCGGCTTATTTTCGGCTGGTTTCGATTCGGCTTTAGCAACCGGCTGTGGAACTTCCTCAACTTTCCCACGCCCAAACAATCCGTGTTTCTTCTCAACAGGCTTATTCTTCGCTGGATCTTCTTCGATCGCTACGCCCTTATTGACCTTAAACTCAAGGAGTTTCTTCTGTTTTTTATCATCAACACCCGCGCTCTCGTTCTCGTCTCCAGAAACCTCAACTTCCTTCTCTTTCCCCTTAAGCGAGTTCTTAAGCCCCTTCACGACCGCGCTCGGCGTCATTTGCACGATAAATAACAAACATACTAAAACCAAAACCGCATAGACAAATATCGCCGCTCCCGCTCCGAACATCGGCAAAAACAGCTCGTTCATCCATTCTCCAATCGCTCCCCCGTGCGGCATTTTCGTCCCATACGTCGCCACGCCACTTGCCCCCGCCGCAAACGCCATCAACAAAATCGAGACAATCCAAACCACAATCGGCAAACGATTATCCTCTGTCCTAAAAATCTTCACCGCAAGGAACGTAAACAAAGCCGGCAATACATACATCGCATTTCCGACAATCGAAAACACAATCTTATACGCTTGATTTTGTTCCCCAGAAATCCAGGTCGCGACCAAAACAACCGACAGCGCAATCAAAATCAACGCTAGAATCTGTTGTCCCCAACCCCCTGGAAGTTCCTGCTTTTTTCGAACTTCTCTCGTATTTTTTTTTGATGAGCCCCTACTTCGGCTCATGCTCCGTCCTCCAGAGCTTCGCCCACCTCTGCTTGAACTATATTTCTTCTTCGTTGCCATATACGCATATTATAATGCATAAGATTATTTTTCGCAAGAAAAAAGAGCCGCTTATTCAGCGACTCGTGAGAAAGTGCGTCCAGACCGAGTTTACGGCAATTTGCGAAGCAAAGGATCATCAAGATAATGACTTCTTGTGCTATTCTCAGAGCGATACTCGTTACGATATTCCACGCGACGATACTCCTCGTAGGTCATTCCTCCGTCCCCAACAATCAGTCCATACACGACCAAACCGGCAACGAGAAGACCAATCATCAGCAAAGCTTCCATCTCCATACCTCCTAACCTGGAAAGAACAAGAAAAATACTAGACAGCGAAACACTGCCTATTCCTCTATTATACCACACTTTCCCTAAAAAGTAAAGAGCTTAAACTTCTTCCTCTATTACATCCCCGTTTTTTAGATAAAAATCAGAAAAATCCGTCGTCTCGTCATACCCTTTTATTGCAAAATGCATCGCCCGAGAAATCCCCCCGTGAGACACAACCAAAATCTTCGCATCATTCGGATAAGTCTCTTTTAGCTTAGTCAAAAATCTCTCTGCCCTCTGGAGCAGTTCCCTGACCGGCTCAACGTCAAACACTCCACAGTTCGTCGTTAAATCCCAATATTTCTTCCAATTCAGGATATACGTCCCCTCGAGCTCTCCAAAACCTCTCTCAACAATATCCGAGTCGAGGATGATTTGCACTCTCCCGTTAACCGCAATCTCCGCCGTTTCCCTTGCGCGTACAAGTGGCGACGCATAGCAGACATCAAACTCAATCTTCTCAAGCGTCTTTCTGAGTTCTTCCGCCTGTTGGAGCCCCGTCTCATTTAGCGGCACATCCGTCCTTCCCTGAACCGTCCGCTTTAAATTCCAATCCGTTTCTCCATGTCTCGCTAAATAAATCTTCATTACTCTACTCCAATCGTCAATCGAACGTTAAACTCTTCTTTAATTTCCGCCTCAATCTCCCTCGAAAGCTTTGCAAATTCCCTTATTTCCATCTTCGGACTCACCTCGAGTTTAACCGCTCCGCTCATCTCGACCGGACCATAATCGTGCAAAACTAACTTAGAAATCCCCTTAACTTCCTCATGTTCTCGGATTCTTTCCTTGATGCTCCTCGCTAATTTTTCGTCAACACGTCGCCCAATAATATCAACTACCCCCTCAGTAAGAATCTCAATCGCACTCCGAATAATAAACGCAGAAATCAAAACCCCAATATATCCGTCAATCGACACTCCAAAAACCAGACTTACCCCCGCTCCGACCAACGTTCCAAACGACAACAACGCATCAAACATCGCATCCGTCCCTGTCGCAGATAAGCTGCGGGATTTTTCTTCCTTCCCAATCTTCTTCGCGTGCCTAGAATACAAAAATTTTGCAATAACTGTTGTAAAAATCACAACAATCGACACAATCGAATAATTCGCTAGCTTCGGTTCCAAAATAAGCGGCACGCTTGTCAAAACCGCCCCAACCCCAACTCCAAAGATAATCAGCCCAACCAAAATCGCCGCAATATACTCAATCCTTCCGTGTCCATACGGATGTTCTTTATCCGGCTTCTTCTGCGCCAACCTTGTTCCAATCAGCGTCACAATCGCCGAAAACGTATCCGTAAAGTTATTTATCGCGTCCGTCAGCACCGACACCGAACCAGAAATAACGCCGATTATCGCCTTCAGACCGGCCAGAACCACGTTAAGTACAATTCCGAGTATGCTCGCATGTGTAATTCGATTCGTACGATTACTATTCATAAGGAATATTATACAACATCATGCTACGCTACCGCAATTGCCTTCACGATCAGCTACTTCTTTAACATCCTCTAACTATTCGACTTTGAGAATTTTTCCTTTGTTCCCATTCGGGAGCGTATACTCTTCCCCGGCCTTTCTTCCGAACATCGCTTTTCCAATCGGGCTTTCGTTAGAAATCTTCCCTTCGAGCGGATTCGCCTCAACCGGCCCCACAATCGAGTAAGTATATTCTTTCCCGCCAATTTTAACGGTCACTTTCGCGCCCATGACGACTTTGTCATGTCCGCGATTCGTAATTAGCTTTGCGTTTTTGAGAATATCTTCGATTTCCGAGATTCGGCTCTCGTTCAACTTTTGTTCGCTTCTTGCCGCCGTGTAATCTTCGTTCTCGGACAAATCGCCAAACGCTCTCGCAGTTGCGATCTTCTCCTTAATTACCTCGCGCTCTCGCACTCTTTCTTTGAGTTCCTTCTCGAGCTCGGCTCGGCCTTCTTTTGTCAAATCAATACTTTTCTTCATAAACCTCCTTTAGGAAGTTAACTTTTCTAAACAACTTTCTAAAGTGTATCAATAAGAACGCATTTTGTAAAGATTTTTCTAAAGTCTTTCCAAAAATTCTTCTATTTTAATCCGTTTTGTTTCTCCGGTTTTTCGGTCAGTCGTTTCAACTTCGCCCGCTTCGAGCGTCCGGTCAGAAATGATAACTCTTGTCGGAATACCAATCAGCTCCGAGTCTTTCATTTTTTCTCCAAACCGAACATCTCGATCGTCGAGCAAAATCTCGTCTTTTGCCTTGAACTGTTCATAAATCTCGTTTGCTTTTTCGGTTCCTTTTTCACCCATCGCTACGATATGGAATTTATACGGAGCAATATTCTCCGGGAAAACAAGGCCTTTTTCGTCCGCATATTTTTCGACAATTACGCCAAGCACTCTAGAAATACCGATGCCATAGCATCCCATAAACACCGTTTCCTGTGTTCCTTCTTTTGTTTGGAACTTTAGTCCAAGCGGCTCGGAATATTTGTATTTAAGCGTAAAAATATTTCCAACTTCCGCTCCATTCGTTTCTTGAAGTTCTTCGCGTGTTACGCCGAGATCTCCAAGTACTTCGTCGTTCAAAACTTCCTTGTTCAGAACAACCGATTTATCTTTGTTGTAATAAATCGTATCTTCCCCAACCGGCAAAATCGTCTGATATTCATGCGAATACTTAGAAAACACTCCTCCGCTCGCAAACGTCTCAAACGTATCTTCGCCAATTCCAAGTCTCTCGTAGATCCTTTCGTATGCTTTCTCAACTTCCGCATAAATCTTTTTATGCGTTTCTTCATCCGGCGCGAACGAATACATATCCTTCATCAAGAACTCACGTGTCCTTAAAATTCCGGACTTCGCTCTAAGTTCATTCCTAAACTTCGTTTGGATTTGATAAACTAGTCTCGGTAAATCACGATACGAAGAAACATAATCTCGCATCAAATTCGTCAACGGTTCTTCATGCGTTGGTCCGAGCCCAAGCTCGCCCCCCGCCGCCAACTCTGTCTTGAACCATACATCCATCTTCTTCGCATCCCACCTGTCCGTTTTCTTCCAAGGTTCCGGATTCTGGAGCACGGTCAACTGGATTTCCTCGGCTCCGATTCCGTTCAATTCTTCCCTTACGATTTTCTTGATATTCTCAATCACCCTCAGCCCAAGCGGAAGATAAGAGTATACGCCCGCCATTTCCTTATGAATATAGCCTGCCCGAATCAAGAGCTGCGCATTCTTCGCGCTTTCATCTTTCGGCGCTTCCCTTAGGGTTTTTACAAAAGTCTTACTCAGTTTCATAGAACAATAATAGCACAAATCTCGCTATTTTTTAACGACTTTCTTCGTTACGTCGAATTTTTCCATATATTTCCCCAGCATCAGCCTCGTCTGCGCATAGTACGCCGATGCAGAAGAATAGACGAGCGCAATTACCGGCATCAATATCCATTGCAAAACCATCGCCACCGTCCTTGTCTTTTTATACTTCGCCGGTCTGGTCGGCAACGTCTTAAGAGAAAACAGAATCGTCACCAAAATCCCAACGCTTGCAATTGTCTGTACGACCGAAACCACCATCGGCAAGTTAAACACCGTCATCCCTCTGGCTGACAAATTCATAATCATCGGTACCCATCCTCCGAACGCGACAATCGGCGCAATCATCGTGCGTGTAATATGCGAATCGAATAATCGAACAAATTTCCGGAATGTCTTCATAAACGGCGCTTCGCGGCGCTTATTGAACAACAAATTTCCAACGTACGCGACGTCGCTCGCCCCATACGCCCAGCGTCTTAGCTGAATAAACTGCGCCTTTAGCGTTTTTAGGATCGTTTCATCCATCACCGCATCCTGATAAATCGGAATCCGGATCGCGACCGTGTCATAATCCCCCTTAAAGAAGAAATAACTTCGCCAGTATTGGTGTCCGTCTTCTACAATCGTCCGCCTTGACCAATAGTTCATATCTTCAAGTGCTGCAAGTGGCTGTGAATGGCTCGCAAAGTTCCATAGCACGTGCGGTCGCATCGTCTGAATAATATTAAAGAAAGAGTTCGAAACCGCAATCACCCTCATCGGCGCCGCCGCATCCCAAATATTATTCGTAAACAAACAGACCGGTTGATAACTTCGCTTCTGCCTTGTCTCGCGGTCCCTCGTCGCAAACTCGTACGCAACCGCATCAAGATACTTTTCATGCATTCGGTTATCCGAATCAATCGACGTAATCATCACTTTTTCTCGGTCAATATGTTTTCGAACAATATATTTACTCAGCTCTTCCGCCGCCGAACAGAGATTCGGTCCCTTACCAGAAATCTCCCCTTTAAGCCCGTCGGGATGTTTCACGATTATAAATTCCTTGAACGTCCCCTTAAACATCTCTTTTAAGGTCTTCGCAGTTTCCTCGATTTCCTTTCCTCCCCTTTCTTCATATCCAAGCACGAAAATAATCCGCTCATTCGGAAAACTCGTATCCCTAACCGCCTCAATCGACGGCTTCATCGTCTCAATTCCTTCGTTATAAGCAACCATCAGCACCGCATGATAAACCTCGCTCGGTTTTAGATACTTATATTTCGCCTCCGGATCAGAAATAATCTTTTTCAAATTATAAACGTGTTCAGAAAATTGATATTCGTCCAACTTTTTATTATGAAGCGTCTCGTAGGCTTTATGTGGATCTTCGATGTCTTTGCATCTCTGTTTCCAATCAACTTTCTCAGCCTTCTTTACCGTGTTAAACCCGTTCGTAGTCTGATAAGCAACTCCAATCGCCTTAATAAGTGTTGTAGAGATGATAAACAAAAGATAAACCGCTCCCGCGATTGGCGAAAAATACGACAAAACAAACAACAAAATCACCCCGAGATAAGAAACGGCGCCTGGCAGAATCTCCAGGAATCGATATTTTTTCGTTCGCTTCCCAAGCGGAACTTCCAAATTTCTCTTCACTTAAATCTCCCCAAGTAATCTCAGCAACAAAACAAACGCCCCTATCCCAATCAAAATCGATACAAAAATCAGAACTTGCGCATATCCTTTCCCGCGTCTCTGGTAAATCTGAATTGCAAAGAAATTATGCAAAATCCCAAGAATCCCTCCGAGAATCGGAAATACCGCCATTTCCGCCCAGCCTCCGGTCCGATAACCGCCCGAGTTCCATAGTGACAACCATTCTCCCCCTGCAAATTTCCCAATATCTGAATAACCGATATACATCGTCGTCCCCCCCGCTTTAAAATTCAGCAACGTATGAAAAACCAGGGTCAATCCAACAATCAACAATAAAACCATCCCGACGAGCATACCCTTCTCTTCTCGGAAGATCTTTTTAAAACCGTTACCGATTTCTTTCATAATAATCATTATAACACTTTAAGGCAAAAGAAAAAAGCCCACACAAGGCTTAGTATATACGCGTGGCGGATCCGTTCTGCGAAGCAGTCAAGGAACCAAACACGCAGACGGAAACTTGTTTCCAGTATGCGTGGCGGATCCGACGAGACTCGAACTCGCGACCTCTGCCGTGACAGGGCAGCGCTCTAACCAACTGAGCTACGAATCCACTTAGAAAAAATTATAACCCATCTCTAAAGATTTATCAAGACTAATTTTCTCTTGACAAATTCTTGCCTTGCGTTGTATCATTGTATTATGCAAGTAATACAATCAAAATACGACGCTCTCCACTTTAATTTCAGCAGTGGCAAGAGCATCTACCTCCAGCTAGCTGAAAAGTTGGAACTTTTGATTGTTTCGGGCGCTTTTGAAAGAGGCGAACGTCTTCCCTCTATCCGGGAATTCGCTCTCTACATAAAGGTAAACCCGAATACATTGCAAAAATCTCTTGCGCTTCTGGAAGAAGCGAAACTGATTCGCACCGATCGTACGAACGGAAAATTCGTCACCGACGATCCTGATTTAATCGAGCGGAAAAAAGTCGAACTCGCAAAGCGCGCCGTCGACTCCTTTTTCCTCGAAATGCAGCAAATCGGTTTTGATCGCGCCGAAGCGAAAAAACTATTAAACAAAGGTTTCAGCAATGAAGAATTCTAACACCCCTCTTCTAAACATTTCGGATTTGTCAAAGTCCTATGAAGACAAACAGGTTCTCTCAGGCGTCGACCTCAAACTCTTCCCTGGCAAGATTTATGGTCTTCTCGGGAAAAACGGCGCCGGCAAATCAACCTTAATCAAACTCGTAAACGATCTCCTCGTTCCCGACTACGGAGAAATCCATTTCAAAGGCAAACCTCTTGGTGTCTATTCGAAGTCGCACATTTCCTATCTTCCCGAACGTACCTATCTCGACAAATACACAACAATAAAATACAATCTCGACCTGTTCGAGACCTTTTATAAAGACTTCGACCGCAAAAAGGCCGAGCGGCTTCTTGCCAATCTCGACCTCGACCCTTCGATGAAAATCCTCAAGATGTCGAAAGGTATGCAGGAAAAGCTCCAACTTGTCCTTGTCATGTCCAGAAAAGCCGAACTTTATATCCTCGATGAGCCACTTGGTGGCGTCGATCCGGCTGCCCGCGACCACATCCTCGACACCATCCTTAGCAACTTCACTGAAGGCTCTTCCCTTCTTATCTCGACCCACCTCATCTCCGATGTCGAACAAATTCTCGACGAGGTCATTTTCCTCGATCACGGTAAAGTCGTCTTGACCGGAAACGCCGATAGTCTCCGCGAAGAAAATAATCAATCAATCGATGAACTATTTAGGAGCAAATTCAAATGCTAAAACATCTCTTCAAACTCAACCTCCTTTGGATTAACAAAGTCGCTTTGTACTTTCTTGGTGGCGCCTTGATTTTTGGGCTTGGTTCTCGTTTAACTGGAGACCTTTCCTCTGTTGCTGGTCTCTTCCTCCATAACACTCTCCAATCCCTCGCTATTTCCGGCGCAATCGGTCTAATCTGTAACGTCTTTGCCCGGGTTATCGTTCGCTTTAAAAACGGGCTTCTTCGCGACGAAGCTTATCTGCTTCGCACTCTCCCCGTCGAACCGTCCACCCACTGGCGCGCTCATACTCTTTCTTTCGTTGTCTCGATGCTGTTTTGTATCGTCTCTCTCATCGGCACCTTCGCTCTCCTCTTCCTGAATAAAGACCTATGGGAAGTCATCAAAACTCTCGTCGAAGAGAACCTTCTTGCCGTCATCTTTCTCTTCGTGATTATCGTCTTTGAAACAATCACTCTTGGCTTTAGCATCTTCTCGAGCACCGTCTTAGGCTATCGCGCCGAGAAAAATCGTAAACTAAAAATGGGCCTCCTCGTCGTTCTCTTCTATTGGGGTTCTCAGGTTCTTCTTCTCGGCCTTGCCTTCCTCCTTAGTCAGTTTGTCCCATCCTTTAACAATATCTTCCTCGCAAGCGAAGATATTACTGAAGTGGCACAGAATTTCAAAAGTTTCTTCGTCCTCGCTGGCGTTTTCTACGCCTTCTACTCCGTCGTCCTCTATTTCATCGGCAAACACGCCCTAGAAAAAGGCCTCGACGTCGAATAATTAGACTCTTCAATTCCTTATATTTTTATGCTATACTTAAGTAAATAACATAAGGAGTTATAAATGGATAGTTTAACATTAACTCAAACTGAGGCTCTCGCTGCTGGTGGCATCCTTGGCGGCATGCTCGCATCTATCGGCGTCTTCGTCCTCGCCGTCTACATCTTAGCAATCGTCGCTTGGTGGAAAATCTTCACAAAAGCCGGAGAAAAAGGTTGGAAGTCTCTCATCCCTATCTATAACGTCTATGTCTTCTGCCGCATCATCAACGTAAACTTCTGGATTTACATCCTCCTTATTCCGTTTATCATCGGCCTTCTCAGCAGCCTCGTCTTTGGCTCTGGCTCGACAGCTGCTTCGGTCATCTCTGGCCTCTACAGCCTCTGTCTCGATATTTACCTCGCTATTATGCTTGGCCGCGCCTTCAACAAAGGCACCGGATTCAAGATCGGCCTCGTCCTTCTCCCGACCATCTTCTACCTCATTCTTGCCTTTGGTGAGTCTAAATATCACGGTGCAAAGAAATAATCTATCCCGCATAGATTTTCCGGAAATCCCTCGTCAAACGGGGGATTTTTTGGTATAATGTATCCAGGTCGCGGGTATCGTATAGCGGCTATTATGTATCCTTCCCAAGGATGAGATGAGGG
>CAZQMP010000018.1:0-10947 GCA_964594565.1 uncultured Candidatus Saccharibacteria bacterium
TATATTTCCCTTCCGAGGGGGCAATCATGGCTTTTTCGCGAAGGTCGCGGATATTATCGACACCCGTGTTCGAGGCGGCATCAATTTCGATGATGTCGAGGTAAGAATCTTCGAGTTCGTATTTAAAACCGTTGATTTCGTGCGCGAGAATGCGCGCAACGGAAGTTTTTCCGCAGCCGCGAGGGCCGGTAAAAAGATAAGAATGAGAAATTTTACCAGATTTTAGGGCGGAACTGAGAGGTTTTACAACTTGGTCTTCGCCGACAACGTCGCTAAGCTGGCTCGGGCGGTATTTACGATATAAAGCTAACATAGTTCAATTATACCATAGCGAGTTAGAAGCTCATATCGAGGAGCTCGCCGTTAAAGTGGACTAGGACACCTTCGGAATCGCCTTGTATTGTATAGAAATTCGTCTCTTTAAGGACAGGCAAGTCTTTCTCTGAGAGGTCGATATCGGGATTAAATACGAGACCGGTCAAGCCAGAGGCCTGGGTCAGTTTATAAGCCATCCAGGGGACGCTGCGGCCGAAAGTCGACTTTAAGAGACGGTTAAGAAGTTCGTAGTTTTCCCGGGACATGTGTTTAATCGAGGGGGCGTAGTCGATTTGACCAGAGACTTGAATAATCTTTTCGCCGTCGCCGAGGGTCGGAAGAAGTTCGTTTACGTCGGAGATTGCCATTGTGACTTGCATATCGTGGAACTTAGTTTGTTCGTTCAGAGCGTTTCCGTAAGTAAAGGAGAAAACAAAGAAACACCAAGCAAGGATGACGACCGGGGCAGTTAGGAATTTTTGCCAACCTTTCTCGGAGACGATATAAATTCCGGCGATCGCGATGAGCGAGCCGATTGCATACATGGCGCGAGTTGTATAGAGAGGTTTCGAGAGAGCGGCGTAAGGAGCGTAGACTGAGGCGGCCATCAAAACGATGCCAAGAAGAGCGATAACGCCGGCGAGAAGTTTCTTTTGGCGAGATTTGAGCGCGAAGACGACGATAAAACCGACGAGAATGATACCTATTAAGACGAGCCAGAGAAGCTTAAAATCATGGAAGACAAGCGCGTAATATTGGCGGAGGTGGGCGAAAAATTCCGGGAAGAACGAGCTTAGACTCGGGACTTCGTTCGAAACGTAAACATCACGCGGGCGCATTAAGAATTTCTGAAAGACAACGAGCGTCAGGAGAAAGGTCCCGCCGGATAGAAGCGTAAATTTAAGGAGAGGTTTAAGGCTCTTGGACTTTTGCTCGTTCCAGTCTTTTATAATCAGGAAGATAAGGACGACGCCGAAGATGCCGACGGAGGCTTGATACGTCATGCAGGCGATTAAGGTGCCGATAACAATCGCCGGGAGATAAAGATGAGTTGACTTTTTCCGAAAGACAAACGGAATAAGAACGGCGAGAATCGAAAGCGCCATATAAGGAGCGTCGTATTGATAAGATAAGCATTCGAGGAAATAAGGACATAGTCCAAGCGGAACGACGGCGATGACTTTCCAAATCCAATCCGTCCACGGCTTTTTAAAGGTTTCCTTTCCTGAGACGAGGCAAATTAAAACCAGGCCGCTCAAGGCGAGCAGAGCGATAGCGATTAGCTGTGGGAGCGGGGCGATGTTCGTCAAATATCGGTCGGCATGGAGGACGAAGGCGGAGAGGGTGCTTAGATAGCGACTGAAAGCGGACCAGCCGGGATAACCGTAATTTGTGCGGGCGACATCGTCGGCATAGTGTGCGCCGGACAAAATAATCGAAAGCGCGCCCAGAGCGAAAATCGCGAGGAGCGTTAAAAAGGGTTTCAAAAGGAAGCGGTTTTCCCGCATAAGAGATTTTAAGTTTAGTTTCATATTAAAGCGCAGCTTCGACGGCAGCCCATTCAGCATCGGCGTTATTCGCAGGAACAATTACGGAGACCTGGGAGCCTTCTTTAAGGTGGAAGTAAGTTACGGAAGCGTAAAGGATTTCGTATTCGCGGCCAGAAACTTCGACGAAGTATTTGTCGTCGTGGTGGGTAAGGGTTCCGATTACGGTCTTGCGCTCGACAGGGCCGATTTGTTTATAGAGGAATTTACCGTCAGGAGTAATCGTCAGTTTCATAAGGTCGCCTTCAACAAGCTTCGACTTCGAAGCGTAGTTCGCAGGAACGGGATAGTTCTTTCCGTCAGGACCGATCATGATCTGGCCGTCAAAGACGCCTTCGATAATCTTCCCATCAGGGTCAGAGACAACAGTATCACGAGGGGCGGTTATAATATCGCCATCGCCTAAAACGGAGTTCAAAAGCTCCTTAGCAGCGGCTAAATTTGTTTCGGCATCCTGAATAAGGCTGCGCAATCGTTTTATTTGTTTTTCCGGTAGTTCAGACATCACCTCGCGTCCTGTCTATTTTTGATATAGTACTAATATTATAATACACTTTGAGACCGTCAATGTCAATAAAAATTTTCGTTAAGTTTTCCACCAAATTTTATGAGGTCGACGAAAAAACGTTGTAAAAATTATTTTTGCACAAAAAGACCCCTGCGAGGCAGGGGCTTTTCGTAACAAAATTCGTGAACGGTTGATAATTGACTAAACTTAGGCGAGTTCGACGGTTGCGCCAGCTTCTTCGAGAGTTTTCTTGAGAGCTTCGGCTTCGTCTTTTTTGACTTTTTCTTTAACGGTCGCAGGAGCACCATCGACAATAGCCTTAGCTTCGCCAAGACCAAGTCCAGTAGCTTCTTTGACGGCTTTGATGACGGCAATCTTCTGAGCGCCAGCTTCTTTCAAAACGACGTCGAATTCAGTTTTGCCTTCATCGGCAGCAGCGGCACCTTCAGCAGGAGCAGCAGCGACAGCAACGGCGGCAGCAGCCGGCTCGATGCCGTATTCATCTTTAAGGGTGTTTTTGAGTTCGTTGACTTCGAGAACGGTAAGGTTAACCAATTCTTCAGCAAGTTTCTTGATATCAGCCATGTGATTATCCTTTTCAAATTAGAGTTAGTAACAGTCGCGATTTGACTATTTTGCGTGATTTTCGAGACCAGAGATGATACCGGAAAGTCCACCAGCAGTGGCGGAGATGGTATCGTTGACCGGCGAAAGGAGGGTTGCGACGACCTGGGCGATCATCTCGTTCTTCGACGGCATTGCCGCAAGGGCTTTTACGTCGTCGGCGGAGAGGGTGGCTCCAAGATCATTAAAACCACCACGGAGCTCGAGAGCTTCATGGGTTTTAGCAAAGTTTGCAAGAACCTTCGCAGGGACAACTTCATCAGAGTCAGAAACCGCATAAAGGAGTTGGCCGGTAAGTCCGGTCGTATCCGTGTCTTTGTAGACGGCGATTTCGTTCATCGCAACACGAACCAAACGGTTCTTGACGACCTTGATTTTTACGCCAGCTTCGCGGGCTTCTTTGCGGAGTTCTTGGAGCTCAACAACGGTGAGACCTTGGTAGCGAGCGTAAACAGTCGTCTTTGCGGTTGACAAAAGTTCAGTCAAATCGGCAACTAAAGTGGATTTTTTATCTTTTGAGATAGCCATTTTAGTTTCCTTTTTTAAATTATGTTCACGAATTGTTAAATGACGTTACCAACTCGTAAAAAAGAGAAATTTTCCTCGGCGACGCTTCGTTTTAGGCGAAAATTAAGGAATTTTGCTCCCGTCGCTGTCTTTGGTAACTTGAAATATTATATCAAATAATGATATAATTGTAAAGACTATGATTACTATTATTGCTGGGGGTAAAAAACATTCGGGGGAATATGGCTGGTTAATTCGAGACTACTCGAAACGCGTGCGGAAACCGTACGATTTTGAGTTCAAGTTCTTCGAGGGAGAGAAACTTGACCGTTATCTCGAAGATTGGCCGTTTACGGGTCGAGATTTCGTTATCGTCACGGACGAACGCGGAAAAGTTTTAACTTCGCCAGAATTCTCGGAAACGCTCGAAAAGGCTTTTTCGTCGTCGAGAGATGTAAAAATCATTATCGGAGGAGCGTACGGGGTCTCCGAAGAGGTCCGAGAGAAAGCGGATTTGGTTTGGAGCTTTTCGAGATTGGTTTTCCCGCACATGATCGCGAGATTAATCGTCGCTGAGCAAATTTACCGAGCGCAAGAAATTGCAAAAGGTTCGGGATATCATCACGAATAGGATTTTAGGAGTTCTCGAACTTCGTCGGTCGACTTGCAATTCATCATCTCTGCGCGGAGTTCGGAAGCGCCCGGAAAGTCGCGGACGTAAATCTTGAAATAGTGTTTTAGGGGCTCGAAGGACTTTTCTCCCATTTCGTCGTAAAAGTCGAGATGGAGACGGAGGAGTTCTAAGAGTTCCTCTTTTGTTGGAACGTGGTCAGTAAAGCAGAAAGGATTTTCGAAGACACCGCGACCAATCATGAAGCCGTCGAGGCCATGTTTTTTGCAGAGAGCGATTCCCTGCTCCGCGGTTTTTATGTCGCCGTTTATGAGGAGCTTTGTTTCGGGAGAAATTTCGTTTCTTAGGCTTACGATTTCGGGGATAAGTTCGAAGTGAGCTGGGACTTTCGACATTTCCTTTCGGGTTCGAAGGTGGACGGTCAAAGCGGCAGGATGTTCGCTTAGGAGAGTCGGAAGCCAGGTTTTATATTCGTCAACATAAGTAAATCCGAGGCGGGTTTTTACGGAGACAGGCAGACCGTTTGAGGAAGCTTTTGCGCGACGGATACATTCGACGGCGAGCTCGGGAGTGCGAATCATTTGAGCGCCTCCGCCGGCGCGGTTCACATGGCGGTCGGGGCAGCCAAAATTAAGGTCAATTCCCGAAAAACCTAGGCTTTTCAGCGCGGACGCAAGTTCCGAAAAATGATCTGGATTTTTGCCCCAAATCTGGGCGATAATAGGGGTTTCGGAAGGGAGAATTTTTAGGCGCTCGAGGGCGTTTTCGCGACCTTTTTCCGAAGCAAAGGAAGAAACGTTCGTGAATTCGGTGTAAAAGAGGTCAGGACGACCGGCATGGGCAATAACCCGGCGAAAAGCTAGGTCGGTTACGCCTTCCATCGGCGCCAGAACGGAAATTGGTTTTTTGAATTCTTCCCAGATATTCATTTCTATATTATATCATGGTTTTTTATGATATAATAGAATAAGCAATATTGGAGGTTTATGAAAGTAGGGATTCTCGGGGCAGGAGCGTACGGAACGGCGCTCGGAAAAGTGCTCAAGAAAAATCATCATGCAATTTATTTTTACGATCCGAAGAAGTTCAAGGACCGGGGGCTTGAGGATGTTCTCGAATTTGCGGAAGTAATCTTGCTCACGGTTCCGGCGGAAGCGGTTTCGAAACTCGTTCGAAAGTTTCCGGAGGAAGCGTTCCGGAAGCCGCTCGTTGTCGCAACGAAGGGGGTGATGTCGATAGATATTTATGAGAAATTTGACCGGTTTGAAATCTTGTCGGGGCCGGGATTTGCGAGCGAAATTATCGACGGAAAGAAGATAAAACTGACGGTCGGAGCGGCGTATGCGCCGGAGATGGAAACGATTTCTGAGAAGTTGTTTGCTGGAGACCAGATTCGGCTTGACCGGACGAGCGACGTGACGGGGGTGATGTTGCTCGGAGGGCTAAAGAATATTTATGCGATTGAGGCGGGACGAAGGAAGCTTGAGAACGGCTCGGACGAGTTTAAAGAATATATGCAAATTGCGCTTAAAGAGGCGCAAAAGTTCTTGCTCTATAATGGAGGATTTCTCGAGACAGTGCGGCTTTCGGCGGGAGTTGGAGATTTTGTCTTGACCTGCGGGAGTGAAGAGAGTCGGAATTATCAATTTGGTCGGAAATTGAGGTCTTTTGAGCGCGGACGAAACTTCCGAAAACCTCTGGTCCCGGACACGACGACGGAAGGGCTCTTTGCGGCGAAGGAAATTGAGAAACTTGGCTTGTTTATTCCGAGAGAGTTAGAGATTTTGCCGGATATTTTAAGGAGGATTAAGAATGCCACTAAACGCTAAACAAAAAGAAGCCGTCGAGACGATTGACGGGCCGCTGCTTGTCCTGGCGGGACCGGGGACTGGAAAGACACATTTACTTTCGAACCGGGTTGAATATATTCTGAAAAATACTGATACGAATCCGGAGAATGTGCTCTGTTTAACGTTCACGGAAAACGGGGCGAGCAATATGCGAACGAGGCTGATTTCTACGGTCGGTCCGGCGGCGCGACGAATTGAAATTCATACGTATCACGCGTTCGGGGCGGACCTTTTGACGCAGTATCGAAATTATTCTGAGACGTTCGAGAGGAATCTTGACGCGCCGATTGATGAGGTTATGCAGTTTAAAATCGTGAAGGAGATTCAGGAGGACTTGCCAGCGCTAGATATTCTGCGCTCGGGGTCAACGGCGGATATCGTCTCGACAATTTCCAGCGCGAAAACGGCGCGGCTTACGGGGGAGGACCTTGTAAAAATCGCGGAAGATAATATTAAACTTTCCGAGAAAATGTCGAAGGAGATTTCTCCGATTCTTGAGAGCTTAAAGCCGAGAATGAGGTTCCTCGACGCGATTGAACTGGTTTATAATCCGATTCTTGAAGTCTTCGCGAAGTATTCAAATGCGAAGCCGATTTTGAAGGAAATTGAGCCAGTTTCCAATTCTTTTCTGAGAGAGCTTAAACGTGTGATTGAACTCGAAGAGGCGAAAGAGAAGCCTGGTGTGACGGCGCTTTCGAAATGGAGGAATGCGAATTTCGAGAGAGATGACGACGGAAACTTCCGACTGAAGGACCGGATTGCTAACAAGAAATTATTGTCGCTCGGGAAGGTCATGACGCTCTACGACGAGAAGCTCGCTAGCGAAGGGCTTTATGATTTTGCGGATATGATTGAACAGGCGATTGAGACGCTGAAAAAGGACCGCGGGTTTAGGCTGACGATGATGGAACGGTTCCAGTATATCCTTCTTGACGAGTTCCAAGATACGAATCCAAGCCAGTTTGAGTTGATAAAGCTTTTGACGGATTATGAAGAGCCGAATGTGATGGCGGTCGGAGACGACGACCAGGCGATTTTTGAGTTCCAGGGAGCGGATGCGTCGAATTTGATGACGTTCCAGCAATATTACGGGGCAAAAGTAATTAATCTCGAGGAGAATTATCGTTCAAACCAGGAGATTCTTGACTTTTCTCGGCGGATTGCGGACCAAATCGAAGGGTCGTTTGTTAAAAATCCGGTTATTGAGAAGGCGGCTACGCTTTCGAAACAACTTCGTGCGTTCAAGGGCGAAGGAGCGACAATTTCTCGACATGAATTTCTGACTTCGGATTCGGAATACCAGTTCGTTACGAAAGAAATCGAGAAGTTAATAAAAAGCGGAGTGAAACAGAGCGAGATTGCGATTATCACCCCGAAACATAAATATATCGCGCCGCTTTTGCCGTTCCTTAAGGAATCTGGGAAGATTAATATTGCGTATGAGAAAAAGGATAATTTGCTTGAAGACCCGAGGCTTGGGGAGATTTTGACGCTGGCGAGGTTTATTTATGACATTTCCCAGGGGAAAAATGTGTCTTCGAGGTTACTAGAGATTCTTTCGTTCCCGTTCTGGAAAATTTCTCCGACGGTTGCAATTTCGACGGTTTACCGTGCGAAAGCTGACCATAAGTCCGGGCTTGATTATCTTGTCCAGTCGGATTCGGAAGAGCTTAAGAAACTTGGAGAATTCCTGGCGAAGCTTGCGATGTTGTCGTTTGATACGCCGCTTGAATTGATGGTTGATTATCTTGTCGGAACGGTCGCAGTAAAACTTCCAGACGGGGAGATGAGATCGCCGTTTATCGAGTTTTACGACGCGGAACAGGGAGAGTATGAAACATTTGAGCTTTATGAAAATCTTGCCGTTCTCAAGGAGGCGATAAAAGCACATACGAAAGAACAAAATCCGCGACTTCGAGACCTTATTCTTATGATTGACGATTATACGGCGGCGGGAGCGGCGCTTACAAATACTTCGCCATATCGAGATTCGGCGGACGCGGTCCAAATTGTCACGGCGCATAAGTCGAAGGGGCTTGAGTATGAATATGTTTTTCTTGTAGCGACGGATAATATGAGCTGGGGGAAGGCGAAAGGCAACAATAGCACGCTTACCCTTCCAAAAAACTTAATTCAAATTCGTCACACCGGAATCACGGACGACGAGAGGCTGAGGCTCTTCTTCGTCGCGTTGACACGGGCGAAAAAGGTGCTCGTCATTACGAATTCGCTTAAGGATTTTGCGGGAAAGAGCCCGGCGAGGTTGGATTATCTCGCGGAATATGAGACGAAAAACGAGGAAGATGAAACCGTTGTTATCTCTCCACTTATCGAACCGAGCGGGAAATATGAAGTTAACCTCCATTACGAAGATTTGACTGAGCTTCGGAAGATGACAGATTTAAGAAAAAACTGGCGGAGCGCTTATGCGAAGTTAAACCCAGAACTTCGCCCGATTCTCGAGGCGAGAATGGAAAAGTATTTCCTTACGGCGAGCGATTTGACGAGCTTTATCGACATTTCTTATGGCGGGCCGATGGAATTTTACGCGAATCGAATTTTGCGTGCGCCGCAAGAACCGGCGACGGAAAGCATGATTTTCGGGACATTGATCCACGCCGTGTTCGAGAAAATTACGAATGAAAAAATCTCCGACGAAGAGGCGGTCGAGTTTTATCGAAAAGAAGCCGAAAAAGCAGATTTAACAGATAAAGAAACGAAGAATTTGCTGGAAAAAGGCGAGGCTTCGCTTAAAATATCGCTTGAAGCTTTCGGAAGTTTGCTCCGCGCTCAAAACGGACGCGCCGAGGTTAATCTTCGAGGCGAGCATATCGAAATCGACGGGGTTCCGGTCACGGGGAAGCTTGACCATATTGAGATTGATGAAGAGAATAAAACAATCGAAGTTTATGACTATAAGACTGGAAAATATCACAAGGAAAAATGGGGGTCAATTAATGCGCTTTATAAATATTCGCTCCAGCTTGGATTTTATAAGTTGATGCTAAACAATTCGCCGACGTATCGGAAATATAAAGTAACGAAGGGGCATATTCTCTTTGTAACGCCGGACGAAGAGGGGAAGGTTTACGACAAACCGCTTGATTTTGAGGAATTTGAGCTTGACGGGAGTGAGGAACGTCTTAAGGAAATCATTAAGGCCGTCTATAAGGAAGCGACAACGCTGAAATTCCTTGATGATGAGGAGCTAAAAGTCGAGGCGGACAAAACCAAAGGAATGAAGGAAGTTCGGGAGTTCATTGAGCTTTTGCTTGCAAAAGCAGCCGAAATAGAGTAGAATAAAGCAGTCTCACTTCTCAGATTTATAAAGGGGGTGAAAAATGTGGGACTGTTTGGATTGTTTGGGTCGGGCGATCTCATTGTTCGGGATCAATCGACGGGAGAATCTCGCTCTTTTGACACGTCGAAATCTGGTTATGCGGCCGCACAAGAATTCCGGGAAAGAATTCTTGAGAAAGGTCATGCTGTCGGCGACGACAATACTGGATCTCTCGGCAAGATCGATGACTATCTTGGCCTGCCGAAAGCCGGCAGGAGCGGATGGTTCTGAGATCCTATTTTCCTTCGGGAGCCTTCGGGCTCCCTTTTTCTTTATAGTTTTTTATGGCTTTATGAAGAGCTTGATGACCGAGGACAGAGCAATGGAATTTGTGTTCTGGGAGGCCCCCAAGAAAATCGCATATTTCCTTTGCGGAGATTTTTTCTGCGGCGTCGAGCGTTCTTCCCTTCGCAAGCTCAGAAAGAGCAGAGGTTGAGGCGATTGCGCTGGCACAACCGTACGTCTTCCAGCCGATTTCATCGATGACTTCTTCCCCGTTTTTGCTCTTCTTTACGCGAATTTTGATTAGCATTTGGTCGCCACAAATTGGGTTCCCAACGATTCCCTCTCCGTCGGCTTTCCAGGCGGTTTCGTCGCCCATGAGAAAGTTTCGGGGGTTAAGGAAGTGGTCTTTGACGATTTCGGTGTAAGCCCAGCTGGACTCAAGAGGGGATTTTTTAGGCATTTTTCTTCTCCGGGGTTAAAGTTGACATGTCTTGGAGGCGAGCGATGATCTCGGGGAGCTTTTCGATAACCATGTCGGCTTCCTCCAATGTTGAATTTAAATTAAGTGAGAAACGGACGGAATCATGCGCAATCTCGGCATCGTTAAACAAGGCCATGAGAACATGAGACGGTTCGAGGTCGCCGGAGGCACAGGCGGAACCGGTCGAAACGGCAATTCCGTCGAGATCGAGATAGAGCTGAGTTGATTCGCCTTCGGCGGCTGGGAAAGAGATGTTAAGGACGTTCGGGAGGGAGTTTTCTACGGGGGTAATAAGAATTGCACTTGGGACGGTTTCAAGAATGCCGGAGGCGAGGCAGTCGCGAACTTTGCGGACGTTTTTAGCGTAAGGTTCCGGAGTCAATTTGGCTTTTTCGGCGGCGACACGAAAGCCTTCGGCGAGTACGGCGTTCGAAGTTCCGGCTCGGCGTTTGTTTTCTTGAGCTCCGCCGAAGATGAGCGGGCGAAACGGGGCGCCGGTTCGGACATAGAGCGCGCCAATTCCGACTGGACCGCCGAGTTTATGAGAGGAAAAAGTAAGGTAGTCGACACCGAGGTCTTTTACGGAGACAGGGATTTTCCCGACGGCTTGAGTTGCATCGGTATGGAGATAAATATTTCGGACGCCTTTTTCCTTAAATTCACGAATGAGTTCGGAAATTTTTTGAATTGGCTCGATTGTGCCGATTTCGTTATTTGCGAGCATGACGGAGATGAGGATTTTTTGTTTCGGGTTTTTAGAGGTGAGAGAGGAGAGTTTTTCCTTGATAAAATCGAGATCAACAACGCCGTCTATGTCGACGGGGATTTTCAGGCCAGGGTCGCCAAATTCTTCGGCGGGCCTAAGGACGGAAGGGTGCTCGATTATTGAAACGAGAATCGGACAGTATTCTAAGGTACG
>CAZQMP010000019.1:0-10887 GCA_964594565.1 uncultured Candidatus Saccharibacteria bacterium
AGGAAACCTTCAGAAGAACGGGAAGAGTCGCGGAAATAGAATCCGTCGCCGTTAATGTCTCGATGGGGCGTTACGGACGAAGGGTCGGGAGCGGTAGCCGGTTTCGGAGGGACCGAAGGGACTTCTTGGGAGGTTTCAACAACCGGCGCAGTGGGATTTAGGGAAGAATTAGAGGTCGGAACGGTGTTTGTCTTGTCTTTTTTCTTGTTGCGACGATCGCGCTTCTTCTTTTTCTTATCTTTGTTGTTCCCCTTGGGGTTTTCTTCGGGAGTTATTCCCTTTTCTTCGAGGATTTTTCCGAGATCTTTTAAACCGAGACGGTCGGTTTTTTCTTCGGCGGTGTTCGGAGAGAGTTTGAGCTTTTTAAACTCATCAGCGGGGGTTTCTGGCTTCTTTGGTCTGTACGGTTTTTGTTCGGCTTTTACACGGGCGGCTTCGGGATTGAAGGACTTCGAAGATTGGATGTCGGCGGTCTTGAAGACGAATTTTGGGGTTTCGGAATTCGTGTCGGCGATTCCCTGTTCGCCGGCGAGGCGGCCAGAATCGGAGAGTTCTTTTTTGTATTTTTCGCTCGCTTCGATTGTCTCGCGGATTTCTTCTTCGACTTCAGCGCGAGGACGGGAATACTTCTCGCGAGAGGATTCTATGATGGCATCGAGATTGTCGTGCGGAGGGGTCGGGATTGAGAGAGTTGTCGCGGAAAAAGCTGGGACTTTTTCACCGTTAATGATCATCGAGATGATGAAATGACGGTTGTTCATTTGGATAAGGTCAGAAGCGTCAAAAGTCGGCTCGAATTGCTTTACTAGAAGCGGGGCGTCATCGGCAGAAACACGGAAAGAGATTGTCGTTCCGACGTTACCGAAGACGGCATCACGGACGGAATCGGTCATCTGGGCGGTGTATTGGTTAGCGACAGTTAAGTTCAGGCCGTATTTGCGAGCCTCGGAAAGAATGACGGCGAAGGAATCGGTTGCGAAGTTTTGGAACTCGTCGACGTAAAGATAGAACGGGCGGCGATCCTTGACGTCGGGAATATCAGAACGGGACATTGCTGCAAGCTGGACCTTCGTTACGAGGAAGGCGCCAAGAATCGAAGCATTGTCTTCGCCAATTAAACCTTTTGAGAGGTTTACGACGAGGATTTTGCCTTCGTCCATGATTTTTCGGACATCGAAGGAGGATTTTGGCTGGCCGATTATGTTACGAATGATTGGGTTTGCCGTGAAAGCACCGACCTTGTTAAGAACCGGAGCAATCGACTCGGTTACTTGTTTGTCGCCCCAAGTGCCGAATTCTTGTTTCCAGAACTGGAGGACGGTCACATCTTTACAATAATCGAGGGTTTCTTTGCGGAACTCCTTGTCGGTCAACATGCGGGAGATATCAAGAAGAGTCGTTTCTGGACGATCGAGGAGAGCGAGGAGAGTATAGCGGAGAATATGTTCAAGACGAGGACCCCAAGATTCGCCGAACATGCGTTTAAGAACGCCGATTACTTCGGAAGAAACGTTCGGTTTTCGGGCGGGATCGGAGAGCTCGAGCGGGTTAAAGGCGACAGGATGGGCTGTGTCAGCGGGGTTGAAATAGACAACGTCTTTTATGCGTGATTCTGGAACAAAGCGGAGGTTGTTAATTGCGAAGTCGCCGTGAGGGTCGATGATACAATAGCCTTGGTTATAAAAGACATCAGAAAGCGCAAAAAGTTCAAGAAGACCAGATTTACCGGCGCCGGTCTGGCCGATAATGTAGACATGGCGGGAGCGGTCGCGGCGGAGCAGGCCGAATTGATGGTTTATGCCACGGAAATTTGTCAAGCCGAAGGCAGAGATGTTTTCGTCGGTCGCGGGATTCCCGGTTATGAGCGGGAGTTTTGCAGGAGGTTCGGCGGTTTTTGAATTTGCCCAGACGATGTTCGGAGTCTCGACGGAAGTATGCGGAAGATGGTAAACGGAAGCAAGCTCGGAAATGTTGAGAATGAAACCGTCGTCGGTAAATTGGCGGAGTTTGTAGGCGTCGAGAGCTTCGGCGTCAAAGGTGCTTCCAAGCATTTTGAAACCGTTTAGGTTTGTTGAGTTGTATTGTTTAAAGGTTCCGACGAGAGCTTGCATGTTTAGCTTTGCGTTGACTTCGTCAGCGCCAAGGTAAGCAAGGCGGATTTTGACTTGGTAGCCGAGTTTGGTGGCCTTTTCTTCGGCTTTAGAAATGCGGGTTTTGTCGCGTTCGGAGATTTCTACGGTTTTCCCGTCGGCGGAGCCACCTTCAGGAGGAGCCCAAAGCGCGCCGAGGGCTTGGATGAGCCATTTTGAATCGAAGCCGAGGAAGCTTGACGAACCGCCGTTTTTTACTTTTGAGATCCAGGTGTCGGTCGTGGACTTGTGCCAATCGTCAGCAATCGGACGAGCGAGAATTTGAATCCACATTTCTTCGCCAAGGTCAGAGTCGAGTTTTGCGAGGGTTCCGGTGATTCCGGCGAGCGGGTCGACTTCGAAAGAATCGAAGGTTTTAATCGGGAGAGCGGAGTCTTCGGTTAAAGTTAGTTCGGAAGAGTAGACGATAGGGTGTTTGTGGCGATTGTCGACGTAATCGTCGGAACATTTGTAAATCTGGACGGTCGGATATTGGGAATAAATCTGACCCTCAACGAAAGACTGGAGGATTTTTGGGACCCAGACGTAGAAACGAATCTGGCCGGCGGTCGAAACGATTTCGAAGGAAAGATGTTCTTGGACTCCACCGGAGTTTTTTAATTCGTTTTTGTCACGTAAAATGCCATGGAGCGAGGCAAAAAGTTGTTCTGCGGCGAGTTCTTTTTTGTCGTTCGTACGTGGGATTTCAAGCATCAAAAGAACCGAGTCGACGTTTAAGACTTTTAAGCGGTTTGCTTGTTTGTAGTTTTTATAAGTTAGGTACGCAAAAAGAGCGACAAGAGGGATCCAAATAATCGGAGTCAAAATAATCTTTATAATCTGCGCTAGCATGTAAAACTATTTTACCACATTCTGCGCAGAATGTCGAAAGATTATGGTTATTTTTCTTTAAGCTTGTAAGCGTTTTTCTCGACACGCTCGAACAGGTCTTTGTTCTGGAGATTGAGGAGGATGGTAGTTTCTTTTACTTTACGAGATTTAAGAACGGCAGAGACGATTTCTTCGCGAGTCATCGGCTTTTTGGAGTTTTTAAGGGCGTCAACGATAATATCGGAAACGGTTCCCTTCTTATAACCCCAGCTGTCGAGAGCGTAGATTCCGCGGCCAATCAAAACAAAACGAGGGTCTTTTATGAGTTCGTTATGGATTGCTTGAGTTGTTACGTTCTTGCGGCGGAAGTTTGAACCGGCGATTGCGCTTGCAATGTCGCTGAAGTGCATCGGTTCGCGATTTGTTTCGAGAATGACGTAGATTTTATCGCGAATGTTCTTTGGATTTACGGTTGGCCATTTTGCGAGACCCCAAAGTCCGTTAAGAGTCGCGAGCTGCTTCGAGATGGAGGCCATGGCGGAGATTTGGGACGGGTGCTCGTAGTCAAGTTTTGAATCGAGCTCGTCGAGGGAAAGCGGTTTCTTGTTTTCTTTGATGAGTTTAACAATTCCATCGACTTTTTCGCGAATTTCACGGTCGTCACCAGCGTCGGAAATTGCAAGAGCGTTCCAGTATTTGTCGTTTTCGGAGACGATTGTGAGGGCAGAAGAAATGTTGCCGATGAAGGAGATGTTAGCTTTTTCGGTGTATGTGGCGGGGCGACCGTAGAGTTTGTCGGCAAGAAGATTAACGCGGGCTACACGGCCGAGTTCGGCGAGATTGCGGATAATAATTTTCTCCGCAGCAGCAAGCTCAGGGATCTTCCCTTCCTTCGCAGCAATACGGAGACGCACAAGAATTACTTTTTCAAGCTGACGAACACGTTCGCGGGTCACAGAGAGAGTCTCTCCGATTTGCTCGAGAGTCTCCTTTTGACCGTTGAGGCCAAAACGTTTTTCAACGATGATCTTTTCACGGTCTTGTTCAATAATCTGTAGGCTACCTTTAATCGCGCGTGCGATTAGGTCCGCGTTTTGTTCCATTGGATTTTCCTTATTCCACCCCTTTAATATTGAAAACTTGTTATTTATAATAGCATAAAAATTTACTAATGTCAACTGGAAAAAGTTGGATAACTGATAAATGTGCGCGTGGTGTAAATTTCTATATTTATTGTATCACAAATCTTACAATTTTGGCAAGAAAATTATGCTTATGTTTACTTTTTCGTTGTTTTCTTGCTTGATTTCTTGGTCGTGGACCGTTTTGCGGTGCGTTTCTTAACAGCGGTCGAACCAGAGATGGCTTTAGTTCCAAAACGCTTCAAAAGCATTTCCTCAGCTTGCTTTTTTGTCAATTTCTTTGCGTCAACGTCTTTAGGAACTTTTAAGTTGTTACGGCGACCGAGTCCCTTAATGTAGGGACCATAAGCCCCTTCGATAACCATGATGCCGTTACCGAAGTCTTTTATAATCGATTTTAGTTTTGCTTCGTAGAGTTCGTTAGCTTCTTCGAAGGTGATTGTGAAGGGATTTTTGTCTTTTATGGTGATGTTATATTTTCCTGCGCGGAGATAAGGGCCGAACGGACCTGCCGATGCGACGATTTCTGTGCCGTCTTTGGCGAGGCCAAGAGAGCGCGGAAGGGCGGGGAGGGCGAGCTGTTCGAGAGCTTCTTCGAAAGTGACATCTTTGACGGTCTTCCCTTTCGGGAGGGACGCAAAGCGAGGTTTTTCGCCAGATTCTTTTTCGTTTTCACCGAGTTGGATAAAGCCGCCGTTTCTGCCGATTTTTGCGTAGATTTTCTTTCCGGTTTTCGGGTCGACGCCAAGTTCGGTTGCGGAATTGTAACGGTCAAGGAAAGCAGAATGGTCAATTAGCTCGGAAAACGGAGTGTAAAAATCGCGAAGCATCTTTATGCGTTCGAGTTTTTTCTCGGCGATTTTATCGAGTTTCTCTTCAACGTCGGCAGTAAAACCGTAGTCGACAATTTGGTCGAAGTTATCTGTTAAGAAATCAGAAACAAGCTCTCCAACGGGAGTCGGGATGAGCTTTCCTTTCGTCGCGCCGGTCTTTTCCTTGACGTGGGCACGAGAGAGGGAGGTTCCTTCAAGAGTCAATTCAATTACGTCACGGTTTTTACCTTCGGATTCGCCTTTTACGACGTAGCCACGAGCCTGGATTGCGGTCATGATTGAAGCATAAGTCGACGGGCGGCCGATGCCGAGTTCTTCAAGTTTTTTGACGAGAGAACCTTCGGTGTATCTAGCGGGGGGTTTTGCGAAATTTTGGCGTGCGGTAATCTTTTGAGCGCGGACGGAATCTCCGACAGAAAGGTCGGGCAATTCGAGGTCTTTGCTCTTTCCGTAGACCTTTAAGAAACCATCGAAAATGACAACTTCGCCGCGGGCGATAAAGAATTTCGAGGGATTCTTTTCGGGCTTTAGATAGATAGTTGTTTTTGCGACACGGGCGTTTGACATTTGGGTCGCGAGAGTGCGGGTACGGATGAGATGATAAAGTTTTCTTTCAAAATCGTTCGAACCGGCGGTCTCGACTTCGATATGAGTCGGGCGGATGGCTTCGTGAGCTTCTTGGGCACCAGCGGATTTTGTTTTAAAATGACGGACGCGAAGATATTCTTTTCCAAAATTTGTTTCAATGTAGTTTGCGATTGAAGCGAGAGCTTGGTTCGAAAGGTTTAAGGAGTCGGTACGATGGTAGGTTATGTGGCCGGCCTGGTAGAGAGCCTGGGCGGCGCGCATGGTCGTTGAAGATGAGAAACCAAGACGGGCATTTGCTTCGATTTGGAGAGCGGCAGTCGCAAACGGGACCGGATTTGCTTTTGTTCCTTCGGAGCGGTCGATATTTGAGACTTCAAAACCGGAACCTTTAAGCGAAGTTAAAAGTTCTTCGGCGTCGAGTTCGGACGTTGGAGCACCCTTTTCGAGAGCACCTTGGAACTCGACATCGTCTTTTGAGATGAAGTTGCCGGTTACTTTGAAGTTGAACTTTTCGCCAAAGCTTTCGATTTCGCGTTCTTTTTCGACGACGAGACGGAGAGCAGGGCTCTGGACACGACCAGCGGAAATGGCGCCGGGGACCTTGCGGCGGACGACGCCGGAGAGATCGTAGCCGACGAGCATATCGAGAGTTTGGCGGGCTTTTTGGGAGTCAACCATGGCCATGTCGACTGTGCGCGGGGATTTGATTGCGGCTTCGAGAGCGGGCTTGGTGATTTCGTGGAAGGTTATGCGGTGGGTGGTTTTCGGGAGACCGAGAACCTCGAGAAGATGCCAGGAAATTGACTCTCCTTCGCGGTCTTCATCCGTCGCGAGCCAGATGACTTCGGAATCTTTTACGGCTTTCTTTAGCTCAGAAACAATTTTTTTGTGACCAGGGTCGATTTCGTAAGTAACGGCAAAATCGTTTTTTACGTCGACTTTAGTATCTTTGCGGATATGACCAACGGAGGAGAGGACATGGAAATCCTTTCCTAAGTATTTTTCAATGGTCTTCGCTTTTGCAGGAGACTCGACGATAACTAGGTTTTTAGACATATACCTAAATTATAACATGCTTGTCAAGGAGTTGAGAATATTTGGGAGCTGTTCTTTTTCGGAAGCGGTAAATTTCGAGAGGACAAAATCGACATCGCCGAGCTTGTTACGGAGTTCGTCATTCCCTGTTCCGAGGCGAAGGCGGCGGAATTCTTCGGTCCCGAGATTAGAGATGATTGATTTTAGACCGTTATTGCCGCCGGCGGAACCTTTTTCGCGGAGACGGGTTTTTCCAAACTCGAGGTTGAAATCGTCGCATATTACAAGGATGTCGGCGGGAGTAAGCTTGTAGAAATGCATAAATTCACGGACTGGAACGCCGGAGTCGTTATAAAAAAGTTGGGGCTTGATAAAGATTTTGTTGTCGACCTTTTTCCAGATGGCGCCGAATTTTTCGTGCGGTTCCCAAGAAAGACCTTCTTTTTTAAAATAAAAATCAAGGGCGAGAAAGCCGAAATTATGACGGGTAAAATTGTATTCTTGGCCAGGGTTGCCAAGACCGATAATGAGTTTCATATGACCATTATAGCACAGAAAAAAGCCTGGAATAAATTCCAGGCTTAAGGTACCTTAAGCGATTGCTTAAAGTTGGACTAGAAAAGGTTAGGTAAAGTATTTCGCGATTGCGATTGCGGCGCGAGAACGAGTGATTTCTTCCGGGAGCAGTGTGATGACGGCGGCTTCCGGTTTGCCGGCGAGCTTCGAGGCGGAATAGGACAGGCCGTTCGAAGTCGCATTTAGGTGCGGGTTCGTCGTCTGGGTCGGGTCGCCGAGAATTACCATCTTCGAACCGTCCGAAGGACGAGTCAGCAAGGCTTTTGCCTGGTAGCGCTCCATGTCCTGGAACTCATCGTAGATGATGAAGCTGTCGGCGATAGAACGTCCGCCCATGTTGACGAGCGGTTCGAACTCGATGGTGTGCTGGGCGATGAGTCGCTCGAGTTTGTCGTGTGCCGATCCGAGGCCAGAATTTCCTTTTTCGTTCCGTTTTTCGGAAGACTGCTGGGATTTTATGACCTGGAGCAGGTTGTCTTCAATCGGCTTTGCCTTGGCACGCGTTTTGTTGGTTGCGTCTCCGGGCAAGAAACCGATGTCGGCGCCAAGGGTGCCGTCGCGCGGACAGATGAACATGCGGTCGTAAAGACCATCCTCAATCTGGAAGTAGGCGGCAGCAACAGAAAGGAAAGTCTTTCAGGTACCGAAGATACCGGAAATCAAAACAATCGGGATTTCTTGGACTGGCGCCATCAAAGCGTCGATCGCCATGGCCTGACCAATGGATTTCGGCCAGATTTTTGCGGTCAAAGCTTCGCAGGAGATGTTTGTGAACCGCAGCGGTACGAGCCGACCCGTTTCCGGATCGCAGCGTCCGATGTTTTTGTAACTCTTGTTCCGGACTTCGTGATAATCTCCAGTGAAGACAACGTATTCATTCGGGTTGAGCGGCTTTTCGTTCGGAAAAACGTCTTTCCACTCGCTCGGACTGATTTCGTGGTTTGAGAACCACAATGATGAGGCTTCGTAGGGGAGTTCGACGTTACGACGTCCGGTATAGACTTCCGGGTTAATCATGGCGACGTCGATGCTGTTCAAGTATGCCAGGATAGCGAGAGAATCGGAGCCGGTCATGATTGCGAGGCTCGACGAATCAATCGGTGGGTCATCAACCACTCCGCTTCTTCTCCGGTTGTTTGAATCGAGACAAGAAAGGGCGGTTGCGACGGCCTGGGACTTCGAACTTTTCGGGTTCAGACGTCCGGAGAAAGTGCAACATTCATCGGAAATGATTTCGAGTTGCATGCCGTTCGGAAAAGTATAATACGGGAGACCTTCGTTATGAATGCGCCGGAGAATCTCTGAACGGAAAATCGTCTGGAGTTCGCGAGCGGATTCGCCACGAGAAGACTGCTCGTTGTGGAAATCGTCGATGCGATACAGATAGCTTTCGGGAATCAAAAGACGGCGGGCCTTCGGACGGGTGTCTGGATCGGGAGCGATAAAGCTCGGATTTCCAATCAAAACGTCAAGGCCAGGAACCAGGTATTTATGGAACATATTCATCCTCCTTTTCTAGTTCTTAAAGACCAAGGTTCGATTAATCGTGAGAGTCTTACCTAACCTTAAAATAATTGTAACGCAACATCTTGATTTTTCAAAGCAAAAGCGCGATAATTATCATAAGGTTTTTATGCGAAAGTTTTTTGGCAAGATAAGTAAACGCACGAAAATATTTCTTTTTGCATTACTTTTTGTCGGCGCGGCGGGATTCGGAATTTACAACCTTGTTGTAAAACAAAAAAATGACGCGCAAGCAATTTCTTCTGGCGATTCCATTTATGTTACTACGCTAGACAGTCGTCCTCGGCAAACATATGGGCCGACAAATAACTGGAGTACACGAGCTTATTATGTTAACAATTCTCGTTGGTCGACTTGTATTGAACCAAGTTTAGCCGGCGTTTCGGACCAAAGTGGAACAGCTTTTTCTTTCAGCAGAAGCGATTGGCCAATTGATCCGAACGATTCTTCAGTTTATTTCTATGATATTGCGAAAATGGTTTTACTTGTAACTGAATCAAGTTATGACTCTTCCATTTATAATTCGTTTAATAATTTTTCTAATAACGGTTTTTCGTCTTGGAGTGATTTAGAAGCGGCGATTCCGGAAATTTCTTCCGTTTCTTCAAGTGAAAAACGATTTGTGCTTGGACATATTTGGGTTAGCGCGTTATATTCTGGAAACTACGAATTTTTGAACTTCGACGGTAATAGTGTTGCGTATTTGAACGGTGGACTTAATGACATTATGAACTGGTTCAATACGTATCATCCAGGATACATTGATAATTACGCCATTATGGGCGGCTCTATTTATGGCACGAGTAGCGACGGAAGAGCCTATCAGAAGATTGCGTGGCTTGAGTATGCGCCGACTACAGGCTATGCGCGAGTCGCAAAATATGATTCAGAAACAGAATCGGCAATTTACGACGGTACGTTCTCACTTTATTCGAGTACGGATGGCCTAAATGCGAACGGGAGTTTAATCCAAAGTGGGATTTCTGCGTGGACTTCAGTTTCGGTTTCGACAGGTTGGTACTGTTTTGTTGAGACAACAGCTCCGAGCGGGTATATTCGCGATACTGAGCCACATTGTGGATATGTTGCTGCGTCACAAACAACTTCAATTCCGATTTATAACACGCCTGAGCCGCGCGGCGGCGTTCGGATTATGAAAGTCGATTCAGAAACAAACTCCGCGGCAGCGCGAGGAATTGCGACGGTTGACGGCTCGGTCTTTTATGTGTATCGGACGACCGACAATGCATATATGACTTCAATTACGATTTCTAACGGTTATGGCTCGACAAGTTCGAAGGCGCTCGCACAAGGTTCGTATTATGTTGTAGAAAGTAGCGCTGGACCGGGCTATATTGCCGACACGGCGACAAAGAAATACTTCACAATCGGTTCGAGCGGCGGAGTTTATGATTTGACTGGCGATCCGTTCACAAACCAAATTATTCGCGGCGGACTTACGCTTACTAAAACCCATTCGGTTTATGGCGGCGGGACAGAAGCGTTTAGCGGGATTACGTTTAGCGTCAGAAACAATAGTACGGGTGAGTCGGTCCAAATTACAACTGATACGAGCGGCGTTGCGACGACGGGAAACAATGCGCTGATTTATGGCGACTATACAGTTACGGAAATCTCGAACTCGGCGAACGAAGCTTTTACGCCGGTAGATTCGTTTACGGTTAATATTCGTGATAACGGTACAATTGTAAATGCTGGAACGAAGAACAACTCGTTTAAAGATACTCCGAACTTGTCGACGGTTGCAAGGAACTCTTCCAGCACTTACGACAGTCCAAACAAGGAACTAGAAATTGGAACGAGTGCGAGCGTGACCGACCGCATCATCTACGGTAGTTCTCTCACGACCGGACTAAGCTACCGGATTGTTGGTGAACTCTACGAGGTTTCTTCTAATACGCTTATTTCCACGAAGACAATTAACTTCACTAAGGGTTCGGACACGTATCAAGAAATGGTCTTCGACAGTCTCAACACAGCTGACTTTATCGGCAAGACTCTCGGCATCAAACAAACGCTCTACGTCCAGAATAACGGCACATGGTATGTGCTTTCCGTACACAACGCAAATCTTTCTGACACTGACCAGCAAGTCAAAGTCAAAGACATCCAAATCAACAGCACAACCGCAACCAGCCAGCGCAGTGCCGACAACAAAAAACTTGCAGTCGGGACGGTTAAAGTCATCGACTCGATAGAAATCATCGG
>CAZQMP010000020.1:0-10486 GCA_964594565.1 uncultured Candidatus Saccharibacteria bacterium
TTTCTTCGCTCCTCGCCGGAACGAAATTCCGTGGCGAATTTGAGGAGCGCATCAAAGGCATCATCGACGAAGCTGTCGAAAACGATTCCGTTATTCTCTTTATTGACGAACTCCACCTTCTTTCCGGAGCCGGTTCCTCCGAAGGCACGATGGACGCCGCGAATATCCTGAAACCTGCCCTCGCTCGCGGAAAAATCCACCTAATCGGCGCCACAACCCTCGACGAATATCGCAAGGGTATCGAGAAGGACAAAGCCCTCTCTCGCCGTTTCCAAACCGTTCTCGTCGAAGAACCGTCCCAGGCTATTACTTTGCGCATTTTGAAGGGTATTAAGTCTCATTACGAAAAACATCACAACGTTGTTATCCCTGAAGAGATTCTCGAAACAGCGATTACTATGTCCGGCCGCTACATAAACGACCGTTTCATGCCCGATAAAGTCATCGACATCATCGACGAAGCTTCCGCCATCGCGAGAGTCGAAGCCGACAAAAAAGGCGGCGGGGAATTGAAGCGCCTGAAAATTTCCAACCAAAATCTCGAAGAGAAAATGGAAAAAGCCGCCGAAAAGAGCGACTTTGAAGCTGCCGCAAAATGCAAAAGCGAAATCGAACAAAACAAGAATAAAATTAAAGAACTTGAAAAGAAGGGAATTAAAGAAGAGGATATCCCGACCTTGACTGAAGAAAACCTCGCCGCCGCCATCTCTCTCAAAACCGGCATCCCGGTCTCAAAAGTCCATGGTGACGAAATGGAACTTCTTTCTCATCTCGAAGATCATCTAAAAAAGTCCATCATCGGCCAAGACGAAGCAATAAAATCCGTCTCAAAGGCTATTCGTCGCGGTCGTTCCGGAATCGGAAACCCGAACCGCCCAATCGGCTCCTTCATGTTCATGGGCCCAACTGGCGTCGGCAAAACCGAGCTTGCTCGTGTGCTTGCGCGCGAAGTTTTTGGCGGGGAAAGCTCGTTGATAAAAATCGACATGTCTGAATTTGGCGAAAAGCATAACGTCTCTCGTCTTGTTGGGGCTCCAGCTGGTTACATCGGTTACGATGACGGCGGGAAATTGACAGAAGCTGTTCGCCGCCACCCGTATTCCGTCGTTCTTTTCGACGAAATCGAAAAAGCCCATCCCGATGTCTTTAACATCCTCCTCCAAATCCTCGAAGACGGAACTTTAACCGACGGCCAAGGCAACAAAATCAAGTTCAACAACACAATCATCATTTTGACCTCGAACCTCGGCGCAAACGAAGCCTACCGCGAAGATTCTTTCGGTTTCGGAGAGAAAAAGGCTGGCAAAAAATCGAAGAAAGAACTCGAACGCGAATATTCCGAATCAAAAGAATACGCCATGCGCGCATTGAAGAAAACCATGCGCCCCGAGCTAATTAATCGCCTCGATTCGATTCTCGTTTTTCACGCACTCGAAGAAAAGGACGTCGAGAAAATTTTCGACAACCTTATCTCTGACCTGAAAAAACGCCTCGGCACAAAAAATCTCGGTCTAAAGCTCGATGACAAGGTTAAAAAACACCTGCTCTCAATTGGTTACGATCCGAAGAACGGCGCCCGCCCGCTCCGCCGCGCAATCGAAGACAATCTCGAATCGCTTCTTTCCGAAGCCATCATTGACGGCACGCTCAAAAAAGGTGATGTTGCGACTGTCACTTTTGTCAAAAATAAGTTAAAATTAGGAAAAGAACATGCCTAAACAACCTAAAAGCTCAAACAAACGCATTGCTCTCATCGCTTCGCTTTCAACGGCAGGCCTAGTTCTGCTAATCGCCTTCTTGCTTAATAAGACCGCTATAATCGACACGATTAAAGGCTGGTCTTATACGCCTTTGACGGCGATGGCGACAATTCGCGATTCGCTTGATTTGACGTCGGAAGGCTTGCGGATTTTTAGCGCCGCCCATCCTATTCTCGATGACCGCGACGATTTTAATCGCGACTGCGACTCGTCCGATCCCGACATTGCTGTTTATGGCTGTTACTATTCTGACAAAATCTTCGTCTATAATATCGACTCGGAAGAACTAAGCGGTTTCCGTGAATCAACGACCGCCCATGAACTTCTCCATGCTGTCTGGTCACGCCTCTCCGGCGTCGAAAAAGCTCGTCTCGTCCCGCTTCTCGAATCTGCCTACGCCGAACACGAAGCCGACCTAAAAGAAACCCTCGAGGCTTACGACGAATCCGAACGCGTCGACGAGCTCTATGTTCGCCTTGCGACCCAGGTCAAAGACCTCCCCGCCGAACTCGAAGCTCATTACGCCAAAATCTTCTCCGACCAAGACAAAATCGTCGATTTCTACGATTCATACATTGCTCCGTTCGAAGAACTGAACAAAAAAATCGAAGCGCTCGCCTCCGAACTCGAATCGTTGAAGAAAACAATTGACTCGAAAACCACCGAATACGAATCTCGCTCCGAGGAGTTTAACACCGCCGTCTCGAACTTCAATTCCTGCGCAAACACTGCCGGCTGTTTCTCGTCCGACTGGGCGTTTAACTCTCGCCGCTACCAACTCGTAACCGAAGAAGCAAATTTGAATGATTTATACGAAGAGTTAAACAATTTAATCAACGAATACAATGACAAAGTTGACGTTTACAACTCAAGCATCCTTCATTCGAACACACTCCAAAACCTCATCAACTCAAATTCAAGTTTAGAAAACATAGATTAACGAAAGGAAAACATGGATCTAAAATCGAAAAACACAGATTATCTCGTTCCGACCGTCGTCGAGGAGACCTCGAAAGGCGAACGCGCATACGACATTTATTCTCGTTTGCTGAACGACCGAATTATTTTTCTCGGCGAGGAAGTAAATTCCCACACCGCCAATCTCGTCGTTGCCCAACTTCTCTTCCTCGCGCACGAAGACCCGAAAAAACCCATCAAACTCTACATCAACTCTCCTGGCGGCTCCGTTTATGACGGTCTCGCCATTATCGACACCATGAACTACGTCGAACCAGACGTCGAAACCATCGGCATCGGTCTCCAGGCTTCAATGGGTGCACTATTGCTTTCTTCCGGTGCCAAGGGCCATCGTTACTGTCTCGAAAACGCCCGCGTGATGATTCATCAGCCTTCCTCCGGAACCCAAGGCAAAATCACCGACCAGGAAATCATGCTCCGCGAAGGTGTCTTTCTAAAGAAACGCCTTGCTGAAATCTTTGCGAAAAACACTGGCAAAGATTTGAAAACCGTAGAAAAGGACATGGATCGCGACAACTGGATGTCTGCCGAAGAAGCCTTAAAATACGGTATCATCGACAAAATCATCAAGTAACTCTCGTTCTATGCTATAATAGATAGCATGAATCTGGAGGTAAACGGAATTCTTGTTGCAGCGCACGAACTGAAAGCGCCCCTTGCGCTCATGCGCCAACTTTCTCTTTGTCTTGACCCGGAAGATCCGGCGCAGGTAAAATTGTTCCAGGACAAGCTCGTTTCTGTTTCCGAGCGTGCTTTAAAGCAAGTTACTGACCTTTCTAAAGTCGCTCGGCTCGAAGACGGTTTGTTCGAAATGGAACCAGTTTCGATTCGCAGCGTCGTCGACGATGTTTCGAACGAGCTAAATTACCTTTTTAATTTCAATTCGAAAAAACTAAACGTAAAATTCTCGAACAAATCGCGTCTTGTCATCGCGAACCGTGAGCTACTTTATTCCGTCATTTATAATTTCTGCGTGAACGCCGTAAAATATTCTTCCGACGATTCGATTTCCGAAATTACCGTCCGCGACTTTAAGAACAAAGTCCGCGTTTCTGTGCGTGATTTTGGTCCGGCCTTGCCGCTGAATGTTTACGAAAAACTCAAAAACGATGCACTCGACGCCCCAATCGACATTTCTTTTCGCCCGGATTCTTCCGGTCTCGGACTTTTTATCGCAACGAAATTTGCACGTTTCATGAACGCAAACGTCGGCGCGATTCGCCATCGCGATGGAACAAGTTTCTTTGTCGAACTACCAATCTCAAATCAAGGAACGCTTTTTTAAATCATGGTTGCGAAAATTTTCATCATAGACGACGACGAACTTTTCGCAGATTGCATTTCGTCGAGCATAGAAAAAGTTTCGAAAAAGATTGTGGTTGAAAAATACAAAAACGCAATCGACGCGATGAATTCGCTCGTCGAACCGTTGCCGGATTTAATTTTTCTCGACGTACTTTTGCCCGGCCCGGACGGATTTACTTTTCTAAACGAACTTGTTTCTTACGTCGACACCGCAAAAATTCCCGTTGTCCTGGTCACAAATTTGAATTTAGAAAAATTCGATTTGAAAAAATACGGAGTTATAGGTATACTTAATAAAGAGAAGATGAAACCAGAGGAAGTCGAAAGCTATGTCAACCGATATTAAAACCAAAGCAATCGTCCTTCGTCGCACTAACTTTGGCGAAGCCGACCGCATTATCAACTTTTTAACTGAGCAAGGTGTCGTTTCATGCATCGCCAAAGGCGTGCGCAAAGAAAAGTCAAAACTCGCCGGATCCGTCGAATTGTTTTGCCTTTCCGAAATTGTCGTCCACGAAGGTCGGAACAACAAACTCGGAATTCTTACAAGCGCAAAGATGCTCGAACATTACCAAAACATCGTCTACAAACTCCCCGAGCTCGAACTCGCTTCGTTTGTCATGAAAAAAATCGGCGCGTTCGCCGAAAATTCAACCGGTCCAGAGTATTTCGACCTTCTAAAACAAATCCTCGCTGCGCTTAATGCCGGCGTAAATCCGGAACTCGTCGAAACTTGGTTTTGGTTTAATTTTGCAAAAACTAATGGCGAACAAATCAATCTCATAAAAGACGTCGACGGGAACAAACTTGATCCGTTCTTGACGTATGTTTGGGATTCGACCGAAGCGGCTTTGCGCGTTCGTCGTGGTGGTAATGTGAGCGCAAAAGAAATCAAAATCATGCGCCTGATGCTTTCGAGCGATTTAAAAACCACTTCGCGTGTAAAAGACATCGTCCCTTCGCTCCCAACCGTCCTTTACATCGCGAAGACTATCAATAAACAGTAAAAAGTTGTATAATATTAATATGGTAAAAATGGAAGATATTGTTAGTTTATGTAAGCGCCGCGGTTTTATCTTTCCAGGTTCAGACGTTTACGGCGGGTTCGCCGGAACGTGGGACTTTGGTCCGCTCGGCGTCATGTTAAAGAAAAACATCATGGACACATGGTGGCAATTCTGGGTTGATAAACGCGATGATATGTTTGGAGTTGACGCTGCGATTTTGATGAACCCGCGCACGTGGGTTGCTTCTGGCCACACGGCGACTTTCGCCGATCCGCTTGTCGAATGCAAAAACTGTCACGGACGTTTCCGCGCCGACAAACTTGCCGATGGGATTAACGAATCCGTCTCGACGGAAGAATTCCTCGCGCTCCACGTAAAATGCCCGACTTGCGGCAAGGAAGATTGGGGCCCGATCCGAAAGTTTAATATGATGTTTAAGACTCACGTCGGCCCGATTGAAAATGACGAGTCGATTGCTTATCTTCGCCCGGAGACTGCGCAGGGAATCTTTACAAATTTCCGTAACGTCGTCGATACGATTTATCCGAACCTTCCGTTCGGTCTCGCTCAACAAGGCAAAGCTTTCCGGAATGAAATTTCGCCGCGCGACTTCATTCTTCGCGACCGCGAATGTTCGCAAATGGAAATCGAATATTTTGTCGACCCAAAAACTTGGGAGCCCGAATTTGAAAAACTCTTGAACGAATATCATCATTTCTTGACCGAGAAATTTGGTCTCGACCCGAAAGATTTACGCGACGAGGAAGTCGCCGCCGCTGACCGTGCACACTATTCAAAGCGCACCGTCGACATCATGTTTAACTATCCTAACGGCGAAGAAGAGTTGATGGGAATTGCTTATCGCACCGACTTTGATTTGAAAAACATCGAACGCGAATCCGGCAAGTCGATGGAATATCGCGACAAAGTCACTAACGAAGTTTTTGTCCCGCATGTCATCGAGCCTTCGATTGGTGTTGAACGCGTTTTGCTCGCGGTTTTATCGTCGGCTTATAGTGAAGAAAAAGTTGAAGGAAAAGACGAAACTCGCACCGTCCTAAAACTTCCGTTTGGTCTCGCTCCGTATAAATTCTGTGTTTCGCCGCTTCTTAAAAACAAGCCCGAACTTGTTTCGAAAGCAAAAGAAGTCTACGAACTTTTGAAAGAAAAATATACGTTCGTAACTTGGGATGATTCCGGAAACATCGGAAAACGTTATCGCAAACAAGACGAAATCGGCACGCCGAAATGCGTCGTGATTGACTTTGATACACTCGAAGACGATACGGTAACCGTCCGCGACCGCGATACCGCCGAACAAGTTCGCGTAAAGATACCCGAACTCTAAAATCTGTTGTATAATATAATAAACTAAAAGGAGCAAATAATGGCTGATTTTAACAAAGTTTTAACCCCTGGCGATTACGAAAATGGCGAACTTAACGTCGTTGTAGAAATCCCGACTGGCTCGAATCATAAAATCGAATGGGACCGCGAGCACGCTTGCTTTATGCTTGACCGCGTCGAACCAATTGCATTCGCAAAGCCATGCAACTACGGTTTCATCCCTCAAACAATCGATGAAGACGGCGACGAACTTGACGCTCTCATCATTACCGACCAACCTTTAACAACTGGCATCTGGCTCAAGACTCGCATTCTCGGCGTCATGAAATTCGTCGACGGTGGTGAAGTTGACGATAAAATCATTGTCGTCCCAGCCGACGATCGCAATAACGGCGACAAATACCAGAGCTTAGAAGATCTCCCGAAGCAACTCATCGAGCAAATCCGCTTCCACTTCAACCATTACAAGGATTTGAAGAAACCTGGAACGACCGAAGTAAAAGAATTTGCTGACGTAAAGACCGCAAAGAAAGTTATCGCCGACTCGATGGAACGCTATATCGAAGCGCACCCAGAACTAAAAGCCGCCCGCGAACTTAAAGAGACTGCGGAAGATGCAAAAGTTGCCTTTAAAAACCTCGCAAACGAAGCGAAAAAGGCAATTAAGAACGCAACCAAATAACTCTACATTGTAGATTTGAAGATTGTCTGCCCCTTGATTTCATCGGGCAGATAATTTTTGTCGAGATGAAAACCAGATTCCCATTTTTGACCTTTACCAAAGCCAAGTTCTTTCATAAGTTTTGTCGGGGCGTTGCGAAGCCATGTCGGAACCGGCAGCCCCATCGTCTTTCTGGCGAGGTCTTGCGCGGCATACCATGCGTCGGCCGAGTCACGATTCTTTTTCGACTTGGCGAGCGCAATGGTTGTGTGCGCAAGAATCAGCCCAGATTCGGGCATTCCGACGCGCTCAACCGCCTGGAAACAAGCTGTCGCAAGACTGAGTGCGCCATTCCCAGCCAGCCCAATGTCTTCGCTCGCAAAAATCACCATTCTTCGCGCGATAAACTTTGGGTCTTCTCCCGCCTCGACCATCCTCGCAAGATAATATAATGCCGCATCAACATCGCTTCCGCGCATCGACTTTATGAAAGCAGAAATGTTGTCATAGTGCGCATCACCTTTTTTGTCATAACCCGGAACTTTTTTCCCAGCTGCGATTTTTACGGTTTCGACGTCGATTTTATTTTTTGCGAGGCTAAGTGCAAGTTCGAGGTCGCCGAGTGCGCTTCGTGCATCTCCGCCAGAAAGTTCAGCGAGATAATCAACTGCTTCGTCGGTTAGTTTTTTTGAAAAACCCTCTTTTTCTGCGGCGCGACGAATGACTTTTTTAATCCCGTCTTTTGAAAGCGGCGACACGACAACGACACGGCTACGCGAAAGTAGCGGCGAGATAACTTCAAAGCTCGGATTTTCCGTCGTCGCTCCGATTAAAATAATCAAACCCGATTCGACGTGTGGCAAAAACGCATCCTGCTGAGCTTTGTTGAAACGATGAATTTCGTCCACAAACAGCACCGTGCGTGTTTTTAAATTCCAGTTTACTTTTGCACGTTCAACAACCGCCTCGATATCTTTTTTCCCGGACGTAACCGCGGAAATTTCGACGAAGTCGGCTTTATATTCTTTTGCGAGAATCTTCGCCATAGTTGTTTTTCCGGTCCCCGGAGGTCCCCAAAAAATCAAGTTAACCGGCTCACCTTTTCTTAGAATTTCCGTCAAAATTTTTCCATCACCAATAATATCGTCTTGTCCAACGACATCATCGAGGGTTTGTGGTCTCATTCTTTCAGCTAAAGGCACCCGATTCATAACATATATTATACAATATTTTTTGTGTTTTTTGAAGGTCTTTACGTTTGAGTTAAGCTTTAGTAAAATAGAATAAGTAGAGAATTTTTGGAGAAGTTTTGGAGGATCAATGAAACCAAAGATTAAAACTTTTTTACTAAGTCTAACTGCGTTAGCCCTGATTTTTGGGTCCCTTTTTGTCTTTAGGCGACCCGAAGGCGCTGCTTCGTACAGTTACTACGAACAGCTTCGCATTTCTGCCGGCTCCTTGAACGGCAACTCGATTTGGGGAAGCACCGAATCGTTCGACACGGTTGTGTCGATGGGCGGTCTTGACGCCTGGGCGGCTTTCTATTCCGCCTCCCAAAAATCCTCCGGCGGTCTCGACCCTTCTGGTTCGCTCAGTATCAACGGCGTCCCATACCAAATGTCCTGGACTGGCTCCGGAAATTACGACGGAAACGACACAATCCGTCTTTATTCTAGCAACACCTCCACAACCATCTCCCTCGACACAGTCGGCGCTTATGAAAAGCTCTACGTCCTCGGCACTGCTGGCGGTCCTGGCGAAGGAAACTACGCAAACTTTGCCGTCCGCGTAAATTATACCGACGGAACCGTTGACGAGACAAGCTACCGACTTTACGACTGGTATGACGCGACTCCAGTTTCTGGCGTCTACAAATGGCCTGACCTCGCTCGTCGCCTCGTCGTAAAATCCGGCTCAACCAACACCGGTTGGCGTCCTGGCCAAGCTGCCTCCCAAACCGTCACAACCGACTACGATTACGAAGGCGCAACTGACGGCGCTCCATATCTCCAATCTGCTGACATTGCTGTCGACCCGAAGAAACTCGTAAAATCCATCGACCTTGTTCTGACCGGAAAGAACGGCTCGAGTGATGCCTCCGGAATTTACTGTGGCATCTACGCCATCACAGGCATGGTCAACGTCTCCGCTCCAAGCCCTGTCGAAATTATCTATGTCGACAATGTTGCGACGACAACCGCCGACATCCACTGGGACTACGTCCAAAACGCGACGAGCTATCGTCTTGACATTGCGCTTGATCCCGACTTCCAATACATCTTGTCTGATTACAACAACCTCCTCGTCGAAGACACGAGCTTGACCGCGACTGGTCTGTCCGAAGACACGACTTACTACACTCGCGTTCGTGCCGAGAACTCTGCCGGCCAAAGTATTTCCTCGAACGTCGTGAACTTCCATACCCTCGTCACGGAAATCCCGCCCGAACCGAAGGAAGACATAAAACCGGAAATCCGTATCGACACCGGCGCCTACATGCCCGGAACCTGGACAAACGAAGATATCACCATGACCATCGTCAGCCTCTCCGACGAAGAAGGCGAAACCAGCTATTTCTACTCCGAAGACGGAATCGAATGGCAAGAATATAACGGCGCGGTCGTACATTCTGACGACACTTCTGAAAACGGCGAAGATTACTACTTTAAAGCTATCTCCGAAGCTGGGCTTGAGAGCGACGTTGTTTCTATCCTCGTAAAGAAAGACACAGTCGCCCCAGAAATAAAAATCTCCCTCGGCGAAGACACTGAGCCAGTTGACGAAGAAAAAACTTATTATTCCGCCCAAGATCTCAAAATCACCGACAACGTCGGAGTCGAAACCGTCACGATTAACGGCGAACCTGTCACCTTGACCGAAGACAAGGTCACAATTCCAGGAAACGAAGCTTCGACTGTTGAAGTCATTGCAACCGACGCCGCCGGAAACTCTACAACCGTAGTCCTCCACACCGGAAAATTAGACATCTCCGCTTCTGGAGAAACTGAACGCTGGATTCCGTTTGACGTCGCAACTGTCACCGCGACCGACCTTGAAGGTGAAGGTAAAATCTTCGTCTCGAAAGATAGCGGCGCAAGTTGGGAACTCATCTCGACCGAGGCACAAACGACCCTTGATATTCTCGAAAACGGTACCTACCTGTTCCGCATTGTTGAACCGGGCGGAAGCTCAGAAACAACTTCTCTCGTCTATCACAACATCGATCCGATTAAGCCGGTTGTCGAAGTCGACTCTCATGGTTATGAACTTGGGACCTGGACAAACTCTCCGGTAACTTTGACCGCAAGAAATGTCGCGAATAATCTCAGCCCTGTCACGCTCTACGTCCGTGAAAAGGGAACGGAAGAATGGCTCCCGTACGAAACCAAAATCGTCACCGAAGACACCGATTCGACGATTTTCGAATA
>CAZQMP010000021.1:0-9977 GCA_964594565.1 uncultured Candidatus Saccharibacteria bacterium
CGTCGGAAAGTTTTTTCTTCTTTAAGTCTTCATCGGAATGGATTTTTTCGAGGAGTTCGTCGAGATTTATGCGGAGATCGAAAACGATAGTATTTCCCTTCTTGTTTAGGAAGAGCGGAAAAGCGACGGTTGTGAAATTATGATTTGAGCCATAGCGACCGGAAGTATAGACGAACGCGGTCGGCGCCTTCAGATTTACGAGCGATTTTACTTCGCGTTTGTCGCGCATTTTAAAAAGGTAGCTAAAGAGTTTCGGCTGGCGGTCTTTGATGAGTTTTGTGACGTCGATTAGGGCGTTAACGTCGGACAGAGCGTCGTGGGCGGATTCGTGGGAGATGCCGTTTAGTTTTGTGATTAGTTCGAGACGATTCGTCGGCTTCCCTTCTTCGGTCACGGGCCAGTTGATTCCCTCGGGGCGAAGAGCGCGGGTCATGCGGACGACATCGAGCATGTCCCAGCGAGAGCGGCCGTCGCGCCATTGCCATTCGTATGGATCGTAAAAATTGCGCCAGAAAAGATGTTGGACGAATTTGTCATCAAAACGGATGGAGTTAAAGCCGACGGCGATGGTGTTCATATGAAAAACTTCGTCGGAAAGGATTTTTGCGAGTTCGTTTTCCTGGATTCCTTCTGCTAGGGTCTTCTGGGGGGTGATTTTGGTCGTCAAAATTGCGCCCGGAGACGGGAGAGTGTCGTCGTTTAGTTTTACGAGGATATTAAAAGGCTCGCCGATTGGCTTTAAATCTAGAGACGTGCGTTGGCCGGCGAATTGCATGATGCGGTCGTCGGAACTACTCAGGCCGGAAGTCTCAAGGTCGTAGAAGAAGAAAGTTGGGCGAGCCATAGATTACTCCGCAGAAGTCGATTCGTCGGTATAGTCGGAATAATCAACTTCGGAATAGTCAGAATAGTCGGAATAATAAGCGTTCGAAAGGGCGAGATAAATCTCGTTCAAGCGGTCGGTTAATTTATCGATTTCTGAATCGCGTTCGACGGCGTAGATGATGAATTTAAGCGGGGAGTTGTAGCCACCGCAGATTTCGTAAGTGTCGCCGTAGGCGAGAGAACCAGGAATGGTGATTTCGCGGACGCCGCCGAGTTTCATACCTTCGGCACCGAGATACCAACCTTCGATAAGCGAGTCTGCATCGACAGAAAGCGGAGCTTTAAGCGAGGTCGGTTCGTCATAGGAGTCGAAACTTGAATCGAAGACGGATTCGTCGGAACAATAGCCGATGTAATAGGCGGAATATTTTCCGGTTTCGACAGTGTCGCCGTCGCCTTCTTTAAGGTCGGTCGAAACAACGCCGTTGCTGTTTGCAGTCGAGGAGTTATACGCTTTTACGCTGGATTTATAGGACTTAAATTCGTCAAAGTATTTGTTCGAGAGTTCTGCAGCGCGAGCTTCGTAGTCGGAATAAGCCTTTTCGTAGGCAGTTTCGAGCTGGGATGTGGTCATTCGAGAGTAGTTTACGTTGTCGCCTCCGAGGACAATTGCGACGTAAACTGCGACGGACGAGCCGAGCAAAAGCGCGGCGACGGCAGCGATAATTAGGCGTTGTTTCCAACTTGTTTTTAGGGCGTTTTCTTCCATTTTACCTCCTTATATTCAATCTAGACAACTTCCGCACCGAGCGCCGAGACAGCTTTTGTAACTTTCTCTATTATAGCAGATATTTCCGCAGATTCAAAAGTTTTATTTTCGTTAGCCAGCTTTAAATGGAACGAAAGGTTCTTTTTTGTATCGTTTTCTTTGCGGAAAATCGAAGCTGGTTCTAGTATGTAAATTAAACCTGAAATCGAACTTAAAACGGACTTAATTTCGGATTCGATTCGAGCGTAAGACTCGGCTTTATCAACGCGGAACGTTAAATCACGTGAGACGAACGGGAAGCGGGAGAGCTTGATGCCGAATTTTTTCGCAGTTTTCGCTTCGGCGCAAGGTTCGAGAGTTAATTCGAGCGCGGAGACAACTTCCGACAATTTAAAGCGTTTCAATACGCCAGATTTGATTTCTCCGAGTTCGCCAAGCTTTTCTTCGCCGAGGAAAATTGCGGCGGAGTGGGCGGGTTCGAAATAAGCGGATTTCTCAATCGGTTTCAAAATAAATTCGAGGCCGAGAGATTTCTCAAGTTCAAGAAGGATTTGTTTTGCGGCATAGAAATCACCGAAAGTAACGAGACCGAGATCAGTTTTCATGACCGGGACGTTTTCGTTGTTTAGACCAAAGGACTTTTTCGAGATTTGGTTAAGTTCGTAGAGAGTGAAGTCTTTGTAGCCGGCCTTTTCGTTCTCGCGGATTTTGTCGAGGAGGGACGGGACGATTGACTGGCGGAAACATTCGAGCTCGGGGGAGATTGAGTTGACGATTTTATAAGAGTCGTCAAAATCCTCGTTTACTTTTTCTTCGAGGGCTTTCGAGACGAAGGAATAAGTCAGGACTTCGTTCGCGCCGAGACGGTCGGACAGGACGGTGCGGATTCTTGATTTTAAGGCGAAGAGCGGTTCGACTTCCGCGCAAACAAATGGGCGAAGCGGGAAGTTTAGAGGAAGGTTGTCATAGCCGAGGAGACGGCCGACTTCTTCGATGATGTCTTCTTTGATGTGGATGTCGGTACGCCAGAAAGGGGCAGAAATTTTAAGAGAGTTTTCGGAAGTTTCATCCGCGCTCAAAACGACGGTAAAACCAGTGTTTTCTAGGGTGCGAGTAATAAGCTCGGGGGAGTAGCTGGAACCGAGGAGAGAGTTGATTTCTTCGACGGAAATTGTGATGGGATTTTCGGAAGTTGCTTCCGCGCTCAAAACGTTTGAATCGGCAAGGATTTCTGGCTCGACGTTGAGGAGTCGAGCGGCTTCGGCGAGGACTGGAAGGGTCTGGCCGGCAGGCTGCCCCTTCGTAAACCGGGTAATTGCTTCGGAGAAGATACCGTGGGACATTTGGGTCTTGCGAAGGTTATAAAGCGAGAAAGTCGCGGATTCGAGGATGATTTTCTTTGTTTCGGAGTCGATTTCGGTGTTTTTCCCGCCCATCGCTCCAGCAAGCGCGACAGGGGTGTCGGAGCTTGTGATGAGGATGTCGTTTTCGGTTAGTTCGATTTCTTTGTCGTCAAGGAGGGTGAGTTTTTCTCCGGGGCGAGCAAGGCGAACGCCGATTCGCGGAGTGTCCGAGCCGCCAACGGTGACAAATTTATCGTAGTCGAAAGCGTGAAGAGGCTGACCGGTCAGGAGCATGAGATAGTTCGTTAGATCGACAATCGGGGAAATCGGACGCATGCCGGCCTTAATCAAGAAGAGATCGGAGCTGGCCATGAAGCTTTCGCGAGATTGAGGGAGTTTAGAAAAATCAAATACGGCGCAAGAGTAGCGGGGGCAGATTTTTGGGTCGGAAATCTCGATTTTAAGGGCGTCGGCGTTTTTCAAGCGGAGACTCGAGATAAATTTCGGGGAAAGAAAGTCGGGTTCGACGAACTTTTCGCCGAGGATGCCAGCGACTTCGCGAGCAAAACCAATTAGTCCGAAGCAATCCGGACGATGGGTCAGGGACTTGTTTTCAATGTCGAGGATTTTGTCGTTTAAGTCGAGCGCTTCAGAAAGAAGCATGCCGGGTTTTGCAATTTTCGGGTCGAGGGACAGAATTCCTTCGTGGTCTGAGCCAAGTGCAAGTTCGTCGGCCGCAGCGAGCATACCATTAGATTCGAAGCCGCGCATCTTTCGGGTTCCGATTTCGAAGGGTTCGGGAGTTCCGAAAGTCGACGGAACGATTGCGCCGGGAGCAATCCAGGCGACAGTCATGCCGGCTTTTACGTTCGGCGCGCCGCAAACGACTTGGACGAGGTCGCCTCTTCCGGCATCGATTTGGCAGAGATGAAGATGGGTTCCTTCAATGTCGGAACATTCGACGACTTTTGCGACAAAAATGTTTTTGAACTTGTTTGTCCAATCATCAACGCCTTCGATTTCGACAAGGCGGGAGCCGATGAGCTGGAAGAGTTCAGCATCGCCGATTTTGATGTCGACTAGTTTTTTCAATTCGTTCAGAGAAATTTTCATGATTAAAACTCCTTCAAGAAGTCAAGTTTTCCGGATTCGAGATAGCGGATGTCGTTAATGCCGTATTTTAGCATAATTAGGCGATCGATTCCTCCGCCCCAAGCGAAGCCTTTGTAAACTTCAGGGTCGATTCCGGCAGTTCGGAGGACATTAGGATGAATCATGCCGCAGCCGCACATTTCGAGCCAGCCGTCACCTTTTCCGCCGAGAGATTTCGGCTTTTCGATTTGGAATTCGAGGGAGGGTTCGGTGAACGGGAAGAAGCCGGGCTGGGTTTTGATGTTTAGCTTTTGACCGTAATAAGTTTCGAAGAAGGTTTTAAGAACCGAGAGAAGTTGACCGAGATTCGCGTCTTTTGAGACGTAGACGCCTTCGCATTGATAGAAAGTATGTTCGTGGGTTGCGTCGACATCTTCGTTGCGGAAAGTGCGGCCCGGAATCGCGACGGCGATTCTTCCGTATGTTTCAAGGTCGGAGCGGAAGCGAGTCAAAGCACGGTATTGCATCGTCGAGGTTTGAGCCGGAGGAATGAAACCTTCTTCGGTTCGGAAGGTGTCATAGCCGTCACGGGCAGGATGTCCTTCGGGGAAGTTCAAAGACTCGAACATATGAAACTCGTCGTCGAGCTGGCGGGATTCGATGATGTTGAAGCCCATAAGGCGATAAATCTCGGCAACTTTGTCGAGTTCGGTCGTAAGAGGGTGTTTCGTCCCCTTTCGATACTCGAATTTTTCGGCATTTTCGGCAAAAGGCGCAGAAAGGTCGATTGGCTCAAGGTTTTTAGACTCGGCAGATTCTTCAAGCTCGGCAATTTCCTTTAAGAGCGCGGTTTTCTTTGCGTTGATTTTTTCACCAAAAGATTTACGCTCTTCCGGCGGAAGGGTTTTTATTTTCGCATACTCGGCGCCCAAGTTTTTTAACTCGAGCTTCAAATCTTCTATCTTAGATATCATACATCAATTATACCACCTCCCCTTTGATTAGAGAAGGATAATGAATACTAAAGAGACGAGTGCGAGCGCAATCAGAACAAACCAAATCCAAGAAAATTTGCCAGTTTTTTCATAATCTTTTAAGTATTCAGAGTCTTCGTTGAATTCTTCGCCGTCGCCGTCGACATTTTGAGTTTTTTGGACGCGCTCGCGCAGGTCGGAATTGATTTTTCTGGTCAGTTCAACATTATCGTCTTCATCTTTGGTGACCATGACACCCATAAAAATTTCTCCTTTTTCTTCTTCAATTTTTCAATATGCTCTTACAATTATAACATATCTATGGTAAAATTAGTTTAATATCACTTAAGGAGGTTTAATGGCTAAATCGAAAAAGTCTGGAAAAAAATCTTCCAAGACGAGTAAACCCGTTGTCAAAGAGGAAAAAATTTCCGAGAAAGAAAAAAAGGTGACTGAAAAAGTTACCGATAAAAAGGCTTCTGAGAAGAAGACCGAAAAGAAAGAAAAAGTTGCTAGCGAGAAAGCTACTGAGAAAAAGGCGGTAGTTTCTCCGAAAGAAGAGGGCTTCTTCAAGAAGTTCTTTGCAAAGAAATATAATGAAAACGAATCGATTCTGACGATTTTTAAGGACAAAAAAGTCTACGGCGCGCTTCTTGGTGAAGTTTTCGGGACGATGCTTTTGACGCTTGTCGTCTTTACGCTCGGTCTTTATCAGCCGCTCTATATGTTCTTTATTATGCTCGCAATCGTCGTTGCGGTTTATAAGCTTTCGGGTGCAAATTTGAACCCAATCAACACCGTCGGGATGATGGCGACACGCAGAATGTCGGTCATTCGCGGCGTGCTCTATCTCCTTGCGCAAGTTATTGGCGCATGGGTCGGTACGCTCATTGTCGGTGCGTTTATTGGCGCGAGCGCAGGACTTTCTGGAACGGAAGTTGAGCTTCCGGCTATGGCGGCGATTGAAGAAGGATATTACTGGATTGTAACCTTCCTTGAATTTGCCGGCGCAACGATTGTTGGTTTCTTCTTCGCAAGAGCACAACAATACCGCAAGTCTTCGGTTGCCTTCGCATCTGTCGTCGCAGGCGGTTTGACAATTGCGATGGTTGTTGTCTATCTGCTTTCTTATAGCTACTTTGGACTTCAAGGTAACTTCATGATGAACCCGGCGATTTCCCTCATGTACCAAATCTTGCCACAAGCTGCGGACGGAGTTGGAGAACTCTTGCTCGAAATCGGTAAGGCTCTCTTTACTTATGTCCTCTTCCCGATGATTGGTGGCGTGGTTGGATTCTATCTTTCCGATGCAGCATCGGTACTTGCCGACGAAAAGTAAGTCAAAAAAATTCCCCTTCGGGGGAATTTTTTGTTGAGGCTAGGCTAAGACTTTGGGAAAAGCGGAGCGGTCGGGGTGATTTTCTCGGCTTCGAAAACTGCGGAAATTTTTTCGACAGTTCCAGGAAGGAAAGGTTTCAGGAGGTTGACGGCGGACATGAGTTTCTCGACAAGGTCAACAAGGATTTTCTTCGCTTCTTCAGGGTCGGTTTTGGCGACGACCCAAGGTTGGCGTTCGTTGATTTCGCGGTTTAAATCCTGGATTTTACCCCAGACATAGTCGAAAGCTTTAGAAAATTCAAACTTGTCCATGTAGGCTTCATAGGTTTCATCGGAAGAAAAATTGAATTTTAGACCGCCGAGAGAGTTCTTATTGCAGAGAGTTGCAAGACGAGAAACGAGATTCCCGAGGTCGTTTGCGAGTTCTCCGGAATAGGCGGCGTCGAACTTTTCCCAAGTGAAGTCGGAGTCGGCAAAAGTATCGATATGACGGAGGAAGAAATAACGGAATGGATCGAGCCCGTATTTTTCGAGGACGTCAATTGGATCGACGACGTTACCAAGGGACTTGGACATTTTTTGCCCGTCGACGTGGATGTGGCCGTGCGAGAGAAGAACTTTCGGGAGCGGAAGGTTAAGGGCGAGTAACATGGCAGGCCAGATGATAGCATGGAAACGCAAGATGTCTTTGCCGACGACTTGGACGTTTGCAGGCCAGAAGTCAGAAATATCTTTTTCTGGGAAGCCGAGAACGGTGATATAGTTTGCGAGAGCATCAATCCAGACGTACATGACCTGGTCTTTGTCGTCAGGAACGGGGACTCCCCAAGAAAGGTTTTTCTTTGGGCGAGAAATTGAGACGTCAGGAGAATCTTCGAGGAGATTCAAAACTTCTTTTTTGCGGAATTCTGGCAGAATCAGCAATTCGTCGTTTTCGATTGCGGATTTAATCTGAGACTTGAAGTCGGAAATCCTGAGATAATAGTTCTTTTCAGAAAGACGCTCGTAGGGTTTTTGATGGTCAGGACAAATGCCGTTATTTTCTTCGTATTCTTTGTCGGTGATGAAGCGTTCGCAGCCAGTACAGTACCAACCTTCGTAAGTTGCGGGATAAATATGGTCTTCCAACTTTTTCCAAATTAGTTGGCAGCGGCGTTCGTGGTCTGGGTCGGTCGTGCGAATAAAGTCGGTCGGAGTCGCGCCGAGCTTTTTGATAAAGTTGCGGAATTTTTCGGCATTTTCCGAAACGTATTCTTCAACAGGAATGCCGAGGGACTTGGCTTTTTCGAAAATTTTGTTGCCGTGTTCGTCGGTTCCGACCTGGAAGCGGACTTTGTTTCCCTTTTCGGTTTGGTAGCGGAAGTAGACATCGGCGAGCAAATAATCGAGTGCGTGGCCGACATGGGGCGCTCCGTTAACATACGGGATCGCCGTGGTTAAATATAGATTTTTTGACATGAGAATTCTCTGGTTAAGGTTTTTAGACCGCAAAGGCGAGAATGAGGACGAGGGCGATGATAATCAAGGCGCCACCGCCAACGATGAGAATGACAGGATTAATTTTCTTTCCATCAAGGAAGGCAGGTTTTTTGAATCCAGGTTTCTCAGGAGCCTGAGCGGGGTCATTAAATGCGACGGAAGGGGTTGTTTTTGGAGCTTCGGCAAAGGCAGGATTCATCGCGGCGTTCGGGTCGACGGAAGGGTCAACCGGAGCTTCAGGAGCAGGAGCGGAGAAATCTGCAGCCGGAGCGGCTGTTGCAAAAGGAGAAGGAGCGGCCGGAGCGGCCATTGGATTCGCACCCATCATCGGATCCATCGACGGGGCGGATATAGGAGCTGGCGCCGGGGTGGCGTCGCCAAGATTGCTTAGATTGACGGCGGAAGGAACCGGTGGAGTCGTTTCGGCGGCTTCTTCAGGAACGTCGTTAATGGCCTGTTGGAGAAGGGACGGGTCAAGAGTCGGCGCGTCAATTGGGCCGGCAGGAGCGACAGGAGCGTCCATCGCTGGAGCGGAAGGCATGGCCAGGCTTGGGTCAGGCGTCAAGGACGGGGCGGCAGCAGTCGCTGGGTTGATTGGGTTTTGTGGATCTTGGTTCATATTTTCTCTCCCTTACTTTTGTATGAAAACTTAATTATATTTTATCTTTTTTCTAGGTTTTTAGCAAGCATAGCGTAATCGTCGAGGCTAAGATCGGCGGGGCGGGCGTTTGGACTAAGCCCGAGTTTTTCTAGACGCTCTTCCAAATCGGGTTTCGAGAGCCCGGTAAAGCCGGCGAGATTAGCAGAAAGTTTCTTTCGAGGATTCATGAAGGATTTATGAATAAACTCGAGGACGCCAGTTCCGTCAGGATATTTTGGGGTGTTTCGAGGAGAAAGAACGAGAACGCGAGAATCGACCTTTGGGGGCGGGGTAAATAAATCTCTTTTAACGACAGGACCGAGGCTCGGTTCGGCAAAGTTTTCGACAAAAAGTGAAAGCGAAGAATTCCCTTTCAAAGCGGCGACTTTTTCGGCGACTTCTTTTTGGACGAGAAGGACGATTTTCTCGGGTTTTGTGTCTAGGGTGATTAGCTTTTCGATAATTGGAGAAGTGATGTAATAAGGGATATTTCCGGCGACGACGAACGGCCCTTCGACTCTTTTGAAGTCAAATTTTAAGATGTCTTCGTTTATGACTTCGAGATTTTTTCCGGGAAAAGAATTTGGGAGGTTTCTGGCGAGAGATTCATCAAATTCGATGGCGACAACTTTTTCAAAACGGCGCAAAAGCGAAGAAGTTAATGTTCCGAGACCGGGGCCGATTTCTACGCAGGTCGGAGCGGCGCTAAAGGCATAATCTGCAATTTCTTCGAGAGTTGCGCGATCTTTTAGCCAGTTTTGACCGAGAGAATGCTTGTTTTTTAGAGCCATGTTATCTTCCGTCTCGGTTCGTCCAGTCGGTTGCGAGGTCGAATTGTTCAGGATTTGTTAGCGCGAAAGTACCTGTATCGTAGACTTTTCCGAGACCGAGCGACGTCTCGACGACGGAACAGCGAGGATAACGGGTTAAGTTTGCGGCGACAAGGACATAGCCTTCGTCGTCGACTTTTGCGCCGTCTTCACGGACGGTGTAACCGGATTTTCCACAGAAAGCCATCACCCCGGACATCGGAAGGTCATAGTAGGTTTCTTGACGTTCGACATATTCGCCGGAAAGGTTTGTTGCTGTGTAACGGTTACGGCCCATCGAGGCGGTTAGCGGCGTTGCGTTGACGATTGAAGTGCCGACAGCAACGACACGGTTGATGGGTTCGCGAAGGACAGTTTCTTCAACAAGTTCGCGAGAAATTTCTTCGCCGTTTACGGTTTGGATTTTGTAGACGCGGCGGATTTTGCCGACTTCGCCAAGCACGCGAACTTCTTCGGTCCCGGAAGGGATGGTGTAGTCTTTTATGGTTTCGGTTGAGAAATCGAGATCCGACTCGAGCGTTAAAGTCGAGCCTTCGCCACGAATGATTTTATAAGCGGAAGAAATGCCGGTTGCGAGAAAATCGCCAGTTGAGACAAGTTCGATTTCGTCACCGTCGTAAATCGTGAATCCGGCGGAACGAACGGCGGTTTTTGGGTCGAAACTTGAGACGTTTGCGACTTTCTTTA
>CAZQMP010000022.1:0-9951 GCA_964594565.1 uncultured Candidatus Saccharibacteria bacterium
TCTAAAGTCATGTCTAAATTATAACACGTTTTTCAATATAAAAAAAGCGGAGCCGACGCCAGTAATTTAGAGGCCGAAGTTTAAGATGTAGAGCATGACAAAAGCGACGCCGTTCTTTAGAATATGGAGAAGAATTCCGGAGTAAACGGTCCCGGTGATTTCTCGAAGGGCGCAGAGCACAATCGACATCGCAAAGACGTTTATTCCGACGTTCCACTGACCATGGAGAATGCCGAACAAAACGGAGACGATTAAAACGGAGAGGAAAAGCGAAAATTTCCCGGGGATTTTGGCGCGGAGTTTACCATAGAGCCAGCCGCGGAAGATGATTTCCTCGGCAATCGGGGCGATGATGACGAGGGCGAGAAAAGCAACGATGCGGTCGAGGCCGGAGTTTAAGAATTCGTAGCCGGTTTCTTGAGCCTCGGAAATGTCGAAGCCCGGGAAAAGGACCCCGGCGACGTAAGTTAGAATCATCGCGAGGATGAGATAAACGAAAAAGCCAACGGGAGCAAGTCCAAGATCGGTCCAAGTCGGGAGTTCTTTAAGGCCGAGCTCTTCGCGGGAAGTTTTCCAGCGCTTAAAGAGCTTTACGGGGAGGTAGGCGATAAGGAAGAAAGTTAGAGAGTAGATTACGGCGTTCAAAACGGTTAGCCAGACCGGTTCGGAGAGCTGTTCCCTGCCAAGAAGGAAGAGTGAACCGTAAGAAACGGAATATTCGGTTACGATGAAAACGAGAAACACCCAAATCGGAAGAGCGACAATCTCGAGAAGATTTTTCCAAGTAAATTTAGCTTTCTTTTTCTTTTCCACCTAAAGCTCCTTTAGAATAAGCGCACGATGTCCATGACGGTTATAATTGCCATCAGAATCAAGAGGAAGATAAAGGCGCGAGCGACGACGCGCTGCTCGGTTTCTTGGGAGAGTTTTTTATGTTTTAGGCGGGCGAGGGTAATCATGAACCAGCGGCCACCGTCAAGCGCCGGAATCGGAAGGACGTTCATGCAGGCGAGCGAGACGGAAATAATCGCAGCAAGAACAAAGACGTAAGTCGGACCGGCAGAGACAATGTTCGGGAAGTAGCCGCCGAGAATGCCGACGATTCCAGAAACACCTTCGGTTGCTTCGGACATTTGTTCTCGACCTTCTTCGCGGACAGAAGCATCGAGGTTGACCTGACGCGCGGCACCCGTTACGAGGTTTACGAGCATGTTCCAGAGGCCCTTATAAGTCTCTCCGGTAAGTTGGACGGTCAAGCCGGCGCCAACGAGCGGCGCAGACCAAGTATAACGGGAGATTGTCGAGCCGTAAGTCATTGTCACGCCTAGGAGGACGTCGGAGCCTTCCTCGTTCAAGGTTACTTCGACTTCTTCGCCGTTAACGACGTATTTTACGGTTTCTCCGGGATAGAGTTTTCCGAAGGCGACAACGTCGGTTGAAGCGAGGATTTCTGTGCGCTTGCCGGATGGAGAGATGGCGGCGGTAATAACGTCGCCGGTTTTTAGACCAGCGCGTTCGGCGGGGGAGTCTTCGTAGATTTTATCAATTGTTACGGGTTCTTTAAGTTCGACGGTCTCGTCGGATTTTATCGTGAATTGATTTTCGAGCATCGGCGGGAGTCCAGTCCAAGACAAAACGGTCAAAATCAGGAAGGCAACCAGCCAGTTCATTGCGACGCCACCAAACAGAATCTTCGTCTTTTTCCAATAAGAAACAGAACCGAAGGTCTCTGGGCGTTCGTCAGAATCAGACTCGCCGTCCATTGCACAAAAACCGCCGATTGGTAAGCTGTTGACGGAGAAAATGAGGGATTTTTGCTCGTCTCCCCAATCCTTCTTTGGGAGGCGTTTCCAGGTCCATTTTTCGCCTTTTTTCTTCGGCGGGACGTGGACCCAAGCGGCGAGGCGAGGCGGGAAGCCAACCCCGAATTCTTTTACGCGGACGCCATTTCTACGGGCCATGATAAAGTGACCGAATTCGTGAGAAACGATCAAAAACATTAAAACAATAAGCCCAACAACTATACCTAAAACAATATTCATGATATTTATTTTAACACAAGCGACTTAAAAAGTCGTTAAATTGACATGATTTCTTTTTCTTTAATTTTAAACTCAGCGTCAACGCGGTCGTTATATTCTTTCGTCAAATCGTCGATTGATTTTTAGGCACGCTTTTTAGCGTCTTCTGGAAGCTCAGCGGCTTTGATGTCTTTGCGGGCGTCTTCGCGGACGTTGCGAATTTTAACTTTCGACTCCTCGACGGATTTCGAGGCGGTTTTGACGATTTCTCTCCTTCTCTCTTCGGTCAACGGAGGAATCGGGACGCGGACAACACGGCCGTCGTCAGACGGGTTAAGACCGAGGGTCGAATCGGAACGGATAGCGTTCGAGATGCCGGGGATGGTCGAAGGGTCGTAAGGGGTTACGAGAAGCATGGTGGCGCCGGAAACGGTTACGTTCGCGACTTGGTTCAGGGGCATCCATTGACCGTAAGCTTCGACTTTTACGCCGGCGAGCATGTCAGGATGCGCGCGGCCGGTGCGGACTTTTTTCATCTCGTCTTTAAAACGAGAGATTACGTCTTCCATCTCTTTTTTATAATCATTTGTATCAAACATAAAAACTCCTTTTCTGATTCTATTATACCAAAGATTGTGGTATAATAAAACATATGGATTCTAAAACTGGTGGGCTTTCTTCTGACGAAAAACAGAGACAAGCGGCCGCAGACATTGCGAGGCGCAAAGTTTTGCAGGCTTACGACCAGAAAGAAGTCGACACGGCAGCGAATTTTATTAAGCGTCAAGAGGCGGAGACTTCGACTTCGCAGAACCGTCAGGTGCTTGGGGCTTCGGCGACTCCGGTTTTAAGGCAAGTTTCTAACGAAGAGTGGAAAAAATATCATACTGCTTGGCAGGAATACTACCAGAAATATTATTCAGATTATTATATTAAAGCCGCGAAGGATTATGTCGCGAAACAGCAGGCCCTAAATTCCCAAAATTTCACGAATGTTTCGGAAGTTCAGCCCGCGCTGAAAACAACAGAAAAAACGCCAGAAAAACAGGGGTCGACGGGCGAAAAAGAGCTGACTTTTAAGGAAAAAATTCAAGCCCGCGCAAGGGAGCGTGAAAACGTTTCGCGGAGGCGTCGTTTCTTGACGCCGATTCTGGCGGGAGTTGCGGTTGTGCTCGTGATTTTGTTCTTGCAGTATAACCGGTTGATTTTTGCCCCGATTGCGGCTTATGTAAGCCCTGGAGAGAGCCCTGCGACGGAAATCGATCCAGTTGACCCGACCGTGACGTTGACGAAGGTTTCGGCGGAAAATAAACTAATTATTCCGAAATTGAATGTTGATGTGCCGATTCGGTTCGGTGTTGGTGTCGACGGAGTAATGTCAGCGATGAACAACGGCGTTGCGCACTATCAAATCGTAGGAGCGAGCGCATACCCGGGTGAGATTGGCAACTTCGTGATTACAGGGCATTCTGCGGGGGATATTTACTCTTCAAATCCGTATAAATTCATCTTCTCGGGGCTTGAGAGACTTGAGGAGGGGGATATTATTTACGTTCACTATAACTCCGTGCGCTATACGTATAAGATGGTGAGGAGTGAGACGATTGAGCCGACCGAGGTCTCGAAATTGATTTATGAGACGGACAAGCCGATGCTGACGCTTGTGACGTGTTGGCCGCTCGGGACGAGCCGCTATCGCCTCTTGATTACCGCGGAGCAGATTTCTCCGAGCTATGAAGGCGCAACGGTCGCGGATGATAACTTTGAATATGAGTTTAAGGAAGACGAAAGTCTCCCCGAAAACGAAGAGACTTTCTTTACAAGAATTTGGAATTGGCTGACCGGGCAAGATTAAATTGCAGTATAGCCGCCATCAACGGGGAGAATTGCGCCGGTGACGTAGGACGCTTCGTCTGAAGCGAGGAAGACTGCGGCGGCGTCAAGTTCGCCTGGTTTGCCGTAGCGTTGCATAGGGACGTGGGTTTTTGCGAAAGCTTGGAACGAGTCCGTATCGAGGACGGGTTTAGTGAGTTCGGTCTCGAAATAACCTGGGCAAATGGCGTTGCAGGTAATTCCCTCTAGAGCAAGTTCGGCAGCGACAGCACGGGTAAAGTTCACGACGGCACCCTTTGATGCGTGGTAAGCGACGGTATGGATTTCGGTATTGCCGACAAGGCCATACATCGAAGCGATATTGATAATGCGGCCGTAATGATGTTTTTTCATGATATTTGCGAAGGCGCGAGTCATCTTAAAGACGGAAGTTTCGTCAGTCGAAATGGTGAAATCCCATTCGTCGTCGGACATTTCGAGAACGCCTTTGTCTTTTGAGGAACCGGCACAGTTTAAAAGAATATCGACACGCTTATAATGTTTTTCGACGGCTTTGGCGGCGTCGTTAATCGAGACGGAGTCAGTCACGTCGCATTTTACTGGGAGGACGTCGACTTTGTATTTCTCTTTCGATTCGGAGGCGAATTTTTCGAGTCTTTCGAAGCGGCGGGCAAGAATCGCAAGGTTTGCGCCTTGGCGCGCGAAGGCTTCAGCCATTTGTTTTCCGAGGCCAGAGCTGGCGCCAGAAACGACGGCAATTTTTCCTGATAAATCAAACATGTTTCCTCCTTATAGTAAAAGACCGCTCTAAGGCGGGAATTTGTGGTGGGCGAGGAGGAAATCGAATCCTCACTCTCTTGCGAGAACCAGATTTTGAGTCTAGCGCGTCTACCAGTTCCGCCACTCGCCCAATAGATTTATTTTACCATTTCTGAGAAAAATTTACAAGGAAAAGGCACCCCGAAGGGTGCCAGATTTGGATTTACAGTTAGGCGACGCGCTTTGCGCAGAACGTTTTTTCGGCCTGTTCGTCGACGAAGCTCATCTCCTCCGGATTGAAGAGGACGTAGACTCGCTTCGGGTCGGAGTCGCTGGTGAGCGCCTGAACGTTGATACCGAGGGTGAAGAAGGAATCTTCCGGCATCCGCGCGTAGCGGAGCGTGTTGACGTGGGTCGTCTCGGCAACGATTTCGCCGTTCTTCTTGCGCTTATAGCAGGCCTGAATCACCTCGATGCGGTCGCGGAAAAAGCGGAGGCCGCGGAGAGAGTGGTTCTCGCAGCCGCCACGGAGCAACTGATCGAAATGGGCGTTGACCTTCTCGTAGTTGGCCGCTTCCTGGTCCGAGGAGGGCTCGAGGAAGGGACGGAGCACGTTGTGGAGGAAGAAATCGATGTTCTCGCTTCCATCATCCGCGCAATAGAGGAAGATTTTCTCTTCTTCATTTGCCATGAGTTCGTAATAGGTCTCGCCGGTTTCGGTCAAGCTCTTCGGTTCGAAATACATTTACGTACCTCCTTGTAAGTCCAAAAATGAAAAAGTGCATGGGAAAATCCCATATTTTCATTATATCACAGGATAAGCGGTTTGTCAATAGAGACAAGAGAGGAGAAAAGACTAGAATCCGAAATCGATCGATTCTTGGAGTAATTCAGGGTAATAGCCGTCAGAGAATTCCGGCTCTTCCTTAAATTCGACGAAATCGAAGTAAGTTAGGCCGAGTTTTTCCCGGATAAGCTGTTCGGCGTTCGATTCGGTTAAGATGTTTTCCGAGAGAATACGCTTTCTAGCGAGACTTTGGAGCTCAGAAACTGAGCTTTTAAGGGAGATGGCCTCGGATTGCATGAAATTGCGGAGCTGGGCGAGCTGATAGGGGGTCAGAGAGAAGTTCTCTTCTGGGTCGTATTCGACATATGGGAGAGAAGGACGAAGTTCCTTGGCGAGCGAAATAAGATGTTTTGAGAAGGAAAAATCATCACCACGTTCAAAACAAACGAGGATTTTCGCAAGAAGGGAGATAATTTCCTTCTTTTGCTCGTTTTCGTAGAAATTAAGGCGGCGAAGACCGGATTCAGAGAGGTTAAGGTCGCCAAGGGCGTGTTTTGTGTTCTCCCAAGAGGCGTTCCAGGTTTCAAAAATATACGTCAGAATCTCGAGAGCTTCAGTACGTTGGACTTCCCAGAATGGCGTCTCCGAAACGGATTCGTCGGTATTCTCAGGAAATGAAACGAAAATAGGGGTTTTCTTGGATAAAAATAAGGCCATGGAGGCCTCCAGTTTCCTAATAAATTGTTATTCTTCTATTATACCACAAAACACCTATTTTTGTCAATAGAAAACACCCCATGACAGGGGTGCTTTCTTGGAATGTCGTCTCGGAATGTCTGTCGCTCGCGACAGACATTCACTCGGCTCCTTAACGCTTCGAGAATTGTTCTTTCTTGCGAGCGGAGCGGAGACCGTATTTTTTCCTCTCTTTTTCGCGCGGATCGCGTTTGACGAAACCGGCTTTCTTGAGAATCGGGCGAAGGTCCGGAGACTCAGTCTGGAGAGCTTTAGAGATTGCGAGCTTGATTGCGTCGACTTGGCCAGAGAGGCCGCCGCCGAGAACGCGAATCGAGATGTCGTAATCCTTTTGTTTCTGGGCGAGAGCTAGCGGGTCGGTGATTTCGGCGAGCATAGACTTGTTGCCAGAGAAGTATTCAAGGGCTGGTTTGCCGTTGATGGTGATTTCTCCCTTGCCCTTATAGAGGCGGGCGCGGGCGGAAGCAGCTTTGCGGCGACCAAGGCCATAGACGTATTTCTTATCAGCCATTATTTAATCTCCTTTGGATTTTGAGCGGTATGAGCGTGCTCGGCGCCATCGAAGATGCGAAGGCGAGCAAGACGGTCAGCAGCTAATTTGTTCTTCGGGAGCATTCCCTTGACAGCTTCGCGAATAGCGAGAGAAGGATCTTTTTCGATGACTTCTTCGAGCTTCAATTCGGTCAAACCGCCTGGGAAGCCAGAGTGGCGATAGTATTTTTTGTCGGTCATTTTTTCACCAGTTACGACAAGGTTTTTGGCGTTTGTAACGACAACATAGTCACCATTGTCGATATGAGGGGTGAAAGTGACTTTCGACTTTCCCATCAATTTGTCAGCGATAACGACAGCGAGTTTGCCAAGAGGCATAGACGTTGCGTCGATAACCCACCATTCGCGAGAAATCTCAGAGGATTTTTGGGAATAGGTTTTATTCATGATTATTTATCCCCTTTCTTGGCGGCCTTTTTGAGGTCGAAATCGACGTCGTCGACAAAGGAAATCGTGGCCATTTCGGCGTGATCACCTTTGCGGAAGCCTGCGCGCTCGATTTTGAGGAAGCCAGAGTTGCGCTTCATTTGAGGAGCGACAACGTCGACCAAGAGGTCAGCAGTTTCCATGTCGTCGAGACGAGCAATCACGAGGCGGCGAGAAGCGAGATCTCCCTTTTTGGCGAGGGTGATGAGTTTCTCGGTCGGGCGACGGATTTCTTTCGCTTTGGCGAGGGTAGTTGTGATAGATTGGTATTTGATCAGAGAGCACATCAGCCCACGAAGAAGTGCTTGCCTCTGGTCGGTTTCGCGGCCGAACTTGCGGCCTTTGTATCCGTGGCGGTGCATTATTTTCTAAACTCCGTTAATTTTTCAGAGACTTCCTCGAGGGCTTTAGCGCCGAAACCTTTGAGCTCTTTGAGTTGGCTTTCGGTAAGGTTGACGAGCTGGTCGAGGTTCTTGATGTTGTTATTGATGAGGGCATTAGCGGTACGAGCAGAAAGACCAAGTTCCTCGATTGGGAGGGTAAGATGGTTGGTTTCTTCTTCGTCGACGTTTCCAGGAGCCTGGGGGGTTTCGACTTTCATACCGTTTGCGAGTGCGGTGTATTGACCGACGAGAATCGCAGCAGCTTCCTCGAACGCCTCACGCGGGGTGATGGTGCCGTCGGTGTCGACGGTGATGGAAAGCTGTTGGAGATTTGTATCTTGGCCAACACGGGTGTTTTCGACTTTGTAACGAACGCGGAGAACCGGGGTAAAGACGGCGTCAAGAGCGATCATGTCAGTGTGGATACGATCAGCGCTGGCTTCGTCGATGGTCATATATCCGCGGCCAGATTCGATGACGAAACGCATCTTAAGGACGAAGTTTGGATCGTCGATGTGGCAGATGACTTGGTTCGGGTTGCCGAGTTCGACATCGCTAGGAAGCTTGATGTCAGAAGCGGTAACGCGCTTGTCGCCATCTTTTTCGCTCTGTTTGCTGCCTTTGAGTTCAAGGGTGGCTTCGACAGGAGCGTCGGAGTGGCTTTTAAGGCGGATATTTTTCAGGTTCAACATGATGTCGACGACATCTTCACGAATGCCAGGAACTGCAGAGAATTCATGGTTCGTACCTTCGATAGAGAAGGCGGTGATTGCGGCACCTTTGATGCTCGACAAAAGGACGCGGCGGAGAGAGTTTCCGAGAGTGTTACCATAGCCGTAGTAAAGCGGTTTGATAATGAACTCGGAGCTGTTGTCTTCGAGTGCTTTCTCTTCAACCTGGTTGACTACGTGGATTTCTTTAGTTGACATAGTTTATCTCTCCTTATCCTTAGCGTGAGTAATACTCAACGATTAGTTGTTCGTTAATGCCCACCTCAGCTTCTTCGCGCTTTGGTAAACCGGTGACTTCGATTTTCATCTTGTTCGTGTCAACTTTCATCCAGGAAAGTGGAGTAATTTGACCTTCGACAGATTTGAAGAAATCGGATTTTTGAGACTTTGGACGGACTTCCAAACAATCACCCGGCTTCAAACGAATTGAAGGGATGTTGATTCTTTTTCCGTTCAAGAGGAAGTGGCCGTGAGAAACGAGCTGGCGGGCTTGGCGACGGGTTGTCGCAAAACCAGCACGATAAACGGCGTTATCAGCGCGGCGTTCGAGATACTGGAGAAGGTTTTCACCAGTAAGGCCTTCGGCGCGTTGCGCTTCTTTCATTAACTTCGCGAATTGTTTTTCAAGAAGTCCGTACGTACGGCGAACTTTTTGTTTCTCGCGGAGCTGGACGAGATAGAGGCTCTGGTTACGAGAACGCATACCAGCGTGTTCACCAGGGATACCACTCTTCTTCGCCATAATTTTGTGAGCCTTCGGAGCGAGAGCATAGCTTTCGCGGCGAGACTGTTTGACAATTGGAGAATTATCGCGAGCCATTACGGTTTCCTTTCTCCCTTAGGTCGCACACCACCGTGAGCGATCGGGGTTGTATCTGTGATGCTGTCGATTTTGATGCCGAGGGAAGAGACGGCGCGGATGGCGCTGTCACGACCAAGACCGATTCCCTTGACGTAAACGTCTACAGAAGAGAGACCGTGGTCTTTCTTGGCGATTTCGAGAGCTTTTTCGGCAGCGATTTGAGCGGCGTAAGCAGTTCCCTTCTTGGAACCACGGAAACCGTTCGCACCGGCGGAAGAGGAAGAAAGAACTTCGCCCTTTTTGTCGGAAACGCTGATGATTGTGTTGTTGAAAGTGGCTTGAATGTGAACTTGGCCGGATTGAACGACGCGTTTACCTTTCTTGCCTTTGGATTTTCCTTTTGCGGCTTCAGCTTCAACCGCAGGAGCTTGTTTTGTAACTTCTTCAGACATGATATTATTTTACTCCTAGGTTTTGCTTGCTGCTTTAGGTTGCGCACCACCGACCGCGATCGCTTTGCCCTTACGAGTACGCGCATTCGTACGAGTACGTTGACCGTTAACTGGAAGACCAGCTTTATGGCGCAAGCCTTTATAGGAATTAATGTCTTTAAGACGTTTGATATTGTTGGTCACGAGGCGCTTAAGATCACCTTCAACGGAATATTTAGCGGAAATAATATCGTTGATTTTTTGTTCTTCAGCCTCGGTGAGATCTTTCACCCGAGTGGTAGGCTCAATTTTGGCCTCCGCAAGGATGGCTTTACTTGTTGTTGGCCCGATTCCGTAGACATAAGTGAGAGCGGTCTCAATTTGTTTTTCGGAAGGGATAACAACGCTAGCAATACGTGCCATGCTTAACCCTGCCTTTGTTTATTCTTAGGTTTTTTCTTGTTGATGAT
>CAZQMP010000023.1:0-7251 GCA_964594565.1 uncultured Candidatus Saccharibacteria bacterium
CTCTTCAAAAGACTCCAGCAAAAGCTCCACTCCCAGGTTATAAAAACGTTTTGCCGTTTGTTTATGCGGGATTCTTTCCTGTTTCCAACGAGGACTATAAAACACTTAAGGAAGCAATCGAAAAATTATCGTTGTCCGATTCTGCGCTCCAATATGAACCGGAAAATTCGCCAATTCTTGGATTTGGACTTCGGATTGGTTTTCTTGGGCTTTTGCATATGGACATTATCCGCGAAAGGCTGGAGCGAGAATTCGACCTTGACCTTGTCGTGACGAATCCGTCGACAAATTATGAAGTTGTTTTGAATTCTGGCGAAGAAATGGAGATTAAGTCGGCGGCAGATTTGCCGGACGTTTCGGAAGTGAAAGAGATTCGCGAGCCCTGGGTCAAGGGCGAAATAATTCTGCCGAAATCGATGATTGGAAATGTTTTAAATTTGATTGTTGAGAAACGCGGAGTGCAAAAAAATCTATCGTATATTGAAGATCGGGCCGTGATTGATTTTGAGGCGCCAATGGCAAACCTGCTTACAGATTTTTATGACCAGCTTAAGTCGATTACGTCGGGATATGCGTCGTTCAACTATGAGTTAAGTGATTACCGCGCGGAGGACTTGGTCCGGGTTGATTTTCTTATTGCTGGAAATAAAAACGATGCGCTTTCGGTCATGTGCCACCGGAGCGAGGCAGATGCAATTGGACGAACGATCACGAAGAAACTCAAGGAAATTATTCCGAGACAAAACTTCGAGGTTGCACTTCAGGCGGCAATCGGAGCAAGAATTATTGCCCGCGAAACTATCGGGGCCTATCGAAAGGATGTAACCGTCAAAATCCATACGGGCGACCGCGACCGAAAAGCAAAGCTTCTTGATAAACAGAAACGCGGGAAAGCACGGATGAAACGATTTGGAAAAATTGATATCCCGAGCGATGCGTTTACGGTTATGCTAAAAAGAGATTAGCTGACGAATGCTTGTTGTTTCTTTAAGACGAACTTATAGAGCTGATTAATGAGTTCCATGAAAACTTGGTCGCGGGGTAAGTCAGCTTTTACTTCAACGAGAAGTCCAAGCTCACGGTAACGTAAGAGAACCGGGAGGGTTTTTATACGGAATTCGTCCAAACGAGTTTGGAAAACTTCGGGTTTTTCGTCGTCAAAACGGGTTCCGCGATCCTTTAGCGTCGCTGCGGCCTCCCAACGACTCATGACGTCAGCTTCAGAAATGTTCAGAATTATGGCGGCTTTGATTTCGTGACCGGCAGACTTCGCACGATCCATAACCGTATCTTCTTCGCCCTTCCAGCGACCAATCGAGGAAAGGACTAACGGAAACGGCTTCAGTTCTTCTTTGTCGAAATATGGTAAAACCCAATCATAAAACAAATCCGTGTCGACGAGCTCGCCCTTATCGGTTAGATGTTTGTTCTGCATCGCTTCCATTGAACGAATAATAAGACCGGAGGAGAGAAATTTTCCGCCGAGGAATTCGGCGAGCTTTACGCCAACCGTATCCTTTCCAGACATTGGGAGACCAAAAATGTTAATTGACCCAGTTCCGAGCCATTGTTTTATTGTCAAAATTTTTTGTTGAAAATCCGGTTCCATATAGAAATATCATAACATAAAACCGCCCGAAGTGGGGCGGTTTTTAGAACCTTTTTCGAGAAAATTAGTCGGTTAAGGTAATTAGGAGAGCGGCAACGAGCGCACAAACCACGAGCGAAAGAATCGTGATGATAGTGACATGGAATCTCAAAACGTCAGATTCGTTGATGCATTCGCGAACAGTTTTTTGGCGCGCAGGCGCGGCTTTTACCGGAGCTTTCTTAGCGACGGTCTTTTTCGTAGTAGTTTTCTTTTTTGTAGCCATGATGCCCTTTTGGTTAAAAATATAATATTTATTTTATTTTAGCATAAACTTTTTTATTTTTAAAGATATAATGGTATAATTTCTTTAATGAAAAAAATCTTAGCAGTTTCCGGGGGAGTCGATTCGATGGTTATGCTCGATTTTTTTGCGAACAACTTTCCGAATGACGAGCTCGTCGTTGCGACCTTCGACCATGGGACACGAGAAAGTTCTGCGGAAGACGCCTTGTTTGTCGAAAACATTTCGCGAAATCAATATGCGCTTAAAAAAGTTTATCGAGGCAAGGCAGAACTTGGGGCGGGGGTTTCGGAAGAAATGGCGAGAAAAGCTAGATATGATTTTCTACGGGAAGTTGCGTTTAGAGAAAAGGGGGAGATTTTTACGGCGCATCATCTCGACGATCTAGTTGAGACGGTTATGATTAACTTTTTGCGCGGGACGGAATTTCGCGGGCTCGCGGGGCTTTCTTCGCTCGGAATTCGACGACCGTTTATCGATGGATTTTTCGAGAAAACGTTTGATAAACGTGAGATTCTAAACTATGCGGCGGAACACGAGATTGTATTCCGGGAAGATCCGACAAATTCTTCGGAAGATTATTTAAGAAACCGAATTCGAGAAAAAGTCTTTAATCTTCCAATTGAAACCAAACGAGCGATTTTCCAACTTTGGCAGAATCAAAAAAGAATTGTAAAAGAAATCGACGAAATCGTCGAAAATTTGTTGCCGGAAGATTTGAAATTCGAAAGAGACTGGTTCCGGAATTTGGACGAGAAGACGGCACTAGAAATTTTGCGCGCCGCGACGATTAGAGCCGGAGTTGCGACGACTGGTCCGCAACGAAAAGAATTTTTGAATGCAATCTTAAATTACCAACCTGGAAAACACTTTAATTTGCCGGATGATAAACTTGTGAAAATTAATAAACGCGATTTCGTGCTATAATAGAGTTATGCTTATTGACGCTTCGAAACTTTTGGGTTGTCCGGTTCTTTCGCTCCATGTCAACGGGCCAATTGCACGCGCGGAGGGAGAAATTGTTAATCCTGATAATCTAAAAATAATGGCATTCAGAGTTTGGGGAGCAGCGATCCAAAACGACCCGGATGCGGGAGACATTCTTGAGACACGTGACGTGCGTGAATTTTCGCGACTCGGAATGATTGTTGATTCGATCGATGTGTTTGTTAATCCTGGCGACGTGATTAAACTAGACAAGGTGATGAGTCTGAATTTTTCTTTGATTGGACTTAAAGTTGTTACGAAAAAAGGTTCTAAGCTTGGAAAGATTGTTGATTTTACGGTCAATACAGACGATTGGTCGGTCCGACAATTAATCGTTAAGCGGCCGATTGTAAAATCGTTGGTCGATCCGGAACTTGTTATCCCGCGGAAAGAAATCCTGGAATTGTTTGATGATCGAATCGTCGTAAAAGACGAGGAAAATAAAATTAAAAAAGTTGCCGTAAAAGAAGAGTTTGTACCGAATTTTGTTAACCCGTTCCGCGAGCCAGATTTTTCTGCAAATACGTCGAGAAAAATCAATGAGCGTGAAGACTAAACTTTTTCTTTTGGTTTCGGTTGGGGCAATTTTCGTTGCTGGATTATCTATGTACGAACTCGTAAGAGCTGGGGATTTTTCCAACATAGAAAACCAACGAATCGAACAACTTCTTAGCGGAGAAATTACGATTCCCGTTCCGGAAGATTTTGAGCGATGGCCAGAATATACGCCCGTGAATCCAAACGGGACAAACACACTTTCGACCGGAACGGCGGCCGGGCATATTGTTGATGGCGTAAAAACAATTTATTATAAGACGATGGTTTGGGGTGAAGTCGAAGCAGATTTTTCCGAATTTAAGGCAAATGTGAGCGAGACTCTAAGCGACGAACGAGGATGGGTCAGAGCAGGGCTAAAGTTTGTTGAGGTTTCGAGAGGGCAAGATCTTAATATTATTCTTTCAGACGCCGCGAGTCTTGAGGCGCTTGATGGTTGTTCGGGAGAGCTCAGCTGCACGACATGGAATAACGAAGTGATAATTAATGATTTGCGTTGGCGCGAAGGAACCGAAGCGAGCCGGAACGGTGGAATGTCAACGCGAGAATACCAGCATATGGTAGTTAATCATGAGGTTGGACATTGGCTTGGGCACTATGCGCACGAAACTGGCTGTTTGGCGGGCGGACCAGCGCCGATTATGCTCCAACAATCAACCGGCTTAAGGGGCTGTGATTCGTTTAATGCTTGGCCGCTTGAATTTGAACTTTGGACACTAAGATAAGGAGAATTTATGAAAGAAAAGGCAGACAAAAGAAAAATCCGAGCTATCATCATTCTAATTGCGCTCGCACTGATCGGCGGAGCGGCATATGGGTTTCTGGTCGGAAAGTTTACATATGAACGTGGTCTGAGAGTCGGAAGAGACCTGGAACATAGTGAAGTTGTTGAAAACATACATACACTTGCGGATGCCGTGAGCGGAAAAACGGAATTCAGAATCAAGCTCGAGGAATTGTTCGATGACATTCCGGGGACTTTTACGAGCGGGAACGTATCCGAATACAAAACGAAACTCGAAGAGTTACGCGACTCGGTTGATGACGAAGACGTTAAAGCAAAAGTCCAAGAGCTCGTCGACAAAGCCGGAGAATTTGAAGAGGCGTTCGAATCGCAGGATAATTCAGAAATTGAAACTAAGCTCGGAGAAATAAAAGAGCTTGCCAAAAAGAATTCGGTAGAAATCCAAAAAAAATTTGATAGCAAAATCCGCCAGTCGACACAAGGTTTAAGGCTTTATTAGAACAAAAATTCGTCGCCAAAAAAATTGTCTGGGTCGGCAGAATATTCGTCGATTAATTTTTTTGATAGATCGTACGGGAAACCATGCGCGACAAGATTTCGCAGGAGTTTCGAAGGCTCCATTCGTTTCCCTTTTTTCTTGATAACTTTCTTTATTTCGGTTGCTTCGTCACGTTCGGAATTTGCAAGAAATTCGTTTATAATCGAGGAATCGACGCCTTTTTTTGCGAGTTCCTGACGCAAGCGCATGCGAGAAACGCCTTTTTTCAAATTCCGGTTTTCGACAAACCAACGTGCAAAGTTCCGGTCGTCGAGATACTTTTTTTCGAGGAGGCGTGCGATAACTTTTTCAATGTCCTCTTCTGTGAAAAGTTTGCGTTCCTTGGTCTGGATTTTGTATTTTTCGCGGTTCATTGCAAATGCGGGGTCGGTTTTCACGCGCGCAGCGTTCGCACGACGACGTGCATTGTCGGCCTTGCGCTTCATTAATTTGCGCTTTAGATGGTCGCGCGTTTCTTTTACGGAATGAGGACGAGTTACAACCCACTCGAGAGTGTTTGTATAGAGCTTCCCAAATTCCGAAGCATGTTCGAGGTCTTTAATTTCTTTATCAGAAAAAGTTTTGCCGACTTTTACGCCAAGTTCAACAACTTGAGAAATGTCGAGAGAGAAAGCAAATTCTCCGCCCATGAAAATGTTTACACGATTTTCATCGTGAAGAGACGGCTTCATCTCTGTGATTTTATGAGGATCTCGGTCGACGATTTCGTGACCAAACTTTGCTTTTGCGAACGGGAGCTCGCCCTCCTCATCCTCTTGCGGGTCCTCACTTACGACCGCGCCATTCATGTTGATTATTTTCATAGCCCTCCCTACTTAGGCTTTAGCCCAGATTTGTTAATGCGTATTTTAGAACGTTATAATGGAGCCAGTCAACGCGAAGATGAGGTTTTATGTTGTCCTCCCAGAATTTATCAAGTTCGGACAGCGGGACCCATTTAATCGACTCGACTTCTTCGGGGTCGAGCGTAAAATTATCGTTTTTGTCGGACCGATCGGAAATATAAAGATAGCAGAGTTTTGAACCGACGACGTAAGACATGAGAAATTCGAGATCCTCGGGAAGAACGTTTGCGCCGATTTCTTCCTTCGTTTCGCGAATCGCACAATTAAGCGGGGATTCGCCTTCGTCGATGTGGCCGCCCGCGGAAGCATCGTAAAAGCCTCCGTTATGGACGGAACTTGCGCGTTTTTGGAAGAGAAGATAAATCTCTCCGTCGATTCGTTTATAGAACCAAACGCTTGTACCTCCGTAGATTTTCCCGGATTCGTCAGCGACTCCATTCTTTAGATATTTCAGGTTTTTAGACATCAGAACATGCTTTCTTCGCGGCGAGCGGCTTCGGCGCGAACCTTTTTGTCGATCTCGTCCATAAGTTCAGGTTTCTCGCGGAAGAGTTTCTTTACGGCTTCGCGACCTTGGCCGAGTGTTTCGCCGTTATATTTCAAGAAGGCGCCAGCCTTTTCGATGATGCCGTAATTTACGCCGAGGTCAAGCAAGTCACCAACGCGAGAGATACCTTCGTTGTACATGATGTCAAATTCAGCAACGCGGAACGGAGCGGCAATCTTGTTCTTTACGACTTTAACCTTCGTACGGTTCCCGGAGACGTTGTCGCCTTCCTTGATTTGCCCAATGCGGCGAATATCGAGACGGACTGAAGCGTAGAACTTTAGAGCGTTGCCGCCGGTTGTCGTCTCAGGATTACCAAACATGACGCCGATTTTCATACGGATTTGGTTAATGAAGATGACGGTCGCTTTGGACTTTGAGATGATGCCGGTTAGCTTGCGCATGGCCTGGGACATGAGACGAGCTTGGAGACCCATTTGGGCGTCGCCCATATCGCCGTCAATTTCGGCCTGAGGAACGAGAGCTGCGACAGAGTCTACAACAATTAAGTCAACCGCGCCCGAGCGAACGAGAGTCTCGCAGATTTCAAGAGCTTGTTCTCCGTTGTCAGGTTGGGAAATAAGGAGGTTGGCCGTGTCAACTCCGACACGCTTTGCATAAGCGGGGTCGAGGGCATGCTCTGCGTCGATAAAGGCGGCAGTTCCACCCATTTTTTGGATTTCAGCAATCGCATGGAGGGTTAAAGTCGTTTTTCCGGAAGATTCGGGGCCGTAGATTTCGATAATTCTTCCCTTCGGGTATCCGCCGCCGAGAGCTAAGTCGAGCGAAAGGGAGCCGGACGGGATGAGTTGGACGTCGACCTTTTTCGTCTCACCGAGACGCATAATCGAGCCATCACCAAAGGTTTTTGTGATTTGAGAAATCGCCAGGTTTAGAGCCTGAGTCTTCCCATCTTCTTTTGAAGTTTCTGTCTTTTTTTCCACCGCAGCTTTTTTCGCCATAAATATTACCTCTTTAAAGAATTATAGATTTATTATAACCGTTTTTTCTTCATAAAGGAAGAGTTTTAGGATATTATATTGAATTTTGTCATTTAGAAAATCTCACTTTCTATTATTATTTTAGCATGAGCGTGTTTGAATTAGCAAGAATTAGCCGTC
>CAZQMP010000023.1:7351-9514 GCA_964594565.1 uncultured Candidatus Saccharibacteria bacterium
ACTTTCTATTATTATTTTAGCATGAGCGTGTTTGAATTAGCAAGAATTAGCCGTCGGCCTAATGAAAACAAAAAATCAGCCTTTTCCATATGGTTCCAACTATTTATGGCGATTAGGCTGATTTTTAGTCTGTGTATTCGAATAAGATTGTGCCGACGACTTTCTCTCGTAAAGAATCATCTTTTACCGGAACTTCTCGCTGAAGGACAAATTCAAGTCTGTCGTTCTCGTATTTAAGTAAATGTGGAAAAACGTCGAATTCGTAATCGCCGGTATAGTCAGTCGATATCAAAATGTATTTCGTATTGTTGGACTCAAAAAGATAGATCCAAGTATCAGGTCCGACTTCGTGATGGCTAATTTCTGCGGAGTCTTCGCAACCATACAAAGCCATTATCTCTTTACATTCAGCTTTTGATAAATACATATCCTTATTATACCATATTTGATATTATTTGTAAAATAAACTCATTTTTGATACAATAGAAACATGTCAATAGATTTGCAGAATTTTAAGAATGAGCTGGTCCCGTACATCGATGAAGATTATCGAGAATTTGTACTTACGGGAATTATTACGGACTATCCGTTGCTCGGAGTAAGGATTCCGAAACAACGCGAAATTGGGAAGACGATTGTTGAATCTGGGCTTTCAGAAGAATTTTTGAAGCGTGAGCCCGAGACTTTCGAAGAGACAACAATTCGGGGGTTTGTGGTTGCGAATTTGTCGTATGAGGAGATGATTAAAAATCTTGAATTGTTTCTTAAATACGTCGATAACTGGGAAACTTGCGACGTGTTTTGTTCGGAACTACGGCACACGATTCGCCCGTTTCGGGATGAATTTTTAGAGCGCGTGGTCGAGAAATTAATTGCGGATCCACACGAATTTTATACGCGCGTAGGGCTCGTGATTCTTTTGACGAGTTATGTTGAATTTGACTATTTATTCTACATTTTTGAGACGGTTGAGTCCGTTGCTGAGCGAAAAGAACATTACGTCGAGATGGCGACAGCCTGGCTTCTTCAAACTTGTTTCGCGAAATTCCCCGAGGAGACGTTCAGCTATCTGGAGAACTCTAAACTCCCGAAGTCGACTTTCAACAAAGCGGTTTCGAAAATCTGCAGTTCGTTTCGGACGAGCGAAGAGCAGAAAGAAAAAGTTCGTGCTCTTCGGAAAACTAAGTTTTCGATATGATATAATTTAGTTATGGAAAAATATGGCTTCGATATTCCACTTTATGACATACACGAAGAGAAACTCGAGCCGATTGCGATTGAAAGAAAGACGGTTCAGACGATGAATCTTGAGCGCCGAGAGCAGAGGAATCGTCTTCGAGGGAGAGAAATTTCCGACAGGAATCTGATGCGGACGGTCGGAGCGATTGGCGGCGCTGCACTCACGGCGGCATTTACCGCCCCAGCCCATCCAATTATTGGAGGCGCGATTTTAGCGGGCGCAGGGGCCGCGTTAGCCGATAAGGCTTATAAAAAGCTCGAGAAGATAGATTAGAGCTCGATTAACTTTCTGCGTGAGGCAAGGCCGGATCTGATTTTTATTGAGGTTTTTGGAACGTCAAAATGCGTGGCGAGGAGTTTAACGAGAGCTTCGTTCGCTTCACCGTCGTGCGCTCGCTCGCGAAGGAAAACCGTGAGACTTTTGTCGGGATTTTCTTCGATTTTTGGGCCTTTTTTCGAGCCGGGTTTTACAATGACCGATACTAACATATACCTATTCTATCATATTTTAAGGTCTTTTGAGCGCGGAGCAAACTTCCGAAATTCAACAGAGGTGGAACAGAGACAAGAAAAAACTCCTCTTTCGAGGAGTTTAATCATAAATTGGCACCTTGCTAGTTTCCCGCTATTGCAGTATAATCGCCGCTACTAGGCTTGACTTCTGTGTTCGGAATGAGAACAGGTATTTCCCTAGCGCTATGGGCACCAAAGTCTTCGCTCGATTAAGCGAGTCATTGATGTCCATAAGGTGTAAAAATTTAATTGACACGGTGTCGAGCACCGATTGCTAGATTAGGTACAAAACATAAAAAGGCGATGAGTCTATTAGTACGCTTCGGCTCCACACGTTGCCGTGCTTCCACCTTGCGCCTATCAACCAGATCTTCTTTCTGGGACTTCATAGGGAATTCTTATCTTGGAGTG
>CAZQMP010000024.1:0-9330 GCA_964594565.1 uncultured Candidatus Saccharibacteria bacterium
TTTTGTGTAGAGTGTGGAGTTATTTTTGGCTAAAATGTTTGTTTTTGGCTTTGAATAATTATTTTATTCAAAAGCTAATATAATAATAACGCACCAAAATGCTAATGTCAACACTTTTTTGCATAAATTTTTTATAATTTTTCGGAAGTTTTCCACAATAGGGGACTAGAGAAAAAAGATGATAGTTGTAAAAAACACAACATGTTTGAACAACGTTTTTACAGGTTAAAAATGGCACTTTGTTGTAAAAAATAAATTAAAAAATTTGAACAAAAGTGTTGCTTTTTCATCCCTATTATGCTAATATAGAAGAGTCGAAAGACAAAACAAAAACTAAAAACAAAATCGGAATTAAAATGAAGGATAAATAAGTGTAATTGACGGCGCGAAAAGGTAATTTCTAGCCATAAATTACAATTAATAGGAATTACCTAGAGCTTCGCCAAATCGAAGCGCCGTTCGCTCAAACTCATTAGCACCTTGGTAATATTAGAATGAGGAAGGGAAGAACGAAGGACATGCTCCGCCTTGCGGAGCGGTCAAGCGACAGGATGCGGGATAAGGATTGCGGCCCATAGTAAGTTTTATTTGCCGGATAATCCCCCCGCTCCAGTCCATGTTATGTTTCTTGTGGGGAATTACGCAATATATCACGTGGTAGCCAAATGTGGTATAATAGACATATGCGTAATAAGATCGTACCAGTCTTAAGTATCATTTCGCTTTTTGGGATACTTGTCATGGTCAATTTTACGACTCCGTTGGATGCGGGCGTTTTAGGTGTTTTAGTATTTTTTACAATGATTTTTATTCTTTTGTTTGGTGTTATGGTCGAACTGATAAAAATCTTTCAGAAGATACTAGCGGATAAAAATGGGAGAGGGAAGAAACCGGAAGAAAATAAGGTTTTTATGTATGCGACAGTAGCGGCATTTGGGCCGATTATGTTGCTGATTATACGCACGTTTTCGTCTGTTAATATTTTTACGATTATGCTTGTTGCGATTTTTGTGTTTTTGGGCTGTTTTCTGATTCATAAACGAGCGTAAATGTGATAAAATAAACATATGTATAATAATGGCGTGGGAAACGAAAAAGGTGGTCTCCAGGGAGCGATTTTTTCGGTTGAGAACAGCGCGCCAAACCCAGGACTTTCGGAAACAGAAACAAGAGAGATTGAAGATTCTTTTGAGGATGCACTCGGGCGAGATAAAACGTCAATAAAAAAAGAGATGGGGGAAGAAGGCCTGAAAGAGATACAGAGAATTGCGAAAAAGTATGACGATGATCCGTATATGTTGAATGTGAAAGTCCAAGATATGAGTGATACATTGATTTTGACCGCGTTCGGACGGGTTCGCGAAGGTTCTAGGGGGAGCAAAGATGGAAAGTAATATTATTTTATTTGTCGCTATTGCGTTTATTTTGCTTATGCTTGGAGTTGTTGTTCGTGCAACGAAGATTAAGAAATTGCGCGAGATAAAAGACGCCGAACGAGGGTTAAAGATGATTGCGATGTTGATTCATCTTCCTCCGACAACGGACGATATTCAGGCGGGCGGGAGAGATGAACGAGATGTTGCGAATGAAGCGATTTCTCAGGCGCAAGTAATGTATTCGATTATTGCTTCGACGTTGACAAAGGGTAAGAACGCAAAGATTTATGGGCAAAAGCACATATCTTTTGAAATTGTAGCGAAAGACGGGATGATTAAGTATTATGCGGTTGTACCGGCGGTTTTGACGGAGACCGTGAGGCAAGCTATTGTCTCGGCATATCCGACTGCGAGAGTCGAAGAGACTGAGCGGGAGAATATTTTCTCAAAGACTGCGAAGCTTTCCGGAGTGGCGGGCGGCGAGCTAAAGCTTAAGAAAGAGTACGTGTTCCCGATTGCGACATACGAGGATACTAAACGCGACGCGAGTTTAGCGCTGCTTAATGCGATGTCCACCACGAAAGACGACGAGGGGATTGGCGTTGAAATTATGTTCCGACCAAAAGATAATGAGTGGTCAAAAAAATCTGAAGAGTGGGTAAAAAATGTAAAGGAAGGGAACAAAAAAAGTACAATCTTTTCGTCGTCGAACAACTTTCTGGATGGGTTTGAACAAATTTTTTCTCTGCTTTGGAAGCCGTTAGAGGCGAGAGAAAAAACAAAGAGTGAGGAAGTAAAAGTTTTAACGAACATACAGCAAGAAGAGATTGGTGTTGTTGAAAATAAGACGAAATACGCGGCTTTCGAGACATTGATTCGAATTGTGGCGAGTAGTGGGGCAGGAAAAGCCCGCGCAGAAGCTATGGTTGGAGGGGTTGTAACGGCATTTTCTCAATTTGATTCGGCGCAGTATAACGGTTTTCAATATGAAATGGCGAAGGATGAAAAGAAGCTGGCGAAAGATTATATTTTCCGAACCTTCCCACTTAAAGATAGGTTAAATATTTTAAACAGCGTAGAGTTGGCGAGCCTTTTTCATCTTCCGGAACAGAACGCGATTCCGACTAGCCAGGTGATGAGACAGTTAACGAAGCAAGTTGAAGGACCGGCGAGGTTGGTTGAAGACGGCGTGCTTATAGGGATAAATGAGTTTAGAGGAGAGAAGAAGGAAATTCGACTTTCCACCGAGGACCGACGCCGACATGTTTATGTAATTGGTTCGACAGGTATGGGTAAGTCTGTGTTTATGCGAAATATTGCTTATCAAGATATGCTTGATGGACGAGGATTTGCATTTATCGATCCGCATGGAGATGTAGTCGAGGAATTGTTGTCGATGGTTCCAAAAGAGAGAATTGACGACGTAATTTATTTCGACCCAGGAGATATGGAAAACCCAATTGGAATGAATATGTTTGAATTCCAGACGGCAGACCAGAAAGATTTTATTGTTCAAGAAGGAATTAATATGCTTTATAGCCTTTACGATCCTGGACATACGGGGATTTTTGGGCCGAGGGGTGAGCATATGTTTAGGAATGCGGCACTATTATTAATGAGCGATCCGAACGGGGCGAGCTTTATCGATATTCCGAGGGTGTTTATTGATCCGGAATTTGTGAAAGCGAAGTTGCAATATGTGACGGATAGGCAGGTTTATGATTATTGGACTAAGGAATTCCCGGCTAGCCAGAAGAGTAATGATGCGGGAGAAGTTACGACTTGGTTTGTTTCGAAATGGGGGCCGTTTATCTCGAATCAGATGATGAAAAACGTTCTTGGGCAAACGAAGAGCGGATTTAACATCCGAGATATTATGGATAACAAGAAAATCCTTCTCGTTAATCTTTCAAAAGGCAAGATGGGAGAGTTAAACTCGAAGTTGCTCGGTATGATTTTCGTCATGAAGTTTCAGGCGGCGGCAATGAGTAGGGTGGATACGCCAGAGGACCAGAGGAACGATTTCTGTTTGTTCGTAGACGAGTTCCAGAATTTCTCGACGGAAAGCTTTGAATCGATTCTGTCGGAGGCGAGGAAATTTAGGCTTAATCTTATTGTTGCAAACCAGTTCATGACGCAGCTTACGGACAAGATTCGAGAAGGCGTGCTTGGAAACGTCGGGACGATTGTTGCGGGTCGACTTGGCGTGACAGATGCAGAGTTAATTGAAAAAGTTTTCGCACCAACGTTTACGGCGGAAGATTTGCACAAGACGCCGAATCATAATGCGATCGCGACGGTGATGATGTATGGAATGCCTAGTACGCCGTTTACGATGACATGGCCGAAGCTGGGAAAAGAAAATCCAGAAGTGCTTCAGAGTTTGAAACTATATTCGGCTACAAAATATGGAAGGCCGAGAGAAGAAGTTAGCAGGGAAATCGACCGTAGATTGGCGGCGAATAATCCAGAAGGAAAGACGACGGAGGAAGTTTCTGGAGATTTGTCTGAAGATGAAGAAATCGACGTAAAGCGCGCGGAAGAAAAGATTTTTAAAGCTCATACTAAGGAGGAGCGAGAAGAGAACTTTCTCGAAGCTTGGATGCGAAAAAAACAAGAAATTGCTCGAGGAAAATAAGCATAAACCCTTGAAAAATAGGGAAAAAACAGGTAAAATAGGGTGGTAATTAAAGCACGAGGTAAAATTTTCTATGCCAGGAGACAAAAACGGGGCAGAACATTACGATTCGTCGGAAATCCGGGTTCTTGAAGGGCTTGAGCCGGTCAGGATTAGGCCGGGGATGTATATTGGTTCGACGGGTTATGATGGTCTCCACCATTTAATCAAAGAGATTGCCGATAACTCGATTGATGAGGCAATCGCGGGGTATGCTAATAAAATCACGATTACGATTCTCGCTGATGGGGGCGTGAGAGTTGATGATAATGGACGTGGTATTCCAGTAGACATTCACCCGAAAACAGGAAAATCAACGCTTGAGACGGTCCTGACGGTTCTTCACGCCGGTGGTAAATTCGGCGACGGAGGATATAAGGTTTCTTCTGGACTTCACGGCGTTGGTTCGTCGGTTGTGAATGCACTTTCGACGAAGATGATCGCAGAAGTTTATCGCGACGGAAAAACACATCACGTTGAATTTGAAGTTGGAAAGACTTCAAAGGAATTTTCTGTTACTGAGGGAAGTCCGAGGGAACATGGGACGTCGATTACGTTCTATCCGGACCCAACGATCTTTAAAGAGACAACAACGTTTGATTATACTTGGGTTTCTAATTATGCTAGGCACCAAGCGTATCTTACTAAGGGTATCTTAATTGAAGTTAATGATGAAAGAACAGGGGCGAAAGAGTCCTTCTACTTCGAAGGTGGGATTAAGAGCTATGTTAAGCGTCTGAATAGCGGTAAGGAAGTCCTTACGGATGATATTTTCTATGTCGAAAAGAAGATTGAAGATTCAGAAGTTGAGATTGCGGTTCAGTATAATGATACTTTTGCGGAAATAATGAAGCCGTTTGCAAACAACGTTCTTACTCCTGACGGAGGAATGCACGTGGTTGGATTCCGCACGGGACTTAATCGGACGATTAATGACTATGCTCGTAAAAACGGGCTTTTGAAGGAAAAGGAAGATAACCTGACGGCGGACGATATCAAAGAGGGACTTACAGCGGTTATTTTGGTAAAGTTGCCCGATCCGCAATTTGAAGGTCAGACAAAGAATAAGTTAGGTAATCCGGAAGTTCGTGGGTATGTCGATAAGGTAATGACCGAATATTTTGGATATTATCTTGAAGAAAACCCAGCAATTGCAAAGAAGATTGTTAATAAAGCGACCTTGGCGGCGAGAGCTCGTAAAGCTGCTCGAGCGGCAAGAGATAATGTTATCCGTAAAGGTGCGTTCGAAGGACTTAATCTTCCATCGAAGCTCGCCGATTGTTCTTCAAGAAATCGAGACGAGTGTGAACTCTTTATTGTTGAGGGTAACTCGGCGGCTGGTTCGGCAAAAGAGGGAAGAAATCCTAAAATCCAGGCGATTTTACCTCTTCGTGGTAAAGTGCTTAACACAGAAAGAGCTAGACTTGATAAGATGCTAGCCAATCAAGAGCTCGTAAGCTTAATCAAAGGGCTCGGGGTTGGAATTGGGGAACAATTTGATATCAAGGGATTGAGATATGACAAGATTGTCTTTATGACGGATGCTGACGTTGATGGTTTGCATATCGCGACGTTGCTTATGACTTTCTTCTTTAGATATATGCCGGAAGTTATTCAAACGGGACATGTCTATCTTGCGAAGCCGCCGCTATTTGGGCTTATTAAAGGAACTGGAAGCACGAGAAAAATCGATTATCTTTATGATGAGGCGGCGCTTGAGGCGAAATTGACTGAGAAAATTGAAGAAAAACGTAAGAACGGCACAAAAATTGATGAATCTCAAGAGAGGTTCAAGCAGGCAGGATATACAGCGCAGCAACGATTTAAAGGTTTGGGTGAAATGGACGCGAAGCAGCTTTGGGAGACGACAATGGATCCAGAGAATCGCGTACTTGTACAGGTTCACATTGAAGACGCAGAAAAAGCTGATGCAGTTTTTGCGAAGTTGATGGGGGATCAGGTCGATCTTAGGAAGAACTTTATCCAGGCAGGGGCAGCAAAAGTTGACCTTGATGATTTGGACTTTTAAGGAGAGGAGCGAAAGAACATGGCAGAAAATGAAAAAGAAATGATTGGGGAAGAACCAGAAAATACAACAGCGGCGCTCGTTGAGGGGATTGAGAACCGAAATGTCGAGAGTACGATGGAAGAATACTTCCTGAAGTACTCGATGTCTGTTATTGTAGACCGTGCACTTCCGGATGTTCGAGACGGCCTTAAGCCGGTTAACAGGCGGATTCTTTATGCGATGAACAAAAATGGTTGGAAAGCACCTCATGCAACCGTAAAGTCCGCTCGTATTGTTGGTGAAGTCATGGGTAAATATCATCCACATGGCGATTCGTCGATTTATATGGCGATGGTTAACCTTGCCCAGCCTTGGAAGATGCGTTATACGCTTATTGAGGGGCAGGGGAACTTTGGCTCGGCTGATGGCGACGAACCAGCTGCATCGAGGTATACCGAGGCAAGAATGGACAAAGTCGGAGCGGAGCTCTTGGCTGATATTGAGAAGGAAACCGTAGACTTTCGGGATAACTTCGATGGTAGCGAGAAAGAGCCGGTTGTGCTTCCAGCTGCACTTCCGAATATCTTGTTGAATGGTCAGATGGGGATTGCGGTTGGAATGGCGACGAATATTCCGCCGCACAACCTTGGAGAATTGGTTGATGCGACGGTTGCGCAGATTGATAATCCAGATATCACGCTTGAAGAATTGATGACACATGTCAAGGGACCTGATTTCCCGACGGGAGCAGAGGTTTATGGTGGAGCGCCGATGCGCGCAGCCTATGCTACTGGTAAGGGTTCGGTAACAATTCGTGCGGTTACGAGTATCGAAGAACGAAAAAATGGACGTTATAATATCGTTGTTACGGAAATGCCGTACGGGGTTTCTAAAGAAGACTTTATTAATAAGGTCCGCGAATTGGTTTTGAGTAAAAAACTTGATCATATTGCGGATATTAGAAACGAATCGGCGCGTGGAAAGGTTCGGGTTGTAGTCGAGCTTAAGAAAGATGCATTTCCAAAGAAGATTTTGAATCAACTCTATAAGCTGACGCCACTTCAGAGTGCGTTCCATTACAACATGCTTGCACTTGTTGACGGGATCCAGCCGAGAATTTTAGGACTTAAAGAGATTCTTGGTGAGTTTATCAAACATCGACAAGTTGTTGTGCGCCGAAGAAGTGAATACGAGTTAAAGAAGGCGAAAGAGCGCGCGCATATTCTCGAAGGTTTGAAAATTGCGCTTGATAATATTGACGAAGTCATCAAGGTTATTCGCGCCAGTTATGATGATGCGGACAAACAACTCATGGAGAGGTTTGGTCTTTCCGAAATTCAGGCGGCAGCAATTCTTCAGATGCAGCTTAGGAGGCTGCAAGGTCTCGAAAGAGACAAGATTGAGGATGAGCTCAAGGAACTACATGCTGAAATTAAGAGACTTGAGGAAATTCTCGCCGACGAGATGAAGATTCTTGCACTTATCAAGGAAGAACTTGTTGCGCTCAAAGAAAAATATGGAGACGAGCGCAGAAGTAAAATTATCAACCATGAGGTTGGAAAGTTTGCGGACGAAGAATTGATTCCTGAAGAAGAAAGCGTGATTTTGTTGACTGCCGAGAACTACATGAAACGCGTTTCTCAGAATGATTTCCGCAAGCAAAATCGAGGCGGAAAAGGCAAGCGGGGAATGACAACAAAGGAAGAAGATGTAATTCAGCAGATTGTTACGGCGAATTCGCATGATTTCTTGTTGTTCTTCACGAACCAGGGAAGAATCTTCCGTTTGAAAGCGTACGAGGTCCCACAAGCGACCTTGGCAGCTAAAGGAACGGCTGCGGTTAATTTGCTTTCAATGCATCCAGAAGAGCGAATTACTGCGATTATTAAGCAGGGAACGGGGTTAGAGAATGGGTTCCTCTTTATGGCGACTAAGAAAGGCACAATAAAGAAAACCGCAATTAAAGATTTCTTTAATATTCGTTCGAACGGATTGGTTGCGATTAAACTTGACGCTGGAGATGAACTGAAATGGGTTCAGGGAACAACAGGCGAGAATGACGTGGTTATTTCGACCTCGGCGGGTCAAGCAATCCGGTTTAATGAAAAGGACGTCCGGGCGATGGGACGCGCTGCAAGAGGGGTACGCGGGGCGAGATTACGTCCAAAAGACGAAATCGTCGGAATGGATATCATCACGGATCCAGGTCAAAAGATTCTTGTAATCTCGGCTAATGGGTATGGAAAGGCGACGCTTGCTTCGAATTTCCCAGCACATAAGAGAGGCGGAGTCGGAATTAGGGTTGCGACCGTGACGGCAAAAACTGGTCCGATTGTGGCCGTACATACGCTCGATCCGCTCGCTAAGGAAGTGATTATGATGTCGAGTAAGGGACAGGCGATTCGGGTTTCCGTAAAGGAGATTCCGACGCTTGGACGCGTAACGCAAGGTGTAAGAATCATGCGACTTGCGGATGAAGATTCGGTTGCGTCGATTGGAATTGTTCTTCCGGAAGAAGAATCGACTGGAGAAGAATCGGCTTAATATGGAAAAAGGGACCTATGCTATCATCGCATTCGCCACGGGATTTGCGGTTGCGCAAGTTACCAAGTTTCTGATTGGATTTTTTGGGAAGGATAAACGCGGAAGATATCAGGGGATTAAAGGCGCTTTAAAGAGCCTTGGACGGTCGGGAGGAATGCCTTCGGGGCATTCTTCCAGCTTTTCCGCGCTTTCGACGTTTCTGGGGCTTTCTGAAGGGTTTGGATCGATTCCTTTTGCGATTGCGCTGTCTATGGCCGTGATTATCATTTATGACGCTGTGAACGTACGACGAGCGGTCGGGGAACACGGGAAGCTTTTGAATGAAATCGCGATTAGTGACGGAAATGACAAAACGAATCCACAAAAGCTTGTGGAGGGACATACGGTCTTCCAAGCTTTGATTGGAATTTTGATTGGAGTTTTGATCGGAATTTTAACGTTCAAAATTTCTCAAACAATTTTATAGAGAAGAACGAAAAATTTTTAAAAAAAGTCCCAAAAAACCCTTGACACTTTCTTCCGTTTGATATAAGATTAAGGGAGTCTAGGGAAACGCGAGGTATTCTTTCCAAGTCCCTGGTTTATTAACAATTTAGTTGTGCAATTAACTGTCTTTTCTTTTGAAAAGACTATCATCGTCAGTTCATTTTATATTTGAGTATTCAAATTCTACTTTAATGGAGAGTTTGATCCTGGCTCAGGATGAATGCTGGCGGCGTGCCTAA
>CAZQMP010000025.1:0-2838 GCA_964594565.1 uncultured Candidatus Saccharibacteria bacterium
TTCTTCTACAAAATATTATAAGCTAGAAAAGTCATTTTTACAACAGCAATTTGAGTGTATGGGAGAGTTTTGGTAAAATAGAAGTATGTTTTACGAGGTGATCCCTACTAGAATCTTCCGCAACGGCTCCGGCGCCTTAACTTACGAGAGCTCCGAGAATCTTGCTCCTGGTCAGATTGTTCTCATCCCTCTCGGTAAAACTTCCTGCCCCGGGATTGTCGTAAGAAGCGTCAAAAAGCCTTCTTTTCCCTGCAAGCCCGTTACAAAACTCCTCTATAAGACCCCTCTTCCTTCTCATCTTTTAAAGTCCCTTCTTTGGCTTTCTTCTTACTATCTTTCCGACCTTCCTTCCGTAGCGTCTCTCATTCTTCCTGTTGGCGTCGAAAAAGCTCGTCGCCGAAAATCTCCCCTCCCCGAAAAAACCCTCCAAAAATCCTACGACATAAAACTAAATTCCTTCCAGAAAAAGGCTCTTTCCGAGCTTAAAACCTCCCCAGGCTCCTCAAAACTCCTCTTTGGCATTACTGGCTCCGGAAAAACAAATATCTATCTAAAACTCGCCGAAGAAACCTTAAAAGCGAATCATTCCGTCATCCTCCTCGTCCCCGAAATCGCCCTTACTTCCCAGCTTGTTCAGGTCTTCGAATCGACCTTTGGCCGCACCGTAACCTTAATCCATTCTCGTCAATCCGAGTCCGAACGTCACCAAATCTGGGAATCTCTTCTCGTCTCAAAATCCCCCCAGATTGTCATTGGACCTCGCTCTGCGCTATTCGCCCCTCTAAAGGACCTTGGCCTCATCATTGTCGACGAGGCGCACGAATCGACCTACTACCAAGAAAACAGTCCAAAATATTCTTCCCTACGACTTGCCTCTTTTATCGCTAACTCCCTTAATATTTCTTGTGTCTTTGGAACCGCCACGCCTCTCGTTTCTGATTTTTATCTTGCGAAGTCGAAAAATTCTCTTGTCTCCTTAACCGAAAAAGCTAAAGAATCTGCCCTCCCCCCAAAGATCAGCGTCGTTGACTTTTCTTCCCGAGAAAACTTCACAAAATCACGATACTTTTCCGACACCCTCCTCGAAACCATAAAAACCAACTTAAAAAACAATCATCAAACCCTAATTTATCACAACCGCCGTGGTTCCGCCCCGCTTACTCTTTGCGAGAACTGCGGCTGGCAAGCTCTCTGTCCTAACTGTTTTCTTCCTCTGACGCTCCACTCCGACTCCTTCACTCTCCTCTGCCATACCTGCGGTTTCTCAGAAAAGCTCCCTTCCTCTTGCCCCGACTGTCATCATCCCTCGATTCTTCATAAAGGTTTCGGCACAAAGCTCCTTGAATCCGAGCTACATAAACTTTTTAAAGACGTCCGTATCGCCCGGTTTGACGCCGACAACACCAAAGCCGACTCTCTTAACGCCCTCTATAACGACGTTAAATCTGGCGATATAAAAATCATCATCGGTACTCAAACCGTAACGAAAGGCCTCGACCTTCCCTTGCTTGCCTCTATCGGAGTCGTTCAGGCCGATTCTGGCCTTTCCCTCCCCGATTTTTCCGCCGAAGAGAAAACTTTTGAACTTCTAACCCAGGTCATCGGTCGTGTCGGTCGCGGCCACCTCGACACCGCCTCTGTAGTCATCCAAACCTACAAGCCCGACTCTCCTGTAATCAATTTTGCGCTAAAATCCGACTATCTCGGTTTTTATGATTATCTAATTAAAAAACGCAAAAAACAGCTTCTCCCTCCCTTCGTCTATCTCGCAAAAGTCTCCGTCACCTTCAAGACCGAAAAAACCGCCTTCTCAAAAATTCGCCTCGCGGCAACATCCATGAATAATTTTATTACTCAAAATCACCTCGAGAAAACACTCAAAGTATCCCGTCCTACCCCATGTTTCCATGAGCACACTTCCTCTGGCTTTTCTTGGCAAATCGTCCTCAAGTCCTCCTCAAGAAAAGTCCTTACAGACCTCCTCTCGTCTCTTGATCCAAAGCTCGGATGCCATATCTCAATTGACCCCCCATCACTATTATGATAAAATTATACTTATGGAAATTATAACGACGCCCGATCCGAGGCTTCGTCAGAGGTGCAAAAAAGTCAATCATATCTCCGACGAGACTCTTGATATCATCGCTAAAATGCGCGAGGCTTCTTTGGCATGGGAAAAAGATCATCCATACGAACTTTCTGCCGCCATGGCCGCTCCCCAGCTCGGTTTTGACCGCCGCATCATTATCATTCGCGACGATCTCGAAGATAAGAAAAACGCCAATTTTACCGCTTTTATTGACCCAGAAATCATCAAAACCGAAGGCAAGCCCGAAAAAGACTATGAAGGTTGTCTCTCGGTCCCGTCGATTTACGGCCTCGTCCCTCGTCCTAAAAAGGTCAAAATCAAGGCCCTCCTCGAAGACGGAACCCCCGTCCGCATCAAAGCCGAAGACTCTCTTGCTCGAACTTTTCTTCACGAAATCGACCATCTTGACGGCATTCTCTTCATTGACCACATAAAAGACGATAAAACCGCCTTTTTTCGCATGAACGACCAAGGCGATCTTGATCCGGTCGATTACGAAAAAGAGATCAAAAACAACCCCGAGCTCTGGGGTGAGGACGAATAACCGAACACTCTCGTCTAGCTTTTTTCGAATTTCATTTTTAAATAACCGAACAAATTTTGGGAGGAAAAATTTTATACAATGTCGAAACAAAAAATAATTTTCTTTGGAAATGGTTTACTCGCCGATGAAACAAAAAAGGTCCTAGAACCTGCTTTTGACATAATTTTTCACGCCCGAACAAAATCCGAACTCGAGACCGTCAAAA
>CAZQMP010000025.1:2938-9274 GCA_964594565.1 uncultured Candidatus Saccharibacteria bacterium
GGTCCCATTTATTATCAAGCAACACTTTCCAACCTTCCCCTCGATAAATCCGTTATTTACAGTTCCCTTGCCTCCGCAGGCGCTTCCTGGCTCGTAGAAAACCTTAGCTCTCTTCCTACCCCCTTGCCTCAGGACGACTCTAAGGCAACTTTCACCACCAAACTCGACAAGTCTATGTCTTTCCTTACCCCAACGACCGACTCCGCCGAAACTACCCTCCGCAAAATCGTCGCCTTCCAAGGTTTCCCAAAACCAAAATACACTTTCTTCGATCAGGAAGTCATCATTTTATCCGCCCACGTCTCTAATTCTTGCGCCGAAAAAGAGCTTGGCTTTAAATGCGCCGACGAAAAATTCATCGTCGTCGATCGTCTCCAGCCGCTTTCGCGCAAGCCAATGGACTCAAAATCCTTCCTTAATGGTCTCCGTCTAGGCTAACGCCCAGTGATTCGCCCCAAGCGAAACAATTGCACCCTTAATCTCAAGCATCGTTATCGTCTGATTATAGATTTGAACGGGCATATCCAGCTTTTCCATAATCTCATCCCCGTCTCTAATTCCCTCCGCAATCAACCGGAGTACCTCCTTTTCCTCCTCCGTATCTCCAAACAACGAAATCTGTTCTTCCCTTACCCTCTTCGACTTTCCCTTCGGAATCAAGTAAGTCAAAAAGTCTTCAACCCCCATATAAACATTCGCCCCCTTTTGGATTAGTCTGTTACACCCCTGACTCATCAACTTATTGATATCCCCAGGAACAGCAAACAAGTCCTTCCCTTGTGCAATCGCATGCGAAGCTGTGTTAAGACTTCCTGACTTCTCTGCCGCCTCAACAACCACTACAACGTCCGCCAACCCCGAAATAATCCTGTTTCTCTCAAGGAAAGACGACTGCGGGAAAATTTTATCGCCCAACTTATATTCACTTGCCACAACCCCTCCCTGTTCAACAATTTTTTCAGCAAGTTTGATATGCTGAGCCGGATAAATTCTCTCAATCTCCGTCCCAAGAATCGCGATCGTCTTTCCTCCTCCGTCAAGCGCTCCGCGCGCCGCAATTGAATCGATTCCATACGCCAACCCAGAAATTACAATAACTCCCTTCTCGGCTAAACTCTTAGCGAGTTTGTACGCGATTTCTTCCCCGTACTTCGTACATTTTCTTGACCCAACAATCGCGACCGTTTTTACCCTCTCTTTCGGCCATTCGCCATAGTAATATAACATTTTAGGCGTAAGCACAATATCGTCTAATATCTGTAGGTATTTATTGCTTTGGGGTGTAATTTTATTGATTTTCATACAAAATTGTGAAAAAAGTGTTGACTTTTTTATTCCTATGTGCTATAATGGTAGCAAGTTAGGGTCTTTTATATAGACTCTAAACTGTACCTAAATATTTTCAAAACAGTTTGTTATACTATCTAGTTTAACAAAAGTTGCGTGCTTTTGAAACCCCTCGGGCTTTGAATTTCTTCTTCAATGGTTTTAAGTCTTATAAGTATTACCTCCACTTTGAGGGAATTTTCAAAGGCATAGCAATCCCTATAACCGGCGGGCCCCGATTTGTGTGAGGTGGGTCGCGCTTCCGGGGCTTCCCCGGTATCAAATAGAAGCGTTATAGGGTGTATAAAAAGCCCCGTAGTGCGGAGATAGGTGATGCCCACCCTTACCTATCCCGCACCGCGGGACTTTTTTATGCCAAAATTTTCTCTTTATTTCTGGATATTTCTTCCTTGAGATCCTTAATCGTTTCTTGGACAATCTCTCGATAGTTCGGCTTATTCTCGTTCAACCATTTTTCCGCCGCCTCGTCCGTTTCCGCCTCCTCGAACTCTTTCATCTTCTCCTCGCTCATTCCCTCTGCGATTTCTTCTCCGACGCGCACCTCAAGCTCCTCTTGAACATAGTCCAAAAAGGCACGTTTCTCTTCCTCTGGCATCACTGCCAGCCCAACTTCCCTTAAAAATTTTTCGTCAAATTCCATTCCCACCTCCTCTGTGGTTTATAATTTCTTTTTTCTAGCTTCTCTCGTAAAGAATTTCAAACGGTCATTGATCTCTAAGGTTAATCTTTTCTCGAGTTTAAGCGCAATTCCGCCTGTCTCTCCAGCAACAAGCTCCTTAACGTCCATTTTTTCCTTCTGGACGCTCTCAACTTCGACTTCTCCAATCAATTCTTTACCCCTGTAAATACGCGCAAGATATCCCGGCTTTGCTTCACCTTTAAGAATTTCGCCACCGCCGATAATCGCCGTTCGCTCTGTTCTAAAGACTCCGAGAACTTTCATCTCCCCCTTATCTTCCTCAACGATTTCCGCCGGAAGTAGTTCTTCCATCTCCTGTTTCGCATCATCAAGCAATTCATAGATAACTCTAAACGTCTTGATTTTTACGCCATCCCTAGCCGCCATCTTTGCGATATTTGTCGGAACCGAAACATTAAATCCATAAACAACCGTCTCCCCTCCTTCGGCCATATAAACGTCGTTTTCAGTCACATCTCCAACGCCCGTCGCAACAATATTTAGCGTAATCTCTCCCTTGGTGTCGATCATTTTTAGCGAATCAACAACCGAGGTAACCGAACCGAGCACGTCACCTTTAATAATCACATTAAAGACCTTCGAATTGTCCGCCACGTTCATCATTCGGAGCAAATCTCTCGATGTTACATTCGCGCTAGCCGTCGCTCCCTGCGCCGCTTGTGCGTTAAGTAACGCCATCTTTCTTGCGGTCTTCTCATCCGAAACCTCAACAAACGAATCACCAAAGTTCGGGAGCTCCTTAAACCCAGTCACCGTGACTGGCGTCGAAGGCGTTGCTTTCCCCTTTGGCTTTCCTCGGAAATCCAACATCGTCCTAACTTTTCCATAGGTCGATCCAGCAACAATAAACTCACCTGTCTTCAATTCGCCCCCGGTAACAAGCAGGTTTACGACGCTTCCTTTCCCCATCTCCATATGACTCTCAATAACAAGCCCCTCGCTCGGAATCTCAACATCCGCCTTAAGCTCCTCAATATCTGACGTCAAAAGAATCATATCGAGCAATTTCTCTAGGTTATCCCCTCTCTTAGCAGAGACCGGAATCATTGTAATATCCCCACCCCATTCTTCGGGTTGAAGTCCATGTTGAGAAAGATCCGCCATCGTACGCGGAATATCCGCTCCTTCGCGGTCAATCTTATTAATTGCTACGATGATTTTCGCGTTCGCACTCTGTGCAAACTTAATCGCCTCTACTGTTTGCGGTTTAACCCCGTCATCTGCCGCAACAACAATCACGACAATATCTGTCAGCATTGCTCCATGTTGGCGAATCGCCGCAAAAGCCTCATGTCCAGGCGTATCAAGAAACGTAATTTTTCTTCCCTGATATTCAAGCTGGTATGCCGAAATATGCTGAGTAATTCCTCCGGCTTCTCCTTCGACAGTTTTCTTATGGAAAAGCGTATCAAGAAGCGTTGTTTTTCCGTGGTCAACGTGCCCCATAACCGCTACGACCGGTGGACGTTCGACAGCCTTATCTGATAACTCGTGTCTATGCTCCGAGGTCTGCGTTGCCGTGTTTTTCTTCTCAAGCCTCACCCCTTTAATATTCAATTCATCCAGAATAATCGAAGCTGTATCAAAATCAAGCCTCTGATTGATTGTCGCCACGATTCCCTGCTTAAACAACTCTCCGATTAGCGACGTAACTGAAAGTCCGAGCGCTTTCGCGAGCTCATCAACCGTAATCGAACCAGCAATCTGAATCACTTTTGCTTCTGCATCTGCCATCAAAAACGCTCCTTTCTTTTTTAAAACTAAATTCTATTTTACCATAAATTCTTAAAAATTGCCAACCTCTTCGTCGCCCAAATATTTTAAAATCCCTTGTCTAATAATTTTGTCTTGCTCGTCTAAATTTTTTGTACATGCGCCCGCTTCCGCCAGCTCAACCATTTTCAGTATCGCCTCTCTTCTATTCTTCTCGAATACCTCGTTCATAAAATCGAGCAAAATCCCTACCTGTGCCAACAGAAAATCTCTCTGGTTTCGATATGTTCGTTCACGAATTTTGTTCATTTCTTCCCTACGTTTATTCGGCTTGTATCGCTCAACGTATTCACCATACTTAAGCACAATACTTGTCGGATTAAATTTTTTACTCAAAACCAAAAATTCATTATTCGCAAAATCAAAAATTATATAGTCCTTCACGACGCCCAAAAGTTTCAGCCGATACAATGCTTTTTGAAATTCTTCAAACTCAAACCTGCTTCGTGCCACAATCCTTTTTTCTTGATCAACTTTCTCAGATATTGTTCCCATTTTCGAAAGCAACACAGCTGTCGTTTTTAGCGCCTTCTCTTTATCGAACTGTTTCTGATGAAGATAAAGTAGTCTGTCGATATCGTCCGCCCCGGTTCTCTCTTTTATCTTTAGCTCCTTCTTCATATCCATAATCGGGACTTTCGTCAACAAATCAAGGTTCTTCTCCGGAAAATCATTCGAAAGAATTATATAAGACACAGCCATCTTTCGATCTCGACCAGCCCGTCCCGCCTCTTGATAATATGCCTCAATCGAATTCGTAATTCCAAAATGCACCGTAAACCTTATGTCACTCTTATCAATCCCCATTCCAAACGCTTTCGTCGCCACCATCTTCCCAGCTTCGTTCATCTTGAATCTCCTCATATTTTCCTTCATCGTCGCGTGTTCGTCCGAACCATAATATTTCACTACCTCTTCATTTCCATAAATTTCTCTCAGTTGCTCCGTGACTGCCTCCACCCCAAATTCCGAAGCCTCGTTCTTGTAAACACAAAATATAATCCCTCTGATCTCTTCTGGAGCAAGGTTTGGAAAATCCCTCTTCAGCTCCCTCGCCAAAATTCTCTCTAACACCCCAATTTTCCCTACCGAAGGAGCTTTAATTACTCTGAATCTTATCTCTGGACGATCAAATGTCCTCGGTTTTACAATTCTCTCTTTCGGTATCTCAAGGTCAACGACCATGTCCTCTAGCGCATTCTTCGACGCCGTCCCCGTCAACGCGATCACTCTCGGTTCCCTCCGTCTAAATCTAAGCAGTTCTCTCGCTGTTCTCGCTAAATTGAGATACGGAACCCTAAAATCGTGGCCCCATTCCGAAACGCAATGCGCTTCGTCTATCGCCACAAAACTCACTCCAACGCCCCTCGTCCTCGCTCTTAGAAAAAGTTCCCTTACTTCTCGAATTTGTAGTCTCTCTGGAGTCATATAAATCAGGCTATAAGCCCCTCTCTCGACGTCCCTATACATCCTCTTCTTCTGCGTCAACCCAATCTCCCCCGAGAGATTAACCGCCAGGTCAATCCCTTTTCTCTGTAAATTATCCACTTGGTCTTCCATTAACGCCCTAAGCGGCTCGACCACAATCCCTGCCCCCGGCAAAATCAACGCCAACATTTGGTAAATAATCGATTTCCCCGACCCCGTAGGAAGAAGCACGATCAAATCCTCTCCCCTTAAAACTCTCAAAATCGCCTCAAGCTGCCCTTCCCTAAATTCCTGAAACCCAAACACAATCTCAAGTAACTCCCTGAGTCCCTCTTTTGTCGCCTCGTCCGTCTTAAAAATCGGCACAGCCTCGTCTAAAGCTATCTCATAATTCGAAATCCTCCATGGAAATTCCACTTCCTGCACAAAAACCTCATTTTCGGGGTTATCCCCCACCAAAATTTTGCCCTCAAAGGCCCAAAAATCACGTTTTAAGGCCGTTCCAGCCACAAGCGCGATTCCTTCAGCGTTTTTGTTAGAAACGTCGTTAGAACCGCTCCTACAAGGCTCGTAGAAGCCTTTAAGAGCCTTCCGAAACTTTTTCCGCGCCCATTCAACATCTCGAAGCTCCTCATCCTTTATCCGAAACGTCCTCATTCTATTTCCCCGAACAAGTTTATCTCGTTCTTTGTCTTTCTCTTCTCGACCTCTATGCGTCCCGTCGTCAATTTCAATCACCATCCCCCTTCCTCTCTCTCCCGAGAGGAAGAAATCTACCCTTCGTTTATCTTTTTCGTTTTCCGGGAACAAACTCGAGAACTCCAGCTGCGGGATAATTTGCGTCGCTCTCCCGCCCTGCTCCAAAACCTCCGGAAGAAGAATTTTCTCATAAAACCATTTCTCGGTGCTTTTCCCCTGGAACTCCTCACGTCCCCGCCCCTCAAAACCAATCTCCTCGCTCTCCTCATTCTCAATTTCTAAGATTTCATTAGAAAATTTAATCTCCTCCTCTTTATAAATCCTCGCAAGCGCTTTATCAATTCTCTGTAATTCTTCAAGCGCCTCCTCGACCCCTCCACCAAGAAGTA
>CAZQMP010000026.1:0-6908 GCA_964594565.1 uncultured Candidatus Saccharibacteria bacterium
ACTTTCGATTCGATTGCAGAGTCGTCAGATTTCGTGAAGGTACCGGTGTCTGGGGTTTCCGGGATGGCTTCGTCGACGTAGGTGATGGCGAAGGCTGAGAATTTATCGTTCGATACGGTGAGAGTTGTCCCGTCTTCGCTCAAAGTTGCGTCTACTCTTTCGTAAGTTGTTTCGGTTTCGTAATTGGCCGAGTAGGTTGTATGGATTCTCCAGAGATAGAAGGTTCTCGTGTAACCATTGGGAGCTTCGCGATATTCTTCAGGAATTGTGAATTCGACAGTAATCGGGCTGCTGAGTTCGGTCATGAAGCCGTAAAGATTCGCGTCAGTTTCATCTTCGTTAACTGTAATGATGGGGATGTTGGCCCCAGCCACAGCGGCGATTTTTTCGTTTTCATAAAGTTCGGCGTTTGCGGTTAACTCTTCTTCGACTGATTTGAGCCATTCACTGTAGGCCTCTTCATCGTAGTCTTCTCCAGAAACGATATCGAGACCGGCTTCAATGGTGTAGCCGTTTTTAAAATCATTCTTTAAGTTAGCCAAGCCGGACATGTAGAATGTGTCGCTAAAGTAGTTTTCGCTTCCATCTTCGAGGAATTCGGCAACAGCGGCGGCGACATCGGCGCTGATTATAGTTTCGTCGGATGCGGATTCAGTTTCAGATTCGTCGGGAACTTCGATGCTGTAGACTGCGACGGTGATATTCTCGTCGATAGGATTGATGTAGTTATGGAGGTTATAGTTGAATTCTCCTGTTCCGGTAGCTGTCGCAGTAAGGGTCCAGGTTTCGCTGTCAAAGCTTACAATATCGGCAGCACCGCCAACGGAAAGGTATTCTTTCGCGATGTCGGTTGGCTCGAGAGTGTAAGTATCGCCAACTTGGAGGAAAATTTCGGTTGGGAATTCGACGGCCGTGGTAGGTTCAACGAAGAATGGGCCATCCTCGGAAGTGTCGTAAACGTTATAGTTATCGGCGATATATTTAGTAGCAGGGAGTTTGCTGTATTGACCGCCGGAGATGAATTTTGTTAAGTCTTCGCTAACTACAATTGGGTCGCCACTTGTAGCGGTAAAGATTCCGCCAGTGATAGAGACTGTGACTTTTTCGATGTCTTCTTCGGCATTCCCTTGAGGGTTGTCTTCACTAAAGGCGATTGGACCAGTAAAGTTTCCGCCGGAGATGGTTACGTTGATTGGAAGAGTAGTTGTATGTTGCGCAACGGCAATCGCGGCGCCAGCTGCGGTTGAGCCGTTTCCATTCGGGCCGGAGTTGTAGGCGATCCCGTTTTCGGAAGAAATATTCCCGCCAGTGATTGTCATGGTTCCGGAGCGGATTTCGATTCCGGTATCTTTGCCATGGATAATTCCGTCGTTGATTGTCAAAGTTCCAGCTTGAGGGTGGTAGATGGCAGCGGCCCCATTGGAGGTGATTTCGCCACCGGAGATTGTGATGGTTGTGTTTGCACCGTAGTTAGCGGATTCAGGATTTGTAGTTCCGTTTCCGGTCACTGCGAATTGGTTTTCGGCAGAAATTTCTCCGCCGGAAATGTTTAAAATTCCGTCATGCCAGACGGCGATTCCGTAGGACTCGGCCTCAATCGAACCACCGGTCATGTTCAAAGTTCCGGCAGTGTTCGAGACGACGGAGGTGGTTGTTCCGTTTGGAGCGGTGATAGTTCCGCCGGAGATGGTCATAACTCCGCCTTCGTTGTTGACGAGGGTAGAATAGGTTTCGGCGACGGTCGTTAAGATTCCGCCTTTGACATCGAAGGTTCCGTAGTTCGTAGCGGCGATTGAGTAAGGTGAGGAAATAGTTCCGCCATTGATTTCAGTTGTTCCGCCGGCGAGGTTAATAACGCCATAATAGTAGCCGTCAATGGTTCCACCGTTGATTATAAGGGTTCCACCGCTGACGGTGCGCAGACCGAATAAATTCGAGACGATTTTTCCGGTTTTAGCTTCACTGGTATCTTCGATCGTTAAAGTTCCGCCGTCCATGACACGGATTACTTCTCGCATGGTAGAAGTGTCGGTTGCGACCTGTTCGAAAGTGTGACCGTTGAGGTCGAAAACGACGTTTTTATTGGTTAGACCGTAAGTTACGTCGTCGATAGACGCATCGCAGGTTAAGACTATTGTTCCGGACTCTTCGATTGAATTTCGAGCCTCGGAGAAGGTTTCGTAGGCGGTTTCCCCAACGGTAAAACAGCCGCCTTCAGCATAAGCGGGGTTTGGTGTTCCTGCGAGGGTGGCACCAAAGACTCCTAAGCCAATAAAGAAGGAAATTCCTTTCTTCATTAAAATAACTCCCATTTAGATATACTTTAATTTTACCATAAGGTTTATTAAAAAAGCAAGAGTGGAATGCGTTGAGGTTTATGTTGAGGTGAGCTCTGTGGAGCTGCCTCGGACGGTTGAAAAACTTGTTGGATAAACATAAGAAATTAGCACTTTGGTCTTGCGAGTGCTAATTTTTGTGCTACAATAGAATATAGAAAAAAAGGAGAAAATATGAAGCTGAAACCACTTAAAGATAGAGTTGTTGCAAAAGTTGAGAAGCCGCTTAAGAAGACTTCTTCGGGGCTTTTGCTCCCGGCGGATTCGAAAGAAAAGCCGGCTTACGCCGTTGTCCAGGAGGTCGGAAAAGACGTTAAAGATATCAAGAAGGGGGACAAGATTATCTATAAAGAATATTCGACGACGCCGGTTAAAATCAGAAACGAAGAATTTATGATTGTCGAAGAGAAAGACATTCTCGCGGTTGTTAGCGAGTAGAAAGGATAAGATGAAAAAGATTTATTACGAAGCAGAGGCAAGAGAGAAAGTTCTCTCGGGGGCAAAGCAACTTTATGACGCAGTTAAAGTTACGTTCGGACCGAAGGGTAAGAACGTCGTAATCGAGAAGGAATACGGTGCGCCGGTTATCACGCACGACGGCGTGACGGTCGCAGAGGCAGTCGAGCTCGGGAAAGATAAAGATAATCTTGGGGTCGAAGTCGGAGCGAAGCTCATCAAGAGCGCAGCGCAAAAACTCAACAAAGTTGCCGGAGACGGAACGACGACGGTGACGGTTCTCACCTATGAAATTCTCAATGAAGCGAACAAACTCATTGCGGCGGGGGTTAATCCAATGGAACTACGTAAGGGCATTGAAAAAGCCGGAGCGGAGATCGTTAAGGGGATTGACGGACTAGCAGAGAAAATCGAGGGAGATGACAAGAAAGTTGCGGAAGTTGCGACGATTTCGGCGGGAGATTCGGAAATCGGAAAACTCATTGCGGAAGTTATTTCTAAGATTGGAAAAGACGGAGTTGTTACGGTCGAAGCCGGACAAGGTCTCGAGATGGAAGAGGAGATTGTCGAAGGATTTTCTTATGATAAAGGCTATTCTTCCCCGTTCTTTGTTACGGACGTGAACAGACAAGAGGCGGTCTTTGAGAAACCACTCGTCCTCGTTACAGACAAAAAGATTTCTTATTCGAACGATATTTTGCCGCTGCTTGAGCAATGTGCGCAAGCGGGTAAGAAAGACCTCGTTATTATCGCCGAGGACGTCGAAGGGGAGGCATTGTCGCTGCTTGTTCTTAACAAGCTTAAAGGTGTCTTTAACTCGCTTGTTTTGAAAGCGCCAGCATTCGGAGATCGCAGAAAAGAAATTATGGAAGATATCGCGATTCTTACGGACGCAACGGTTGTCTCGGCTGACAAGGGTTTGAAGCTCGAGGAAGTCGGAATGGAAGTTCTCGGAAGCGCAGGAAAAGTTATTGCGACGAAAGATGAAACGACAATCATCAAGGGTGCAGGTTCGAAAAAGGCGGTTGCGGAAAGAATTGAACTGATTCGGAACCAAGCGAAACTTGCGACGAGCGACTATGAGCGCGAGCAATTCGAGAAACGCGCAGCGGCGCTCGAGGGGAAAGTTGCGATTATTAAGGTCGGCGGGGCGACAGAGACGGAAATCGACGAAAAGAAATTCCGTGTTGACGACGCGGTCGCAGCAACAAAGGCAGCGCTTTCGGAAGGAATTGTTCCGGGCGGAGGCGTGACGCTTGTTAACCTTGCGGCGAAACTTAAAGGTGACGATGCAGCAACGAAGATTGTTAAAAATGCGCTCGAAAGGCCGTTTGTGCATATTCTTGAGAACGCGGGACTGAACGCGCAGGCGCTTCTTTCGGAAGTCCAGAAGGCGAAACCTGGATTCGGAGTCAACGTCATGACGCCGGAGGAGGACTTGGTCGAGATGAAGAAGGCGGGAGTTGTTGATCCGGCTCGCGTGACGCGCGAAGCAGTCCAAAACGCGATTTCTATCGCGGCAACGGCGATTACGATGGGCGCGTTGATTTGTGAAATTCCGGAGAAGGAACCAGAAGTTAGCACCGGCATGGGCGGCGGAGCGATGTATTAAAGATGACGAAGAAACAGCTTTCGATTGTTGTACCGATTTTTGACGAAGAGAGGGGGATTCGGAGATTTTTGGACGAGCATCTTGGACCAGAAATTGAAAAACTGGATTATAAATTCGAGGTAATTCTTGTTGACGACGGGTCGGAAGATAGAACGGTCGAAGAGATAAGGAAGTCGAAGCTGTTTAAGCAAAAAGAGACGAAGCTTGTAGCGTTCTCGAGGAATTTTGGGAAAGAGATTGCGCTGTCGGCGGGAATTCGGACCGCAACGGGGGAGGCGATTATTATGATTGACGCGGACGGGCAACATCCAGTCGAGGCGATTCCGAAGCTTATTGAAAGATGGGAAGCGGGGGCAGAAGTCGTTACGGCGATTGCGAAGAAAAAGAAAACACGCCACAAGCTTGGCTCGAAACTGTTTTATTTGATGATGAGAGCGGCCGGATATAAGGGGTTCCGGCCGGACGCGATGGACTTTAGACTGATTAGCCGAGAAGTTGCGGACGAGTTTAATGAACTGACAGAGCGAAACAGGATTACGCGAGGGTTAATCGATTGGCTTGGGTTTACGCAAGAATTTGTCCCGGTGAAGATTCGGGGACGCGAGGCGGGCAAATCGACGTATAAGCGGGGGAAACTCGCGAAACTTGCGATTGATGGGCTCGCGTCGATGTCGAGAACGCCGCTCGTGATTTTTGGGTATATCGGGGCGTTTATTACGCTGTTCTCGGGCGCGCTCGGGCTGTTTATTCTTGTTCAGCAATATATCCTTGGAGATCCGCTCGGACTGGATTGGGCGGGAGCGGTCGCGATGAGCGTGTTTGATGCGTTTTTGATTGGGCTTGTGCTCATTTCTCAGGCGATAACGGCGCTTTATGTTTCGCAGATTCACACGGAGACAAAAAATCGACCGCTTTATGTCGTTAACAAGAGGAAGTCGAAGTTATGAAGAAGACGAAGAAAAAGGTATTGTTAAGTTTTGATGTTGAGGAGTTCGACCTGCCGCGAGAACACGGGGCGGAGATTTCCCTTGAGGACGGAATTAAAGTTTCTTCGACGGGGCTTAGGAAGATTTTAAAGATTCTCGACAAACAGAAGGTTAAGGCGACGTTCTTTACGACTGGAAATTTTGCGAAGGGGAACCCGTCGCTTGTTGAGAAGATTCTTCGTGAGGGGCATGAGCTCGCTGCACACGGGGTCGATCACTTCCAGCCGAAAGATTCGGATCTCGCCGAAGCGAAGGCGATTCTCCAAAAAGGACGGAAACTGAAGATTCAGGGATATCGCGTCCCGAGGATGATGAAGATTGACTATGAAGAACTTAAGAGACTTGGATATGGATATGACTCGAGCGTCAATCCGGCGTTCATTCCGGGGAGATATAATCATCTTAACGTCCCGAGGAAGCCGTTCGTTAGGGACGGGATAGTCGAGATTCCGACGTCGGTTGCGACGGGACTTCGAATTCCGATGTTTTGGCTTGCGCTACATATTTTTCCGACCTCGCTTTATATTAAGCTCGCGAAGAAGTCGCTTCAGGAGACGGAGTATTTTGCGACATATTTCCATCCATGGGAGTTTGCGGATATTCTCAAAATTAAGGCGGTTCCCTTTTATATTAAGAAGAATTCAGGAAAAAAGCTCTGTGAGAGACTTTCTAAAGTTATCACAGAGCTTAAAGCCGAAGACGTTGAATTTACGACTTATGGCGAGTTCGCTAAAAAATTTATTCAATAACCGTAAGTTCTTGTTTCAGGCGAGCAATTAACGCAGTCTTTTCTTCGATTCCCTGGCGAGTCTCTTCTACGAGATGAGCCGGGGCTTTTTCGACATAACTAGGGTTGCGCATGCGGTTCTCGAGGTTGTCGAGTTCGCGCCCGACGCTCAAGATACGCTCAGTTAAGGCCTCTTTGTAGGTCTTTAAGATGTCGTCGGAGACGTCGAGATAAACTTCGCGACCAGGAACGGCGATGCGGATACCGCGAGGATTGCCATCGGTTGGGCCGATTTTGTCGGTGTGTGTCAACGCACGGACGAGTTCGGCGTTGTCGGCGATTAGACCGTCGTCACCATGGAGAAGGCCGATAGAAACGCCTCGTACAGCGTCCTTTAAGCCCGCTAGGACGCGTCGAATTTCTAAGACGCAGTCCTTAAGCCTTTCGAACTCTTCGGCGCTTATAGCGTCAAATTCGAGGCTTTCCGGCCATTTCTGGTCGATCAACATACCTTCAGTCCAGCTCAAGCTTTGCCAAATTGTTTCGGTTACGAACGGCATGAAAGGATGGCAAATTATCAAGAGATCCTCAAGTGTACGCTTCAAGAGCGGAACGTTTTTGAAGATTTTTTGGCTCTCGAGGAACCAGTCGGCGTATTTGTCCCAAATTGTCGAATAGACTTCTTCGACGGCTTCGGCGAAACGGTAGTCGCGCATGTATTTTGTGACATTTTTGTTCAAGGCGTTTATTTCGCGACAGATCCAGTCTTCGCCCATGGAGTCAGTATCATA
>CAZQMP010000026.1:7008-8190 GCA_964594565.1 uncultured Candidatus Saccharibacteria bacterium
ATCTCCCCGAGCCACAATATCATCTATAAACCTTGAGATGTTCCAGAGTTTGTTGCAGAGGTTGCGGGAGGCGAGGACGGATTCTTCAGAGAAGGCTTGGGACATGCCGGCGGAGCGGCCGCGGAGAATGCCGAGGCGGAAAGCGTCGGAGCCGTATTTTGCGACAAGGTCCATCGGGTTAATTACGTTGCCTTTTGACTTTGACATTTTCTTGCCGTGGGCATCGAGAACGAGACCATGGAGGTAAACTTCTTTGAACGGGACTTCGCCGGTTACATAGAGACCCATCATGATCATTCTTGCGACCCAAGCAAAGAGAATATCAGCGCCGGTCTCCATTACGTTTAGAGGATAGAACGGAGAGCCGTGGTCTTCGGTCCAGTCGGTACAGACAATTGGCCAGTGGGACGACGAGAACCAAGTGTCGAAAGTGTCTTCGTCACGGCGATATTTTACGCCGCCGAGTTCGATTTCTGCGAGGTTCACGCGAGTATCGAAAACCCAATCCGGGGCGTCGTCGAAATTTGCGCTGCCGGTTCCGGCGGATTCGGTGTGGACTTTCTTGAACATTGGGATAGGGATGCCCCAGGGGATTTGACGGGAGATGTTCCAGTCTTTTAGACCGGCGAGATAGTTAATCAACACCTTTTGCTTGTTCTCGGGATAGAATTTGATTTCGTTGTTTTCGAGATGTTCGATTGCGACTTTTGCGAGCTTCTCGGTATCAATAAACCATTGTTCCTTAAGGGTTGGTTCGATAACTGTGCCACATTTGTAACAATGAGCGACGGCGTGAGAGATTTCGTGAGAGCCGAGAAGGATTCCCTGTTCTTCGAGGTCGTGAAGAGCGAGGGCGCGGCATTCTTCGGTCGAAAGACCAGCGTAGCGCTCGCCGCAGACTGGGAGCATGTGACCGTCGTCACTAATTACGCGGAGGTTTTCAAGGTTATGGCGCTTCCCTACTTCGAAGTCGTCAAAATCGTGCGCAGGAGTAATCTTTACGGCGCCGGTTCCGTATTCTGGGTCGGCGTGTTCGTCGGCGATAATCGGGATTTCGCGGTCGGTCAGGGGGAGTTTTACCTTCTTTCCTATTAAGTCTTTATAGCGGACGTCGTTCGGATTCACGGCGACGGCCATGTCGCCGAAGAGGGTCTCCGGACGAGTTGTTGAGACAACAATATA
>CAZQMP010000027.1:0-8062 GCA_964594565.1 uncultured Candidatus Saccharibacteria bacterium
GTGTCAGTGCTATGGGTAATAGAAGTCGCAGCAAAAGAGGTCGCCGGGAGGACAGCTACGGACGCCCCGAGCAAAGTACCTAAAGCTAAAACTAGTCTAGATGACTTTAACATTTTTATAAAACACCTCTTTTTGTCTTATATCTATTTTACGCTACCGAGCGTTGTTCGTCAAGACGTTTATGTTAAAGACTTAGTAGGATTTATTCAGTGCGAAGAGCTTCAACTGGGTCTTTTTTCGAGGCGGCACGAGCCGGGATAAGTCCGCCGATAAGAGTTAAGACGATACTTAAAATAATCAACCAAACCGCCGAGTTCGGTGCGAGCGTGGCGCGAAGATTGTCGACGTTTGTCAGCGCGGCAAGAATCGCGTTGATCGGAAGGATGAGAAGATAAGAAGTTATGATTCCAAAGAGACCGGAAAGGAAGCCGATAATAAACGTCTCGGCGTTGAAAATCGAGGAGATATTTTTCTTCGAAGCGCCCATCGCGCGGAGAATTCCAATTTCTTTTGTACGTTCGTAGACAGAAATGTACGTAATGATTCCAATCATAATCGAGCTCACGACGAGAGAAATCGAAACAAAGGCGATAAGAACGTAAGAAACGGCGTTCACGATTGTTTTGACCGAGTCCATGAGGATTCCGGTGAGGTCGGAATAGTTGATTTTCTTGTCTTTTTCTACTGAGTCGTTATAATCCTCGACGAACTGTTTAAAGTTTTCTTTTCCGTCGAAACTATGGAAATAGAAATAAATATAAGAAGGGTCGTCTTTGTCTTGATAACCTAGGGAGGAAAGATTCGACTTTAGAGTTGTTTTCGAGGAGTTAAGGAGAGATTTCATGACGCGCATAAGTTCGTCTTCGGAAAAGTTAAGGGAGAAAGCGGAGGAAAATTTTGAAGCGTCGACGTTAAAACTCTTCGCAAAGGCGTTAGAGACATAGGCGGTCAACTCGCCAACTTGTTCGAGGACGGATTTTTTGATTTTTGCTTCGGTCATTGCGCTCGACATTTGTTCGAAGGCGGCGACAAATTCGGCTTGTTCGCGAGCGGCCGAAACAATCGATTCGAGAGTTACGGTCGGAGCGTATGCGCGCGCTTGAAGGAAGAGCGGAAGGACAGTCTTGAACGTGCCGGAGAAAATCTCGCGGTAAACGTCCGCCGGAATGACATATTCCGCCTCGAGGTCGGTCAAGCTCGAGCTCGGATTATATTCGTTCATGAATTCGTCGACAAATGCGTCCGCGTCGTCGGCAGTTAGCGGTTCGAGAGGATGCTCGAGGTCATAGGTGGAGATTTTTCCGGAGAGAAGAGATGTGAGCGAGTCGAGCGTTGAGTTCAGTGCGTCGCTTGCTGGGGTTGTGTCGATGGAAATTGAATCGGCGATTGAGGACATGTATTCCGCGATTGTGTTCGAGAGTTCGGTTTCGTCAATCGAGACGTTAAAAACGCCAGCGAGCGCTTCTTCGTCGACCGTGACGAGGTCTTCAAAGCCATAGTCGAAGCCGCTTTCTTCGTCGTCAAAACGATTCCCGGAGAAAATGTCGCGGTCTTTATCTCTCAGCTGTTTCTTGACAACTTCGGACTCGCCCGCGCGCGAAATAATCTCGTCAACGAGCTCGCTCGTATAACCGACGCCCTGCTCAAGAGTCTGGGCGGTTACGCCGGATTTTGCGGTTATAACTCCGACAACTTTAAGGCGAATCGATTTATTCTCATAAACGTCCGCTAAAAATTCTTTGTCGCCAGACATGTCTTCGTAAACGTCATATTTCTCGTTATATTTATATAAGTCGCTTGGGACGATAACGCGAAGGTCGAGGTTCAACAAATCATCATAGTCGAGAAGAAGCGGGTCGTGGTTTAGGTCGACGGATTCGCCGGCCATCAATTTTTTAACGAGGTCAGAAAGTTCGGCGGTGTCTTTCAGGCCGAGTTCATACGTCAAGAGATCAGAAATTACGCCTTTGCCGGCGAGATTAATGATGACCTCGTCGTATTTTTCCGGGAGACGACCAGCAAGAACATCATATTTCGAGAGAACCGTCTCCTTATCGTCGGTATAAAACGGGCTATAGAGCGAAGTCGAGCCGCCAGTAAAGTTCGTTAGAGTATCGAGACCGGATCCAAACATCGAGGAGAAAGTGTCGTTCGGGTTTAATTTTGCGAGCTTGTTCGTCGCATCAACAGAATAAACGTAAGGAATGACGTCATAGCCGTACGTTACGTTTTTAACGTCGTTCTCTAAGTCTTTTGCGTGAGCCTCGTAAAACTTTTTAAAGCTCTTTAAGTCGTTCGTTGCGACGGATTTTAGCATGTTCGACATGACAGGATATTCGACGAGCTCTTTTTTCGCCTCTTCGCGAAGGTCGACCATGCCGGACCTGTTTACGTCGTCTTCGGTCGTCACGAGATTATCAAGAGAAAACGATTCTTCGGTTATCATGAGAGGATAAGAGTCGAGCGTGTCTTTTTGGATTGAGTCGACATAGTTTTGGAAGCCGGTCGAGACCGCAAGAATCAGAGCGATGCCGATGATTCCGATACTGCCGGCGAAGGCGACGAGAATGGTTCTTCCCTTTTTCGTCAGGAGATTGTTAAAGGAAAGTCCGAGCGCGGTAAAGAAAGACATCTTCGTCTTTTTCGACTTGTGTTTCCGGGTTTCTGGGTCGAGCTTCTTCGCTCTTGTCTTTTTCGAGACGTTTGAGTCCTTTAAAATTCGGCCGTCCTTAAGATTTATGATGCGAGTTGAATATTTTTCTGCAAGCTCGGGGTTGTGTGTAACCATGACAACGAGCTTTGTTTTCGAAATTTCTTTCAGGAGGTCCATGATTTGAACGGAAGTTTCTGAATCGAGGGCGCCGGTCGGCTCGTCGGCAAGGAGAATATCAGGATCGTTCACGAGGGCGCGAGCAATCGCGACACGTTGCATCTGGCCGCCGGAAAGTTGGGACGGACGTTTATGGATATGTTCGCCGAGGCCGACAGATTCGAGAGCCTTCTTCGCGCGGCGGTTTCCTTCGCGCTTCGAAATCCCGGACAAAGTCAGAGCGAGGCGGACGTTGTTTAAAATCGACTGGTGAGAGATAAGGTTGTAACTTTGGAAGACGAAACCGATACGATGGTTACGATAGGCGTCCCAGTCGGAGTCTTTAAAGCGGCGCGTCGAAACGCCGTCGATAATAAGGTCGCCGGAAGTGTAATGGTCGAGGCCGCCGATGATGTTTAAGAGAGTGGTTTTCCCGGAGCCGGAAGGGCCGAGAATGCTCGCGAATTCTTGTTCGCGAAAAGTTAGAGACACGTCATCGAGCGCCTTCTGTTTGAAGCCGCCAGTATTATATACCTTCGTGATATTACGCAGTTCTAACACACTCTCTCCTAATATAACTATTATATAAAATTAGTGGTTTCTTGGCAATAAAAAATACGCCGTATTTGGCGTAATTTGTCAACTGGTGCGCCTGACTAGACTCGAACTAGCACAGCACTTAAAATGGCCACTACCACCTCAAGGTAGCGTGTCTACCAATTCCACCACAGGCGCACGAATATTAAAAAACTATCTGTCGACTATTATACTACGGAGTGCGATTTTTTGCAACTTTTTCGACAGCCCAAAATTTTATATCGGCGAACCGATCGGTTGGAACGACGAGAGAATTGTCTTCGGAGAAGGTTTTTACGGTCTTGTCGAAGTAGTAACTCATGTTGACTTGGTAAAGACCGATTGCCGGGGCGTCTTCAATCCAGCGTTCGACAAATTCGCGGTATTTCTGTTTCTTCGTATTCTCGTCGGCAGTCTCGCGAGCGGAGAGAATCAGGTCGTCTGCCACGGAGGAATTATAGTTCGAGAGGTTGAGACCCGAAGAAGTCGCCTGGGAAGAGTGATAATAGACGAGAAGGTCAGGGTTTGCGCCGAGCTCGACTTCGTAGAGGAGGATGTCGTAGCTGCGGTTTGCGATGACGTTGACGACGAATTCTTGGCCAGGGTCATGGAATTCTTTGCGGACAGTAAAGCCCATATCCTCGAGCTGGGCGGCGATGTCCTCAGCGAGCGTCGGGAAATAACCGGAGTTAATCGTTACGAGGGAGATGTTTTTGTCTTCGAGACTTGCGACGGTCGAGCGGGCGGCGTCGAGATTATGCGCCGGAAGTTCCGGCCAAGAATCGAGGGAAAGCTGGCTTTTGAGAATCGGGTAGTCGAGAGCTTGTTCGTCGCTGATTAGGGTTCGAATCTCCGAAACGTCGAGGCCGGTCTGGATCGCCTTGCGCGCGGTCTTGTTTTTCAGGAGGCCGGATTTTGTGTTCATGAAGAGGAAGACGCCGGAGTTAATCGCGGTTTGTTTCTCATAGACGAGCTTCGAGGAAACTTCGGCGGAGTCGGTCGGAAGAAGTTCGGCGGTCGCAGAGACGGCGCCGGATTTTATGGCGTTAATAATTTCCTCGGAGGAAAGATAGGCGTGGACAACGAAAGAGTTGACCTTCGGGGCGCCCTTATAGAAGTTTTTGTTCGCGGAGAGATAGACGATTGACTCGCCAGAGGTTCCGACGGCTTGGGTCGCGTTATAAGCGAAGGCGCCAGAAGTCACCGGGGCCGAAGAGAAGCTCGATTCGAGGAGAGTCGCCGGGTCGACGTTCTCGAGGATATGTTTCGGGAGAATCGGGAAGTCAAGCGCGGAAGAAAATTCGGCGTAGCTCGCCGGGAGTTCGAAAATAATGTTCCCGTTCCCGTCTTCACGAATCGTCACGCGATTCAAGTTCGAAGAGAAGTTCGAAACAACGGCGGGATTTTTAATCAGGTCGGCAGTAAAGAGGACGTCGGCGTTTGTTAGCGGTTCCCCGTCGGACCATTTTAAGTTGTCTTTCAATCTTACGGTCCAGATTTTCCCGGAGCCGTCGGAGCGGACGGATTTCGCGAGGACGTTTCCGATATGTCCCGAAGAATCAGAGGCGGTTAGGCCGAGGAACATGAGCTTTGCGAGGGTTTTCTCGCTGTTTGTCGAGGCAAAGAGAGGATTAAGAGAGTTAACTTTCCCGAGAGTCGCCTCGGTATAGGTTCCGCCGGAAGCAAAAGTCTCGACGGAGTAAGAGTCCGTAAACCAGAAGCTCTGGGTTAGAGCGAGCATGAAGAGGAAGAAAACGATCAAGCCCCATTCGACAACAAAGAGACGGACATCGCCGACATGAGAAAGACGCCCAAGAAAATTCTCGCGAATGTGTTCTTCGCTCGATTCGGCGGCTTCTTCAGATAGACGAGAAACTCGCCTTAAAAATTTTCGCCCACTCTTTTTATTAAAAATAGCCATATTATGCGGGGATTAAAAGGAGTCCTAAAATCGACAAGACAAAGATAACGGCAAAGACAATCGTCGCGTTAAAGAGAGATTTGTCGAGGCCACGGCGCGTCGTGTAAAGTTCGCCAGAGCCTCCGAGACCAGCGCCAAGCGAAGCGCCACGTTGTTGGAGCAAAACGAGAAGGACAACAAGAACGGCCGAGATTAAAATTGAAGTTTGAAAAACGGAAACTAGATTCATAATACTTCTATTATAGATAATTTTGCGGAAATATACAAGTCTTTCGGGTTAGCGACCGAGCTGACGCTTGCGTTTCAGGAGGGTATGATAGGTGATAGCGAAGCGGTGCGCCTCCTCATCGATCCGAGCAATCAGACGAGAGATATGGGAGTCTTTTGAGAGCTCAATTTTTCGGAAGTTTTGTCCGCGCTCAAAAGAATCGGATTTTTCCTCCGGAATGATGATTTTTACAGAGGCGGATTTGGCATGATCGCCGGATTTATCACGGCCAATAACGGGGATTTTGAGCGGTTCGAGAAGAGGGAGAATCGCGGAAACTTGGAGCTCGCCGCCATCGAGAATAATCAGGTCCGGGAAAGTCCAATTTGAATGTTTTAGACGGCGAGAAATTACCTCTTTAAGCGACTCAAGGTCGTTGTTTTGTTGCTTTTTTAGCTTAAATTTCCGGTATTCGCTGCGGTCAGAGGCGCCGTTTGTAAAGACGACCATCGAGCCGACGACGTCCTCCCCGTTTTGATGAGAAATGTCATAGCCTTCGATGCGACGGGGCGGATTCTCGAGATTCAGGAGTTTTTGGAGAGAGAGGAGAGCCTGGTCGGAGGAAATATCGAGAAATTCTTTGTCCGAGAAGACGATTTTCTTCTTCAGCCCCTTAAGGCCGAACAGTTCGTTTCGGAGTTCGGCTGCGCGCTCAAAATTGCCGAGTTTTGCTTCGGATTTCATCTCCTTTTCGAGGTCTTTGAGGAGTTTTTCGCGGTCGCCTTCGAGATAGCGAATCAAATTGTTGAGGATTTTATGATACTCTTTCGGAGTCATTTTCCCGATTTCGATTCCAGGGGTGAGCCCGAGGTCAGTGTCGAGGGTTTTCTTCCCAGTATAAGGTTTGTCATAATAGGGGAAAATTTTCCGGAGGATACGGAGGGCGGTCTCGATTGTTGTTTTCGCGTAAAAGGGACCGATATAACGAGCGTCGTCCCCGAGAGGGTTGCGCGTCATCGAGACATATGGAACTTCGGATTTTAGGTCAATGCGGACAAAAGAGACGTTTTTGTCGTCACGGAGCAAAATATTCCACTTCGGCATGTAGCGTTTTATCATTTCGCTCTCGAGAAAAAGCGCGTCCATCTCCGTGTCGACGACAATCCAGTCAGTCATCGAAATTTCTTCGACGAGCGCAGCGGTTTTTGGGTCGCGATCTTTCGGGTTCTGGAAGTATTGGCGGACACGGTTTTTAAGCACAGCGGCCTTCCCGACATAAATAATCTCGCCCTCTTTGTTTTTATGGAAATAAACTCCAGGGGCGGAGGGGAGAGATTTAAGTTTTTTCGCGAGCAATTCGTTCATGCTTCTATTCTATCACATCATAATCTTCAACGGTAATCAAAGTTTTATGATATTCCTTGATTAAATCAGAGAGATTTTTGTATTCTTCAGGGGTAGTTTCGGTGCGGTAAATCTCGAACGGATAGGTCTCCGAGAGCCCGAAAATCTTCCGGAGCGAGTCGAGGTCATCTTCGGTCGCTTCGACGTAATTCCCTTCGAGCTCAGAGGCAAGCGTGACTTTCGTCTCGATCTCAAAAATTTCGTCTTTAGAGAGATATTCGGCGATGTTTTCGTATTCCTCCTCGGGGACGCCAAGCTCCTCGAGACGGCGCTCGAGGCTAGATTCGAGATGGTCAAGAAAGCCGGTCATGAAGTAAAATTTTTCGGAAGTTTCTTCCGCGCTCAAAACGCCGGTTCCGGACGATTTTACGACGTTCGTTCGAGAGGTCGGGAGCTTATCGAGGATTAAGATGATAAGAATAACGGTTAAAACTGCCAAAATAATCCTCAGGGGGCGGAGGTGTTTAGACTTTTCGGGATTCAGGGGTTTACTCATTGAAAATATTATACCAATTTTACGATTAAAGGTCTACAAAACTTGACTTTTTTCTGGTATAATAATGCTTATGGATAATTTTATTATTTCTAATATCAAAGCGAGGCAGATTTTAGATTCAAGGGGGAATCCGACTGTGGAGGCGGACGTGTTTCTCGAATCTGGACAAGCTGGACGAGCGGCGGTTCCTTCTGGCGCTTCGACTGGCTCGGGTGAAGCGCTTGAGTTGCGCGACGGTGACCCGAAATTCTTTGGGGGTAAAAGTGTACTAAAGGCGGTTTGGAACGTAAATTCAAAGATAAAAGACGTGCTTGTCGGGAATTCGGCGGAGCAGGCGGTTGTCGACCAGATGCTTCTCGATCTCGACGGAACAGAGAACAAATCTCGCCTCGGGGCGAACGCGATTCTCGCGGTTTCCCTTGCGACGGCGAAGGCGGTTGCGCGTGCGAAACGTTTGCCGTTTTATGCATACGTCGCGGAACTTGCCGGGACGATGGACGATATGTCCTTGCCGCTCCCGATGATGAACGTGATGAACGGGGGCGAACATGCGGACTGGGCGACAGATTTCCAGGAATACATGATTATCCCGAAGTCGGCCGAGAATATCGCCGACGCGGTTCGGATGGGCGCGGAAGTTTTCCATGC
>CAZQMP010000028.1:0-7813 GCA_964594565.1 uncultured Candidatus Saccharibacteria bacterium
GCGACCCTAGTGTCGAACTTTTCCGCCTCTTGCGCGAACGCATCTCCGATGAATTTGACGTTCATATCGTCATCACCAGCTCCGGTACCGCCGATGTTGTCCAGCCAAACGGAGAAGTCTATCGCAATTATAGCTTCTGCTACTGTCCCGTCAAAAGAGGAAACGTTCCTATCGACCAGCTCACTTCCGAGTTTGAGACCGCACTTAAGCGCCTCCTTATCGAACTCGATACTCTAGTCCGCAGATGGGCCAATTCCCCTCTCGGCATGGTTCGTTTCTTCAGTCTGAAAAACAAGGCCTCCGTCCGCACTTTCCTCGTCTATAGCGGCTATCGTGATCCTAAAACAAACGAAGAATTCCGCGCTCGCCGCCTCGGCCGCAAACTCAAAAAGTCTATCGAACGTAACTTCTAACCCCTCCCCCATCAAAAATCCCCGTCCAGGACGGGGATTTTTCTTTTCCCTGCGCCAAATCCTTACGAAGAAGCCCGGAGAAAAGTTTTATCGAAGAGGTTATTTACGAAGACCAAGTTTGTCCAAGGTCGCTTTATAAGTCTCGAAATCGCTCTTTTCAAGATATTTGAGGAGTTTTTTACGCTTCCCAACCATCTGCATAAGACCGCGACGAGCCATAAAATCGTGCTTGTTCGCCTTAACGTGCTCAGTTACTTCCTTAATCCTCTCGGTAAGGATAGCGATCTGAACCTCAGGAGAACCTACGTCCTTCTCAGAACGTGCAAGCTTCTTGATAGCCTCTGCTTTCTTATCTTTGCTAATCATGCGCCCCATTATACCACATCTTACGCTTCTTTTCAATCGTAAGTTTTCATAAACTCGTCGAGACTTACCGCCTCATCGACAGAAAACCGGTCGATTTTCGTTCGTCTAAGCTCCGTAAGATACGCTCCTGTCCCCAGCTTCTCCCCAATATCTTCCCCGAGCGTTCGAATATAGGTCCCCGAGGAAACCTTCGCTCGGATTTTCAGCACCGGCCAATTATATTCAAGTACTTCAATTTCATAAATCTTCACTTTTCTCGTCGGTGTTTCAACTTCAATTCCCTTCCTCGCGAGCTCATACGCCTTCCGCCCGTTGATTTTCACTGCAGAAAACGCCGGCACTTTTTGCATAATTTCACCTTGGAAACTTTGAACAACTTTTTTAACTTCCGCTTCCGACTTCGCTTCGCCTGAATAACTTTTTTTAATTTCCCCCTCCGGGTCCCCTGTTGAGGAAGTCTCCCCAAGCTTAATCTCGGCAATATATTCTTTATCCAGCTTTAAAAATTCATTTGAACGCTTCGTCATTTTTCCAACCAAAACAATCAAAAGCCCCGTTGCAAACGGATCGAGCGTTCCCGTATGCCCAACTTTCAGCCGCTTCGGCGGCGTGAGGCCTTTTTCCTCATATTCCTTCCGTGCTTGCTTGGTCAAAACTCTCCTCACCCTCGCAACAACCCCAAACGAAGTCATTCCCTTCGGCTTATCAATCAAAATAGTCTCATTGTTCATGAGACTATTTTATCATGTTTCTCTTATTGTTGCATTCCTGGGATTTGGAACGCACCTGGATCTTGCGTTGGCGCCATTGGCGTCGGCATCGTTGGCTGAGCCATTGGCTGTTGCGCCATCTGAGTCATATCCGGAACCATCGGCGTTGGATTTGTCTGTACTGGCGGCATCGCCCCGAAGTCTGGAGTTGGCGTCATTGGTGGCGGAGCTAGTTCTTGCCCCGGCATCGGCATTCCAGCTTGAATCGGTTGAACCATTGGCTGTTGTGCCATCATCCCCTCATTCGGAGTCATTCCTTCGCTCGGCATCGCGCCCTCTGTAGGCATACCTGCCGGCGCGCCCATGCCTTGGACCTGTCCAAAATTCAAATTCGGCGCATCATTCACAGCTGGCATATTTTCTACTCCCGGCGCCTGCGCCATCGCTGGGTTCATCATCGTTCCGCCTGTCGCAGAAACCGCCGCTGGCGAATCATATCCAAGCGACCCTCCGGTTGGAACAATTTTAGGCAGTTCCCCGTTCAAGGTTAAACTTGGTGTTTCTTCTTGACCTTGTTTTGCTTGATTAATGATGTTTAACGCATCAATCTCGTCCTGATTCGGACCTGCTGGATTTGCGAGCATCGTTGGATTTGGTCCTAGTTCTGGCGCCACTCCTGCTCCGTTCAACATTGCTGCCCCCATCGGTGCCGGCGGCATCCCTCCGTCCGGGACAACCGTCGCTGGACTTGCCTCCGCAGGTTGACCTGCCATCATTGGCGGCTGCATCGAAGTCTCGCCCGGAAGTGGCTCTGCAAGAGCCTGGTCAATCATCTGGCCATAATCTGTCGCTGGCTGAGCTGGTTGCGCCTCGGGCGCACCCTGTGCGTCTTGCGCGGTCGGAGCCGGAGTATTCATATTATTCAAAATCTGATCCGCAAGCGCTCCACCTGCATATCCAGAATTGTCTCCACTAACCGAAGAAACTTCAACTCCCGCAATCGTCGTCGAAGCCGGCGCCCCGTTCCCAGGTACCCCCATCGGATTCATTGCCGAAGCCATCGCTGCTTGGACCGGATCCGGCGCATTATTCGCTTCGTTCATTTGCGACGCTAACGCCCCTGTTAATCCCGCATTTTCATCCGGTTTTTCTTCAGATTTTTCGGAACTTTCGTCCGCGCTCAAATCATTCTCTTCCGAAGGATTTTCTTCCTTCTCTTCTTCGTCATGGCTAATCGTCAACTCGTTATGTTTCGACTTCTCTTCACCCGAATCAGAATCTTTTCCTTTCGCATCTTCCCTCTCGTTAAACTCGAGTTCTTGCGAGATATTTTGGATTACGACTTGTTGGTCCGCTCCGAACCCCATCAATTTCGCCGCCATCATCATTACGTCTGGCGTCGTTGCCTGGTTCGTAAATTTATCCGTTGCCGCGACCAACCCTGTTAGAAGTGCCGTCGCAATCCCCGCGTCAAGCTTCTTATTATTAAGCTCCATCGCCAGGTTCGTCACCATTTCAGAAATCGAACTCGCCTTCGGATCAACCCATTCCACATCCCCGAACTTCCCCTGAGCTCCGTTCGTGATGTTGATTGCGGTCGCATCATGCATAATTCGACCGTGCTCTTTAAGTGCCCCGTCAAGTTCTGTCGCCGCCGGAACATTAATCGCAACAACAAGGTCGATATTGTAATCCCCTCGAGAAAACTCAAGGTCATCTTCTTCGATCGTTGTCTTATACGGAGTAATATAAACCTTTACAAAATCCCCATCAATCTTATAACGAAGATGGTCAGCCTTATCCTTATTAAGTGCAATAATAAAATCTTGTAGAGAATCTGTATTTGTCTCGAACGTCTCTTCTGGATTCAAAAATTCGAGTACGTTTGGCGTTTTTCCAGAATAAATCGCGGTCGCATGCTTCCCCGCTGCATCGAGCGCCATCGTTAGCCCAATCGCTGCCGCCATCTCGTCTACGCTCGGATCATTCGAAAGCGCAACCAAAACGTTGTCCGCCTCTTTAATTTTCTTTGCAACCTCCTCAAGAGAGCCGCTTCCTTGCGGAGCCGGCGCTTCCCCACCTTCCTTAGTTGGATCAGGTGGAACTGGCGGAACTTGATCTGGCATATTATTTTCTTGCATGCTGTTTATTTTAACGTTAAAAATAGTACTATTTTTAGTTTACCATAATCACTTTCAAAATACAACCCCGTGTCTCTTGATTTTTTCTCGAATTTAATATATAATACAGAGAAATTACATAATTAATCTAACAGGAATCCTAATGCCGATTATTAAATCTGCCAAAAAGGCCGCCCGTCAGGCAACCAAGCGCAACGCAAAAAACGTCGCAATCAAAAAAGACATTAAAACCGCTCTTAAAGAGTTCAGAGCAAATCCTTCTGCTGAAAACATGAAGAAAATCCAGAGCGAATACGACAAAGCCGTGAAAAAAGGTCTCTTGAAGAAAAACACTGCTTCCCGCCGCAAAGCTCGCCTTGCTCGCATCGCTAAAGAAGTCGCTGCCGCTAAGCCCGCGAAGAAGACCGTAAAAAAGGCCGCCCCAAAGGCAAAAAAGACTACAGCGAAGAAAGCTGCGTAAGGAACCCCTTCACAAGAACCCAAGGTTCAATTGAAGTCGTTTTCATCAACATATCAAGTTCAGAGAGCTTCCCTAAAGCTCTCTTTTCTTTTGCTCCGTTTGGCTTCCATTCAAGTTTTTTCAACGCCTGACTCACCATCAGCCCAAAAAACATATACGGGTCTTGTTTCGATTCAATTTCCTCAAGTTTCTTAACCGCCATTTTCCCGTTTCGGAGCGCCGTGTCATAAATATTAAACACAGCCCTCATGTCAACCTCTTCTTTTTTCTTAAACTCTTCGATTTTAACCCCTGCTTTTACTAAATTCTTCGTCGAGCTTAATCTCTTGTCGATTTTCGTTTCAAACAAAATCACATCCGCTTCGGTCTTCAAATATTCCTCGATTTTCGCAGAAAAATCCTCAAACGCATCCTTGTTCTCGGAAAGATCCTTTACCAAAATTTTTCGTTTTCCGACCGTAAACAACGTTGCCCCGAGAAAAATACTTGGCAAATCATCTTTCGTCAATTTATCCCCCTCAAAAACCTCTCGGTCCGTTCCGAGTTCTTTGTCGATTCTTGCTTGCGCCGCCACTCTGTCGTCGCCAGAAAAAATCTTAATCCCCACAGTCGCCCTTCTCCTGGTCAAACTCCTCATTCTCTCCGAGTTCGCTCTGGAGAACTTGAAGTCCTTCGTCTACTTCTGACAATTCGGACAAAAGTGCGTCCCTCTCCCGCCGACTTTTATCTTCTCGATTTTGGTCCTGCATCTCTCGCATTCCTTTCCTTGTTTATTAAACACTTTCGCAAACAATTCAAGATAATCTCCTTTCGTCCCGTCGCTTTTTACGTAATTACGTATTGTCGATCCGCCCGCCTCAAGCGAACGATCCATCACAACTCTCGCCCCTTCGATTAGCTTCTCGGCTTCCTCTGGCGTAACGTCGCCAGCTTTCCTCTTCGGACTAATCTCCGCAAAATAGAGCGCTTCATCCGCATAAATATTCCCAAGTCCCGCGACAACTGTTTGGTCAAGAATAATCGTCTTTACTGACGCAGCTTTGTGTCTCTGTAATTTTTCATAAAGTTCTGCCCCTGTCATCTCCCATGGTTCTTTCGCTAGCTTCCGAATAAAACTATCTTGCTCGACTTCTTCCGTCGGAACGACTTTTATAAATCCGAATTTCCTCTGGTCGTTGAAAAACAATGTTCCGTTTTCGAACTCAATAAAAACTCTTGTCTGTTTGTTCGGCAATTCATCAATAAAATTATCATTTGGATGCCCACCCGCAAATCTCTCTTTTCCGACCCAAATAAGTTGCCCCGTCATCCGAAGATGAATAATTAAACTTTTTTTATTAAAAAGATCCAAAATCATCGCCTTCCCCCGCCGACGTATTTCCTTCACCTCTGTACCGACTATATCTTTCGGCTCCCCGAGAAAACTTTTTCCCTCAAAAACCTTAACTTCGCGAATTCGCCCACCTTTGTCCTTCACGATATACTTTAACAGTCCCCTCCTAATCGTTTCGACTTCTGGCAGCTCCGGCATTATTTCTTCCCTCGAATCCCTTCCGCTGTCTCCGCCAAAATCTCGCTCATTCCCTTCTCTTCAACTTTAATCAATCCCGTAATTGCATTCTCGTCTCTAAAGTCCCAGGTACTTTTCCCGAGTATACTTACTTTCTTTCGGTAAACTTCGGCGTCTCCCGTCCCCAGTGTCACTTTCGCCGTCTCAAGTTTTCCAACTTCAAGCTCGTCCAAAATCCCCTTCCCGAACCTAACGAGTCGTGAATTTACAAATCCATATAACTTTTCCGAATCAATCTTTCTCACCGTTTCTTGAAAGTCGCCCGTCGTGACTGCTGTTACGTTCGCGTCGAGGTCTCCGACAAAGATGTTCATTACTCCGCCGCCAACTTCTGCTAGTCCCATTCCCTCGAAAATAAGAATCCCCTCTTTTCCGATTCCTTCTGTCTCTTCCCCAAACGCCGCTCGAGAAAGATAAAGTCCGCTCCGAAGATTTTCATCGCTCCCTTCGACAACCTTGATAAACTGGACTTGTCTGTCCGCCTCGTCTTCATATGTCGCCGTCATCACCGCGCGCAGTTCCCGAATCGACTTAAGATAAACCGTTGCGTCATTTTTCAAAATCGCCGCAATCTCGGCATACTCCGACTCTTCGTCGTAATTATTCATCCCCCTAGAAACTTTAGAGAAACCGTCTTTAAGTTCTGTCAACTTATCAAGAATCTCTGTATTCGACAAATTCCTAAACGTAAAACTATAAAGATTTTGAGCGTCAATCCTATCTGCAAGATATTCCTTAAACAAATTAGAAAAATTTCGTGCTTCGTCAGAAACCTCAACCGTCTCAGTTGTCTCCACGGTTTTCGTCTTCTGATAATAAAAATACCCTCCCGCCCCCGCAAGTACCAAAATCAACGCCACGAGAATCCCGATAACTGCCCCCGAGTGTTTTTGTTTTTCCTTAGGTTCCTTGGGTTCCTTGCCTTCAATTGGTTTCTTTTTTTCAACTTTTTTCTGAGTTTTCTTAGCCATATAACTATTATACTAACTTTCCAGAAGTTTTGTCACTACTTGAATCATTAATTCTTTTTCCTCCGGCTTACTTTCAGCAATCAAAAGGACCATCGCCGTAAGTGCCCGATCTGACATTTTTGTCTCTCCGTTTTCCGACAGCCTAAAATCATTTATCGTCAGAAAATAAATGAAAACAAGCGCCCCGATTTGACGATTCCCTTCCGTAAACGGCTCTTCATTACAAATAAAATACAGTAGCCTCGCCGCTTTCTCCGCAACCGTTTTTCCTGTCTCATCGGTTTCGAGCCTTTCTAACCTCCTCCCAAACTCTTCCTCGTCTTTCAGCTCCCCAAAATCCGCCGCAAGATTTTTCACATCCCCAATCGTCAAATTCCGCCTAAGCCCCGTCTTTTCATCGCCAAGCAGAATCGGAATCTGTCCCGCATCAAACTCCTTAATCGTCTCTATCGTCTTTCCGTATCTAGAAATAACTTCGAGAATCCCTTTCGCTTCGTCTTCCTCAAGCTCCGCCTTCAGCATTAATCTACGAACCAACCCGAGCGTCGCTTCGACCTGTTTCAGTTTCTCCTCCGGAAGTTCCTTAAGACGTCTTTCGTTAACCGCTGCTCCCTCAACAACATATTTCTTCAAAACCGATGTCGCCCAGACCCTAAACTTCGTCGCTTTCTTCGAATTAACCCTATATCCAACTGAGATAATCGCATCAAGATTATAGAAGTTTGTCGCGTACGTTTTTCCGTCTTTGGCAGTATGTGCATTTTTTGCACATACTCGCTCTTCCTCGAGCTCCCCATCCTTAAAAATGTTCCTTAAGTGCCTTCCGATTACTGTCCTGTCGACATCAAACAGCTGCGCGATCTGGGCTTGTGTCGCCCAAATCGTCTCTTTCTCTTTATCAAGATCAAAAACAACTTCCCCCGTGACCGCCTCATATCGAACCAACCCTAAACTTCGCTCCATCTTAAGCCTTCTTTGACGTCAACCGCAAGCTTAACCTTGAACTCCGGCGCAACCCCCTCCATAACTTCCTTCATGATCCGCTTTACTTCCTCGGCTTTATCCGGCGTTGTCTCTACCATAATCGAGTCATGTACCTGCATAATCATATCTGCCCCCTCTGGCAGCTTCCCGTCGAGCCGAATCATCGCAAGCTTCATCAAATCCGCTTCCGTTCCTTGG
>CAZQMP010000029.1:0-7759 GCA_964594565.1 uncultured Candidatus Saccharibacteria bacterium
CAGTGAAGCCAGAAATAGGCAAGCTTTTCTTTGAAGGCGCCGTAAGTTTGGGCGATTTCGTTAGTGTGGTGGACGGGAATATGGTCGATGCCACCGGTATGAATGTCGATTGGTTCGCCGAGGAGGGCGTGGATGATGGAGGAACATTCAAGATGCCAGCCGGGATAGCCGGGGCGACCGAGAAAATCCCAACGCATGGCGTGGTCTTCGCCTTCGCGAATAAATTTCCAGACTGCAAAGTCGGACGGGTTTTTCTTTTCGCCGGAGAATTCGACGCGAGCGCCGGCTTTCAAATTTTCGAGGTCGAGATGGGCGAAGTCGGCATACCCCGGGAATTTCGACGTGTCAAAGTAAACTCCGTCGGAAGTCTCGTAAGTGTAGCCGTTTTCGATGAGTTTTTCGACGAGGGCTTTTGACTCTTCGATGTAGTCAGTTGCGCGCGCCCATTTATACGGTTCGAGAAGACCGAGTTTTTTAAAGTCAGATTTAAACAGGTCGATGTAAAAATCGGCAATTTCCCAGACAGTCTTCCCTTCTTTCTTCGCGCCTTTTTCGAGTTTGTCTTCGCCAGAATCGCCGTCGGAGGTAAGATGACCAACGTCGGTTAAATTCAGAACGCGCTTCGGCGTAAAACCGTTCGCGCTCAGGACGCGGAGAAGAAGATCCCAGTAGATATAGGCGGCAAAGTTCCCGATATGCGGAGCAGAATAAACCGTCGGGCCGCAGGTATAGATTTTTACTTCATCGGGGTTTTTAGGAGAAAAAGTCTCGAGCTGTTTTGAGGCAGAATTAAAGAGTCTAAGCGTCATGTTCATCCTCCGCTTCAACTTCAGCGATTAGACCGGGGATGATAGAAACGAGGTCGCGGACGACGTCTTCGTAAGAGACATCGTGGGTTCGGAAACCGGCAGCGTATGGATGACCACCTCCGCCAAAATAACCTGCGATTTTGTCGGCGATTGGTTTTGCGCAGCGGATTTTCCCGGTCAATTTTCCGTCGGGATAGGTTTTTATGGCGACAGCAGAATCGACGCCTTCGACAAGGCGAAGCTCTTCGAGAATGAGGACGTTCGGGTTGTATTCGTCAGAGAATTCTTGGATGTCATCCCACGTAATGTGGACGGTTGCAAGAGAACCATCAAGAGAATATTCGACGCGCTTAATTAGGTCGGCTTTATAGTCGAGAATGCGCGGAGATTTTTTCATGAACTCGCGACGATTTTCGTCGAGAATTGAGATGTCGAGATTTCCGAGTTCGAGCAAGTCGGCGACATCGCGGAACGTTTCCGGAGAGACGGAGGCAGAAGTAAGGCCGAGCGTGTCCGAGAGAATGCCATAAACCAGGTTTTTCGCGACGTCGGAGTCGATTTTTAAGCCTTCAGACTTTGCGATTTTGTAGATTAGATCGCAGCAAGCCGGAAGAGGTTTAATAATGGCTTCATGAGGAAAATCCAGGTCGTCTTCGGTTTCGTGATGATCGAGGACGAGGACTGGAGTTGAGTAAAAGCGGTTTTTTATGGCGGAGTCGTCGAGGAGTTTGCTGATAAGGACGCTGGCGGCAGTGTCGACGATAACATAGCCGTCGGCGCGCCAATCAAATTCTGTTTCGACGCGAGACCAGTCGGAAAAATAATGAAGATATTTCGGAATAAAAACGGGGCAGAAAAGCGAAACTTCTATGCTTGAGTCGAGGTTTGAGATGAGATAATCAAGCGCTATGGCCGAGCCAAGCGAATCTCCGTCGGGGTTCTCGGCTTGGATGATACAGATTTTTTTCTTTCCCTTGAAAAAGTCAGTAAATTTCGAATACATATCTTTATTTTAACATTATTTCAGGCGTTAGCCAATATCCCCGATAAGTTTTTTCGACTCGGCGGCGGGAAGAACTTCGACGTCGGACATTTCCTTTTCGATGCGGCGGGCTTGCTTTCTTGTGTCTTCGAGTTTGTGGGCGGATTCAGAAAGTTTCTTTTCAACGCCTTCGAGAAGGTCACCGAATTTTCCGAACTGGGTCTTTACGGCACCGAGAATTTTCCAAACTTCGGCGGAACGTTTCTCGATTGCAAGCGAGCGATAGCCCATGAGCAGACCGTTTAACATGACTGGGAGAGTTGCGGGCGAGGCAAGAGAGATGTTGAATTTTGTTCGGATTTCTTCGTCGAGACCGGGAATGCGGAGAATTTCAGCGTAGAGACTTTCAGTCGGAACAAACATCATGGCAAAATCGGTCGTTTTTGGAGGTTCAATGTATTTGTCGTGGATTTTCTTTGCTTGAGTCTTTACGTCCTTTGCGAGTTCTTTTTGGAAGAGGTCGATTTCTCGGCGGTCGCCGCGATCGTAGGCTTTTATGAGGCGAGTATAGTTTTCGATTGGGAATTTTGAGTCGATCGGGAGGAGGACTTCGGCATCTTTTCCGGGCATGCGTACGGCGAATTCGACTCGGTCGGCAGAGCCGCGTTTTATGAGCGTGTTTTCGAGGTATTGGTTCGGGGAGAGCATATCGGAAATAATCGCGCCAAGTTGGACCTCGCCGTAAATACCGCGAGTTTTTACGCCTTCCATGACCTTTTTTAGGTCACCAACGCCAGTCGCAAGATTTTTCATCTCTCCGAGACCTTTATAGACTTCGGAAAGTTGAGTCGAGATTTCTTTGAAACTCTCGTTGAAACGTTTTTCGACGGAAGCTTGGAGTTTTTCGTCGACAGTTTCGCGCATTTGTTCGAGTTTCTTTTCGTTTGATTCCTGGATGTTTTTTAAATTTTCGGAAAGTTCGCGACGTGAATTCCTAAGTTCGTCGTTTAGAGATTTTTGATTTAGAAATCCAAAACCGACAATAAAAATTAAATTCAAGACCCCCAAAATAACCATAACTATTTCCATGGTTATATTTTATAATTAAATGCAGTAAAAGTAAATAAAGAAGAAATGCAAGAGGGCGCCGAGAAGTACGAAAAAGTGGAAGATGGAATGAAACCATTTTTTCTTCGCACCGAGGCCGTAAAGAACTGAGCCGACGGTATAAGCGACACCGCCGCCAACCAGTAGCCAGATTCCTTCGAGCGGACAAACTGAGCGGAGCGGTCCAATCAGAAGTAGAATTCCCCAGCCAAGAATAAGATTGTCAATGACGGAGAGGACGGAAAACTTATCGACGTTAACGGCGGTCAAAACGACGACGGGGATGGTTAAGGCCCAGACGAATCCAAACAATCCCCAGCCAAGCGCGCCGCCAAACAAGCTTAAAGCAATCGGGAGATAAGTTCCCGCAACCATCATGAGGACGTTGCAATGGTCGATGACGCGGAGGACTTTCTTCCCTTTTAGACGGGGAGAAAGAGCATGATAAACGCAAGAAATCGTAAACAGAACGATCATAATCGAGCCGTAGAGGACAGAGCTGACGGTTGCAATGACGGTTGAAGACTTTATGGAGAGCAAAACAAGCCCAGCAATCGAAAGTAGAGCTCCGATACCGTGGGAGATGGCGTTCACGAGCTCTTCACCAAGCGTGTAGTTTGGGATGGAGATTTTTTCGAGTTTCACCATTAGAGATTTGTGCGATTCGCGAGGGCAGCGGTTAAAGTGATTTGGTCGGCGTAAGAAAGGTCGACGCCGAGCGGAAGACCGCGAGCGAGGCGAGTGATTTTTAGATTCGGGAAGCGCTCAGCGAGCAATTTTTGAAGCAGAAGCGCAGTCGATTCGCCTTCGACGGAAGGGTTCGTGGCGATGATAACTTCTTTTACGTTGTCTTCGGAGATGCGGGCGACGAGTTCTTTAATGTGGAGCTGGTCGGGAGTGATGCCGTCAATCGGGGAGACGGCGCCGCCGAGGACGTGATACGTTCCGGAATATTGTTTTGTTTGTTCGATGGCGTAAATATCGAGCGGCTCTTCGACGACGAGGACGGAAGTTTTGTCGCGAGACGGGTCGGAATAAAATTCTGAAACGTCTTTGTCAGCATCGATCAGTGCGAAGGTTTTCGGACAAGATTTTACGCGAGAATGGAGGTTTTTGAGCGATTCGGAAATAGACTCAGCGACGCGAGGATTCGCACGAAACAGAAAATAAGCATAGCGTTCAGCTGTGCGAGAGCCGACGCCCGGAAGATGAGACAAGGCGTCGATTGCGTCGGTTAGAGCCTTGGGAAGCATATTAAAGGCCGAAGTTCCCGAGTTGACCCATGAGTGGTTTCATTTTTTCGGTTGCGATTTCTTTGGCCGTGGCATATCCAACACGCAAACAGTTCTCGATCCAGCGTTCGAGTTCATGGATGTCGTCGAGGTCGACTTTTTCTGGGTCGATTGTAACTTTTTTGATTTTTAGTTCTCCGTTGATTTGGACAACAACAGCGCCGTCGCCCGCTTCAACTTCGACGATTTCGTTCTTAAGGTCTTTTTGAGCCTTGCGAAGTTGGTTAATCATTTTCATTTGGTCCATTGTTTGACCCATAACATTCTCCTTTAGTTAGTCACGTATTTGTATATGTATATTCTATCAGAATTATCGGATTTTGGGGAGGTGAGAATTTTAGAGAGTTTATAATTCTCGGGTAGAGAGGCGGAAGCTTTTCCAAAAGTTGCGATGGGGTATTTTGCGGAATTTTTAATAAAGTCGGTATTCGAGACTAAGATTATGTCGTGAGTTCGATCTTCGTAGACCTCGAAGAATTTGTAATCTAAAGAATTTTCTTCGAGAAGAAGATAAGTCTCGTCGGACAAGTTTTCTGCGACCATTTCGAGGTCGGTCGAGAATTCGTTTGCGACCGCGGGGGTGTAGCGGTAGCCGTAGGCGTAGTGATTTAAACTCGGGATAATCATCAAAGCAAGTAAAAGCGTGAGTGGGAAAATCGCAAAAATCCGAGCGTAGGGGTTCTCCGGGAAGAGACCGTACCATTTTTCGAGGAGATAGCGGAGACCGTGAGCGGTTAGAATTGCGTACGGGAGGAGGATAAGGAGAGCGGAATCTGGGACGAGGCCGGCAAGGACGAGAGAGAAAATGATAAAACAAGAGGCGATTGCGTTACGCGAAGCAAGGAAGCCTTTTCGGGTCGAAAAGAGACCAGCAAGCGCAAGCGCGAATCCGGCGAGGCCAATCATCGGCGAGAGATAGACGCCTTCGAGAGGCTGGATATAAGAGAAGAAGGGAGCGAAGCCGGTTTTTATGTTTTCGAAGAAATTCCCGACGGAGAAATCTTTTGCGAAGAAGAGCGAAAGCGCAACAGAGCTCGAGGAAACGATATTTGTAATCCAGATTCCGAGGCCGACGAAGAGCAAAAACCCAACAGCGATTAGCGGAAGCTTTGGAAGGGATTTTATAGTGAAGCGGAGATGTGGATTCCAAAGCGCGAAGAAGATAATAAAGACGACGAGATAGATAAGATGGGGAGTGTAAATCGAAAGGAGGAGGGTAAGCGCAAAAACAAAGCAAAAGATAGGGTTCGGAGATTTCTCGCCCTGGATTTTTGAACCGAGCCAAAGTAGGAGCGTCGGCCAGAAGACAAGCATAATCAGCGGCGTTCCAGAGCCGGCGAGGTAAAGGAAAGGCGTCGAAAGAACGGTCAAAATCGAAGCAAGTAAAGCCACGTTCGACTTAAACCAGCGGTTTAAAAGAAGAATCAAAAGAAGTCCGAGCGCGAGTCCGACGAGAATTGACGGGAGTTTTATGGCATAGGTCGACATGCCAAAAATCAAGATGCAGAGTTTCTGGAGGATATGATAAGGAAGGTCGACAAGATCGCCGGAAGTAATTGAAGAAAAATGGAGATTGTAACTCGAGACAGCAGATTCGCGCTCGAGGTCGGAAAGACCGGATGGCGACAAAAGCGGGAGCGTACAAACCAGAGCGACGAACGCTAGACCGAGGAGAATATAGCCGATAAAAAACCGATAACGGTACAGAAAAAGTTTAGAGATGACAAGTCTACTCATTTATTTAATTATAGCAGAAACGGTTTCTGACGTCCATATTACTCTTCGGTATGGTCTTTGTCGAGAGACATAAAGCGAAGCAGTTCGGGGTGGAAATAGAGCTCGATTTTTCCGACGGGGCCATGACGGTGTTTTGCGATGATGAGCTCGGTTATGTTTGTCGGGACGAAGTCGGGTTTGTTTTGGTTATAATAATCGACACGGTGGAGGAACATGACCATATCGGCGTCCTGCTCGATGGAGCCGGATTCGCGAAGGTCGGAGAGAACCGGACGAGGGTCGTCACGGCCGGTTACGGAACGGGAGAGCTGAGCAAGGGCGACAACCGGGATTTCCAATTCGCGAGCGAGTTGTTTTAAGCCGCGGGAAATTTCTGTAACTTCCTGGACGCGGTTTCCGGCATAACGATCGGTACCTTGGAGAAGCTGGAGATAGTCGACGACAATCATGCCGATGTCATGGTCATGGGCAGCACGACGGGCTTTGTTGCGGAGTTCGAGAATGGTCATTGAGCTGGCGTCATCGAGGTAAAGCGGGACGGAATCCATCTCACCGAGGGCGTCGCCGATACGTCCAAAATCATCATCGGAAAGATTTCCAGTTCGGATGTTCCAGTTGTTGACTCCGGAAACGTCGGAAATCATACGGTCAACAATTTCGGCGTTTGCCATCTCCATTGAGAAGAAGAGGACCCCGCGATTGTTGATTGTGGCGGCGTTATAAGCAAGATTTTCTGCGAAAGTTGTTTTACCCATCGCCGGGCGGGCACCGATAATAATCAAGTCGCCTTTTTGAAAGCCAGCGGTCTTTTTGTCGAGGTCACGGAAACCGGTTTTTAGGCCGCGGAGGGCACCTTTGTTTTTGTGGAGCTCTTCCATGCGATCAAAGGCGTCGGCAAGGAGTGATTCGAGGGCGACATAATCGGTTTTTGTTGTTTGTTCAGAAACGGAGTAGAGAACTTTTTCGGCTTCACCTAGGAGATCGCCGATTTCGGCACTCTCTTCGTAAGCGTGTTCAGAAATCAGAGTTCCGGCTTCAATCAAGCGGCGACGAACGGCGGCTTTTGCAACGAGGTCGGCGTAGGCCTTTGCGTGGGACGGGGTCGCGACAAAATTTGAAAGTTCGGTCAAATAAGCGGCACCTCCGACGGTTTTCAACTCTTTCTCCTTGCGAAGTTCGGCGGTCAAGGTCAAAAGGTCGATTGGAGAATGATGTTGATAAAGCGCAGTCATTGCATGAAATATCTTTTCATGGCGCTTGTCATAAAAATCACGGAATTTAACAATTTCTAGAATGTCGGGGAAACTGGCGTCAGACAACAAAATCGCACCGAGCAAAGATTTCTCGGCGACGAGATCCTGGGGCGGGATGCGGCCGGCAGACAGATTTTGACTAGAACGGGACTCCTCCATCGTTGTTTACCTCCTCGATATTACCCATTATATCAGAAATTCGAGAGATTTCGGGAGATTTTTCTAAATCTTCAGGGCTGTGGATAACGAAGGGTTTCGTGAATACTCCCTTTAAGAGTTCCATATTGCCCGGTTTTTCGAGAATAATTTTTACAATGTTTTTTGGAGGATAAACGTGGATCGTCGTTCCGTCGTCGAGGAGTTTGCATTTTTTGAGTTGTAAGGAAACAGCGGGAGAAAGAGCGCTAAGCGAGTCTAAATCTACGCTCGCTACCGTTTGAACGTCGGTTTTGCCGACCGGAGTCCTCACGCCCGTCTTTACGGGGTTCGGCTCCTTATATCTCCCTAGCCGGTCCGATACATCGGCAAAACCGTCTTTCAAACCGCTCGCGGGTGTGGACTTCTGTGAGGTCTTTTCAG
>CAZQMP010000030.1:0-7641 GCA_964594565.1 uncultured Candidatus Saccharibacteria bacterium
TCTGTCTAGTCAAGGCTATGGTTTTTCCAGTGGTCGTGTATGGATGTGAGAGTTGTACTGTAACGAGAATCGGACAGTTTTCGAAGGTTCGAAGAACGGTGTTGTTCGACTCGGAGCCGCCAGAGGTGAAGATGATTTCGGACTTTTGAGCGCGGATCAAACTTCCGACAGATTTACGTGCGGAATCTAAAATATCTCGGCCAAGAGAACCTGCGGAATGCAAGGAAGAAGGGTTTCCGAGGGTTTTCTCGACAGAGAGATTCATGACACGAAGCATGGCGTCGCGGACTTCGGGAAGCATTGGATTGGTTGCGGAGGAATCAAAATAAATCATACTTAGATTATACCTTAGAAAGCATAGAAATGCGAGGGCTTTAAAAACCTGGGGGAGGGGGAGAGGGAGGAAAGAGGGAAAGCTAGCGAGCTACGCAGCGAACAAAGGACAGACCAGCGCAAGATAGGAGCGACTTTCGAAGGGACGAAGCCTTGGCCCCGGCCTAACATTTACAGGCCTCTAAATAAGAGGGCGCTCCTGATTTTTAAATAATCCGACCGGGATTGTGGGCTTATCGCCCGATTGCGGTAATCCTATTCCTTAGGTGCGCAATCATACGGAATTATCCTTCGGTGTGACTCCGAAACATGTTCCGTAGTCGGATGCCCTCAACATTATTTTAGCATAAGCGGTAATTAAAATCTAGTTTTTCGGAGGGCGAGATTCGTTGGCGCGGGAGAAACCGTCGTAGTAATTTGTTTTTATCTTTGGATGGCCGATTTCGTTGGCGGCGGCGACAATTTCTTCGACGGAGTCAGTTAACTTATAGATTTTTCGGTCTTCGGGATTAATTGTCTTGAGGCTGGTCATTTTTGTCGCGTAAAAACGGTCGAGTGGGCGCCAGAAAGACTTTCCGAACAGGAACATTGGCATTTTAGGCATTTTCCCTTCTTGCATGAGGATGAGGATTTCGGAAAACTCGTCCATTGTTCCAAATCCGCCTGGGAAAAAGACGTAGACTTTCGCAGACATCGCGAGCATAACCTTTCGCGCGAAGAAATATTCAAACTGGAGCATGTCGGTCAGATAGGGGTTTGGGTGTTGTTCGTGAGAGAGGGTGATGTTGAGGCCGATGGAGCGACCCCCATATTCGTATGAACCGCGATTGGCAGCTTCCATGATTCCGGGACCGCCGCCAGTGATAACAGCATGACCGTTTTCGGCAAGGAGAGCTCCAAGTTTGCGAGCCTCTTTATAGTATTTGTTCGTTTCTCTAAGGCGAGCGGAACCGAAGATGGTTACGCCTTGGGGGTAAGTGCGGACGATTTTGAGACCCGAGAGGAGATCGCGACCATATGCGCTTACGCGTTCGAAGTCCGCCGCCTCTAAGTCTTCGAGCGTTTGCTTGAGGCGCTCATAATCTTCGGGCTTTGTTCGTTCAGTTTTTTCTTGTCTATCGTTTTTTTCGGGCATGGTTTTTCCTAGTTTATGAGTTGTATTGGCATGGGGTGGAGCGGAGTGTCTTGGGAAAGCAGGCCGTTTTTTGCGCCGCGTTTTTGGACGACGGAGGTTGAATTCGCGGAGGCGAAGATAAGACTTTGCTTGAAGGTCTTCCCTGCGGCAAAGGCTGCGAGGAATCCTGAGCCGAAGGCATCGCCGGCGCCGGTCGTATCTTTGATTTTGACGTCTTCATAGATGCCGAAACGGTAGGTTTTTTGACCGTCGGAGGCAATTCCGCCCATTGCGCCGTCGGTAATCAGGACGGTCGGGCAATAGCGTTTCAGCTTTACGAGGAGTTCTTGGAGAACGGTTCCAGGAACTAGCTGTGCGGCTTCGCGTTTGTTTACGAGAAGAACGTCGACGTCTTGGAGGAGACCAAGGATTTGTTTCGGGTTCATAAGTTCAAGCGTACCGGGATTAAACATGATTTTTGTATCGAGTTCTTTGGCTTTTTCGAAGAAAGTCAGAAGCGTTCCCATGTCGCCACGAAGAGTTGTTACGTAAAGCCAGTCAGGTTGGATCAGTTCGAGATCGGATGCCTTTAAGTTGTTAAACTTTGCGGAGGCGCCACGGAAAGTCAGGACGGTTCGTTCCCCGGTCTTTGAGTCGAGAAGGATGATTGAGCAGCCGGTTTTTGCTTTCGCGGGGAAAGAAATGAAACTGGTGTCAATTCCCTCTTCGTCGAGTTTACGAAGAATTTCTTCGCCAGCGGAATCGTGCGCCATGTTGCCGATGTAGATGGCTTCGTGGCCAGAACGGGCAAAAGTAACTGCGGAATTTGTCCCGCCGCCGCCAACGTAAAAGTCGATTGAGTCGATGTCATATTTCGAGCCAATCTCGAGGGTTTTAAAGAGAGATTTGTCGTTTAAAACCATTGACCCAAAATCATCGCGATCGATGAGATAGATGTCTTGGAGCGCGGAGCCGAGAGAAGCGATGCGGGCCATTAGATTATTACTCCTGGCTTGTCAGCTTCGGCGACGAGGTCGGTGTACATTTTTGCGGGGTCAGGAGCAGTCGCAATGGCGGAGCCATAGTTAATTACGTCGAGGTCGGAATGCGCGAGAGCGCGAGTGTTGCTCATGTTTGCACCACCATCCCAGCCAATTTCAATAGCAGATTTTATCCCGCGGATAATCGGGACTTTTTCGACTTGGAGCAGATCCGCTTCGCCGCCTTGACGGCCGAGCGCGCCAGCGAAAATTAAGACGTGGTCAACGGCTTCGATATACGGAGCGATTTTTCCGGGATAGGTTTGTTTAAGGATGGCTACGCCTGTTTTTATGCCTGCGTCTTTGAGTTGTTTGAAAATCGGAAGAAGATTTTCGGCGGTTTCGGCGTGAAAAATACAGAGGTTCGGCTTTATTTTCAGAATCGAGGGGAGGTGCTGGGATGGGGTCATGACCATCATATGTAAATCCATCGCTGCCCAACCGTCTTGGCGCCATACGTTCGAGACGTCGATTGTTTGGGTCGGACCGAACATGCCGTCGCAAATGTCGACTTGGATACGTTTCGAAAACTTCGAATAGAGTTCGTATTGTTTTGCGTAGAGGTTTTTATCGTTGGTTAGAATTGTCGGGACGATTTCGCTCACTTTACCTCCTCATCAAGTCGAGTTATACGGCGAACGTGACGAGGTTCGCCAGAAAACGGTGTTTTAAGGAAGGTGTCGACGAGAGCCGAGACATCTTCGAGAGCTTTTTCCGACTCGAGCGGGTCTTTTGCGTTTGTAACATGGTCAGCGGAAAGACAAAGAATATTCGCGTCGTTATGTTCGCGAGTTTTTTCGGCACTTTCAAGATCTGAGACAACGGCCGCGCGGATGCCTTTGAAGCGGTTTGCCTGGATTGAGACGCCGATGGCGGAGCCACAAATCAGTATTCCGAAAGAACCGGGAGTTTCGAGAACTTTTTTTGCGACGCTAATCGCAGCGTCGTTATAGTCGTCATCTTTATTAAACTCAGCTGGGCCAAGATCGACAAATTCAGGATGTTCGAGCTTTAGCTTGGTTTTCAAGCTAAAGCCACGATGGTCAGAAGCGATAAAAACTTCAGGCATTCAGCGAGCCTTTCCGAAGTCGGTCGCGAGCTCGACGAGGCGGTTTGAATAGCCCCATTCGTTGTCGTACCAGGCGACGACTTTGATTAAGTTCCCGCCAACAACATCAGTCAAAGGAAGGTCGACGATTGCGGAATGGGCATTGCCACGGAAGTCGGTCGAAACAAGTTCTTCTTCGGTTACGGCGACGATGCCTTCATAGTAAGGCTCTTTTGAGGCTTTCTTTAGGACCTTGTTGATTTCTTCCTTGGTTGTTTCGCGTTTGACGAGAGCGGTAATGTCAGCGAGGGAGACAACCGGGGTCGGGACGCGAACGGAAAGACCGTTAAATTTCCCTTTTAAGGTCGGGATGGTAAGCGCAGCGGCTTTCGAAGCGCCGGTTGTTGTCGGGACAATGTTTTCGGCAGCAGCGCGAGCTTCGCGGAGGTCTTTTGCGGGGGCATCCTGGAGACGTTGGGAAGCGGTGTATGAATGGACGGTTGTCATCATTGCCTTTTCGATTCCAAAGTTGTCTTCGAGGATTTTCATGACAGGAGCAATACAGTTCGTCGTGCAGGAAGCGTTGGAAAGGATTTTATCGCTTTCTTTGACTTCGTCTTCGTTTACGCCGATAACAATCGTGCGCGCGCCTTCGCCCTTCGCCGGAGCGGAAATGACAACTTTCTTTGCGCCAGCTTTAAGATGAGCCTTGGCCTTTTCTGGGTCAGTAAAGAAGCCGGTCGATTCGATTACGACATCGACGTCGAGTTTCTTCCAAGGAAGATTTTCTGGTTCTTTCTCGGCAAAAACTGGGATTTTGCGGGAGCCGACGAGCAAGTTTTCTTCGTCGAAGCCAACTTTTTTGTCATAGATTCCGTATGAGGAATCATATTTCAGGAGTTTGGAGAGGGTTTTTGTGTCTGTTAAATCGTTAATTGCAACGATCTGAACGTCGCGACGCTCAAGCGCGATTTTAAAAGCGTTTCTTCCGATTCGACCGAAGCCGTTAATTGCGATTCTTACCATAAAAATTACCTCCTATAATACTTATGTATAATTATAAGCTAAGAAGGTAATTTTTTCAAGGATTCTTGAAGTTATTTGTTCGCGTTAACTAGGAAATCGATTGTTTTTTCAATCGTCATGCGATTTCTGATGTCCATTTTTACACGAGGATCTTTAAGGTTTTTAAGCGCCTCGGGCGAGTTTTTGTAAACGTCGCGAAGTTCGATGATCTTTGCCATGACTTCGTCGTCGGTTACGGTGATTTTTTCGTTACGAGCAAGGATTTGAAGCACGAGAGAAGCTTTAACGCGTTTTTCGGCAACTTCGCGGGCATCTTTTTCCCATTGTTTTTCGTCGACGTCGTTCGCTTTCAAGTATTCTTCGAAGCTTTGACCAGCGGAGGCAGCATTTCGTTCCATGTCGGTCTTAACAAGACGAAGTTGGTCAGAAATGAGGATTTCTGGCGCTTGGACTTTCGAAGCTTTGACAAGGGCTTCGACGAGGTCGTCTTTGAATTGTTCGTTCAAACGATGTTCGTTTTGGGCCTTGAGGTTTTTCTCGATGTCAGCACGAAGTTCGTCCATGTTCTTGAACGGGCCGCATTTTTTCGCGAAATCTGCGTCGAGTTTCGGAAGAGTGATAACGTTAACTTGTTTTACAAGGACTTCGAAAACGGTCTTCTTGCCGGCGAGAGATTTTTCACCGTAGTCCTTTGGAAAGGTGAGGGGAAGGTCGAATTTGTCGCCAGATTCTTTGCCGACGATTCCATCTTCGAATCCAGGAATAAAGGTTTTTGAACCGAGGACGAGAGCGTAATCTTTAGCGGTTCCGCCTTTGAACGGTTCACCGTCCTTTTTGCCAACAAAATCGATGATGACTTCGTCGCCGAGCTCGGCCTTTTTCTTCTCGACTTTCTTTTCGGCGTAAGCCTTGCGAATGTTTTCGACGATTTCGTCGATGTCTTTCTTTAGAACTTTGTTTTCAAGTTTTTTAACTTTAAGATTCTTGTACTCGCCGAGTTTAACTTCGGGGAGAATATCAGCGGTTGCGGTATATTCGGCGGATTCTTCTGGAACGTATTTCGTAACGTTAACGGAAGGAACAACGAGCGGAGATTTTTCGGCTTGTTCAAAGGCTGCCGGAACGGTCGTACGGACGGCAATGTCGATGGTTTCATTGATGACGTCGTTTGGATTAAGAGTTTTCTCGGCAAGATTCTTCGGGGCTTTGCCCTTGCGGAAACCTTCGAGTTTGACTTCCTTGGTTAAGCGTTCGATGGCCTTTTCTTTGGCAATTTTGAGATCGTTTTTGTCTAAGGTGACTGTGATTTCGACACGGGTGTCGGATAACTTTTTGGACTTTACTTTCATAGAGTATATTTTAGCATAAAATGCTAAAATGCGGAAGTTGGACCGAGGTTATTTTCGGTTCGAAGATGGCGCACGGCGGAGCGAGTGTCGTAATTTGACTTTGTTTCGGGCGAGAGGACGTTGTTTGGGTCGAAAATCTTTTTTACTTTTTCGATTAGCTCACGCTCTTCCTTGGCTAGGCCAGGATAGACAACAATCGACTTCAGTCGTCCTTCCGGGAAACCGCCCACGAGTGAACCACCGTGGTGTTTTAAGAGGTCGTTCAAATCACGAAGGAGTGTCAATGCGGCGCGGCGTTCGTCGACTTTTTTCAGTTCGAAGTCGGGACGAAGAGAATAAATGTCGGTATAAGCGCTTCCAAAGAGCTCGAGCGGACGCTTCGAGGTCTTTTCAAGTTTCTTTAAATCTTCAATAAATTTTCCGAGGTTTTCGTGCGGAACATAAAAATCATTCAAAAGGTATCCGCGTTCACCCTTGGCATTGTCGTTTAAGTAAGAAATTAAACTTGTTTCGAAATCATCGAAATCTTTTGAGTTCCCGATTGTTTCGGAGACGACAAAGGCGGATTTTGGAAGGAAGCGGACGCACTTTCGAACCTTGCGACGCGAGCGGCTTGACTTGTCGTTGAAGCTTGCAAGAACAAGAAAGCCGTTTTCGATTTTCTTTGTCAGAAGATCGGGTTTCTTTCCATATTCGTCAGCATCTTTAAAAATACGCGTGTCAAAAATTTCGACGGAAAGTGGCTCGAGTTTCTTGCAGTATTCGGCGAATTCGTCGGCGGCCTTGAAGGTGTTAAAAGTTGCGAAGACGCGATGTGGACGCGGAGCAAGAACTTCGAGGCGAAGGATGACTTCGGTAATGATTCCGAGATTACCTTCGGAGCCATAGAACGCAGGAAGAAGGTCAAAGATTTTTCCGTTTACACGACGAATGTGTTTCAAGGCGGGATAACCGAGACGTGTATCGGCGAAAACTTCGGAATCTAAGAGCTCGCTTTTGTCGAGAAGCAACTTTTCGAGGTCTTCGTAGATTTCTCCTTCGAGAGACTTCAAGGTTTGTTTCATGCGAAGGCGGCCTTTCGAAAGGCGGGCGGTTTGGAGCAAATCTCCAGAAGCAAGAACAACTTCGATGCGGTCGACATAGTTCATGATTCCGCCGTATTTTTTCGAGAATTTGTCACGCGGACAGTTCGCGATAAGCGAGCCGATTGTCTCGTTCGGATCGGCGGCAATCGGGAGTGTAAGGCCGTGGGGCGCAAGAACGGCGTTAAGTTTCCCGAGAGTGATTCCCGCTTGGACATGAACAAGGCGATCGTGAGCATCAAGCTCGCGAACATGGTTAAGCTTTTCCATGGAAATGACAAGACCAGAAGAAAGGTCGGAGCCGGATTTCGAGAGGCCAGAGCCGCGAATTGCAATCGGAAGATTATATTTCTTCTCGGCGAGTTGGTTGACGAACTTGACAAGCTTACGGATATCGGAGGTCGACTCAGGGATCGCGACAAAGCGCGGCTTGATTTTCAAAAGAGAGCGATCGGAAGAATAAGCCTCGAGAATCGATTCTTTATCAAAAACATTTCCGGTAATATGGCGATTTAAATAAATCGCGATTTTATTCACTTGTTACGCCCACCAATTAACATATATATTCTATTATAAAACGCTCAAGTTAAATTTGGAAGAGCTTTTTTAGTTTTTCAAAAACTTCCTCGGGAGTTCCGGAAGCGTCGAG
>CAZQMP010000031.1:0-7242 GCA_964594565.1 uncultured Candidatus Saccharibacteria bacterium
GCGTCAGAGATTTGGTCGCAAAGTTTGTCGGGGTGTTTAGGAGAGACGGATTCCGCCGTCCTATAAAAAGATTCATTCATAAGAAATCCTCAGTTAAAGTTATTAAACTGTGGTCTTGTGGTCTATATTATTATATCGGAGATCCAGGATTCGCGCTAGACCTTGATTTTTTCGGAGAAATATGATAAAATATAAAAGTAGTCGTTGTGAGAAACAAAAAACTCGATCGGGAGGGATCAGTATGCATTTTATCGCAGATATTTTAACGACGATACGGCTTATTCTCATCTTCGTACTGGCTCATTTTGTTAATGTAGGTGCTCCGTTTCCGTTCGCGCTTGGCGTGTTCGTTATCGGAGAGATTACCGATGCGCTTGATGGATTCTTCGCGAAGAAATTCCCTTATCCGGAAAACAACAAGTTTTTCTGGAGAGTCGGGAAGTTCCCGAAAATTTACGACACAGGAACCGACCTTATCCTCGCAATTACGTACGCAGCATACTTCTATAAGTACGTTGACGAGACATTCACTCTTGTCGTCATCCCGGTTTCGTTCGTTCTTGGCGTTTTTGTCGAATATCTTATTCGGACGCCAGAGTTTAAGGAATCGCCAAAAGCGACGCTTCGGATTATCGATGTTAGACGACTCCTTTACGGGATTGCGCTGTTTGTTGTCTTTGCGCGATCAATTCTTGCGCTCGAGGTTTCAATTGACCTTAAGTATACGCTCGAGGTTCTTCTCGGCGTCGTCGGCGTTCTTGTCCTTATCTTCAAAGGCAACCGTCTGAGAGAAAAATAAGCCTACAAAACTTCCCCGGAAACTTTCCGGGGATTTTTCTTGTTAGGATTTATAAGTTAAACCAGCGACAAGTGCGTCGAGAGGTTTTCCTGGATTAAACATCTTAAATATGGCAATCTTTGCGGCGACTTCGCCAGACCAAAGCGTAATCGGAGAATAGGAGGTTTTCTCGATGTCGACGGAAAGGACTTTTCCGCCGTGGGCGCAGATGACTTGGCCTTCATGGAAAGTTAAAATCGAGACGGGATAAGAAAGGGTGAATTTGTGAAGAGTTTCGATAATCGGAAAAATAGGCGAGGAGAGGAGGAGCATTTTTGGATAATAAACGGCGCGAAAGAGCTTTTGAAGCTGGACCAGGGACGCGACGAGAGTTATGTTCCCGCGTTCGATGAAATTCTCTGCATCTTCGGCAAGCAAATCAACGGCGTCGCGGGTCAGAAGAGTCGGGACCTCGGGATTGAATTTGAGGAGCTCGGCGGCAGCGAGAGCAGTCTCGGAGTTCTTCGAGAAATCGCCAAGCAGAAGGGCGAATTCGTAACCGTCAAGCGAGCTGCGGAAGTCGGGAGAGCGGCGGAAACTACCGGATTCGGAGCTTTCGAAAAATTTCAAATTGCCAAGTGACGGGAGCTTCGACTTTAAAGAGTCGGGGAAGAAGTTGTCGACAGTCTTTAAGAACGGAAAGTGGAGGTTTACGAATTCGGAAACTTTTACTTCGGTCGAGAAATTCGATGAATTCCCGCCAATGATGGCGAGCGAGCCGGATTTTTGTTCCGGAAAATTCCAGGAAAGTTCACCGGCAAGGTTTAAGAGTTCAGCGTTTTTGTGCCAGAAGTCGGCAGATTTTACGCTTGGGGCGGCCATTAGTCCTCCTTTTCGAAATTAAGTTCGATTGAAATTGGGCAGTGATCGGAGCCAAGATAAGATTCGTAGATTTCGGCGGAAAGAAGATTTTTTTCAAGAGATTTCGAGATGAAGAAATAATCGATGCGCCAACCGACGTTGTTCTCGCGGGCTTTGCCCCAGTGAGACCACCAAGTATAGCGGGCAACATCAGGGTTCAGACTTCGGAATGTGTCAAGAAAACCGGCGTTTAATAAATTCGTAATTCCCTCTCGTTCTTCGTCGGTAAAGCCAGCGTTATGGTGATTTGTTTTCGGGCGAGCAAGGTCGATTTCTTCGTGCGCAGCGTTAAAATCACCGCAGGTTACGACGGGCTTCTCTTTTTCGAGGTCTTTTAGACGTTTTAGAAAATCAGGGTCCCAAGAATCGTGACGGAGAGAGAGGCGGGAGAGGTCAGGTTTTGAGTTCGGCGTATAAACGTCAACTAGGTAAAAATCTTTAAAATCAAGAACTAGCACTCTTCCTTCTGAACCGGCTATAACGGCGAACGATTCTTTGTCGAAGGCGTGTTTCTCGCTCCCGTCGTTACGGGGCTCGGCCGCTAATACTCGCCGTGGCTCCGTACCCTCCATTGAGCGAGCATTCGCCTCGCCGGTTCTGACCAAAATCGCGGTCCCAGAGTAACCGGGGCGGTCGGCGGGATTCCAGAAGATTTCGTAGCCATCTAGGGCGGCAGATTCGAAGAGGTCGAGCTGGTCGGGTTTGCATTTTATTTCTTGAAGGCAAAGAATGTCAGGGCGTTCCTTTTCGAGAAAATCTTGGAGCGCGCCCTTGCGAAGGACGGCCCTAAGCCCGTTTACATTCCAAGAGAAAATCTTTAGTTTCATTTCTAGAACCTCCCACGGTCGATGTCGCGGCGTTTAATCGTTTCGCGTTTGTCGTATTTTTTCTTTCCTTTACCGAGTGCAATGACGAGCTTTATGTGGCGACCGCCAGCGAGGAGTTTTACGGGGACGATGGTCGAGCCGGCAACTTTTTCTTTCTCAAGCGAAGCGATTTGTTTTTTCGTCGCGAGAAGACGGATGTTCGGTGCGGTTTCGGCGCCGAGAGTAAGGTTATTCAGCCAGAGCGAGCCGCCACGAATCGTTACGAAGCTACCTTTGAGCTGGACATGATGATCGCGAATTAGACGAACCTGCGGGCCAGAAAGCGACATTCCGCAAGTCAGCTCATCTCCGAGATTGTAGTCGAAGCGAGCGCGACGGTTTAAGGTCACGGTTTCTGGACGTTTAGCTTTCTTCATAGCTTTATTATAGCGGATTTTTAGAAAATTATAAAGAGACACCAACGGCCGGCTCGTTTGGACAGGTCTTTAAAACATTTTCGATTGCGTTTTTCTCGGCGGAAGTTACCCAAAGATTGTATTTGTATTTTACGGAAACTTGGCGTGCGACATAGGCGCAGCGGAAAGATTTGTTCGGCGGGAGCCAAGTTGCGGCGTCGCCGTCAGATTTGCCTTGATTTGTCTTTGCGTCGACAGCGAGAAGATTGAGCGGGTCGGTTGCGAGATTATATCGTTCTTCAGAGGAGAGATTTTGAGCGCCTTTTTGCCAAGCGTCAGACAAGGCGACGACGTGGTCGATTTGGACGCCGGAAGAAAAGTCAGATTTTTGGTAAAAAACTAAGTGAGAGCCAGTATAAGGTTCGTCATATTCACCGGAAATCACGGAACAATTGTCTTCGGAGCTAATCACGGCGGTTGAGCCGAGCTCACGTTTGATGATTCGCTGGCGGAGAGAACAACCATCAATTGTCGGCCAGGAACTATAAAACATTGTCCGATCATAGCCAGTTTTCGCGGCGCGACCTTTTACCTCGAGTTTCTCGAGAATGGCCGTTGCAAGCGGAGCATCGGAATCTGCCGATGAGGCGGTCTCTCCGAGTGGGGCGGCATATTCACTCTCCGGAGACTCAACGAGGGTTACTTCGTAAGAATTTGGATTTAAAACTATCCAGCTCACAAAAACCACAAATAGAGTAAGAACAGCGACGGTCCGGCGAGATTCGTAAGTTTTTTTCTTTGTCATGAAGATTTTAGCTCAATATAGCAGATTGTCCCGCACATGACGAAAATCGTTACGGCGAGGAGGGAGAAGGCAAAAAGAGATGCTACGATATACATAAGTATATTATAGCATCTCCTGGATTATTTAGCTACAGGCTTAAGCGTAAAGATTCTCGACGGAGATCGACGGGCCCATAGTTGTCGTGATGAAGACGGACTTAACGTAGTTTCCTTTAAGGGAAGCGGGTTTCTGAGCTTTAAGAGAGTCAAAGAAAACGTTTGCGTTCTCAAGGAGCTTGTCGGCGCCAAAGGAAACTTTTCCGAGACCGATATGAACAATCGATTGTTTGTCGACACGATATTCGACTTTACCGGCTTTAGCTTCTTTTACGGCTTTTTCAAGATCCATCGTGACCGTTCCAGCTTTCGGGTTCGGCATGAGACCTTTTGGACCGAGCATACGAGCGTATTTGCCGAGTTTCGGCATGTATTGAGGGGTCGAGATGAGGACGTCGAAAGCGATTTCGCCCTTGTCGAGACGTTTCAAGAATTCTTCGTCTTCAGCAATATCAGCACCAGCGGCTTTCGCGACTTTGGCTTGGTCAAGCGGGGCAAAAACAGCAACGCGGACAGTCTTTCCGTTCCCGTTCGGGAGGACGACGGTCGTGCGGATGTTTTGGTCGGCTTGGCGAGGGTCAACTCCGAGGCGAACGTGAGCTTCGACAGTTGCGTCGAATTTTACGGGGTTCGTCTCGACGGCGAGTTTAAGCGCGTCAGCGAGAGAATAGACTTTTCCCTTTTCGATTTTTTCGGCAGCTTTGCGGTAGTTTTTGCCGCGGCGTTCAATAAGAGGGCGAGTGATCGGCTTCGCACCCTTTGGTTTCTCGGCAGCTTCAGCTTCGGCTTCAGCACGAGCGGCTTTGCGGGCTTGGCGCTCTTCCTCGGCTTTTACTTCTTCGATGTGTTTTTTAGATTTTTTGCCGGATTTGGCAAATTTTTCTTCGGTCTTAGCAACAGGAGCTTCGACTTCAGGGGTAGTTACTTTGGCTTCTTCTTCAGCCATGATAATCCTTTCTGTGGTTCTAGCGGGGATTTCCCCTCCCAACATGAATTTTATATTAAAACTATTATACTAAATTTTCCGAAAAAATGCAAGAGAAAGCCCCGCACGGGGCGAGGCTTAGAAGGAGGAAAATAGAATTATGGCAAATTCAACCATGAGGACAAACGAAACCGAATCGAGACGGTCGAGATAACCGCCGTGACCATGATAGCCGCCAAGTAAACTTTCAATCGGGCCGAGAACAGGGTTACCCAGAAGATAGTCGTTTGAATCTTTCACGCCGAAGCGACGCTTAAAGAAACTCTCGAGAACATCGCCGAGAATTGCAGCAATCGGCATCCAGATAAGCTCCGTAAATTTTAGATTCTCAAACCGCGAGAATGCGAAGGCGGCAAGCGCTCCGAACACGAAACCGCCGAGACAGCCTTCGTAGGTCTTGTTTGGGGAGGCGTTTGGGAACGGACGAGCCTTGAATAGCTTCTTACCGAGGATTTTTCCGAAAAAGTAGGCAGAAATATCCGTCAAAGCGCAGATAAAAACTGCAGCGCCGATCACGTGGACTTCAAGTCGGTTCGCGAATCCGAGATAGATACAGAGTTCGCTAAAAACTACGAATGAAACGAGCAAGTCTTTCAGGTTTGGGAAGAAAATTGTGTTCGCAAAGATTGTCAAAAACTCGATGAACGCAAGAGCGTAGCCGATCCCGAGGGTAAGTCGGAAGTAAAAGCCGTCTTTATAGAAGTACGTCGGTACGATAGCGATGATGAGAAACAAAGAGGTAAGGACACGAGTTTTTAACTCACGGGATTTCAAAAAGTTTGACATTTTATCCCTCCTTTTCAAGGTACTTAGCCGAAGCTATAGACATACTATAACAAAAAAGCGGCAGTTTTGCAACTGTCGCTTATCTGTTTTGTTAGTCGACGACTTCGACGCCCATCGAGCGGGCAGTTCCGGCGACAACTTTCACGGCGCCTTCGAGGTCAATCGCGTTCATTTGTTTCATCTTTTTGTTCGCGATTTCTTCGAGCTGAGCGCGGGTGATTTTTCCGACTTTTTCGGTGTTCGGGCGGCCAGAACCTTTTTCGAGTTTGATTGTTTCACGAATCAAATCGTCAACAGGTTGTCCGAGGCAGGTCCAATCGAAAGTGCGATCTTCGTAAACACGGATATGAACGATAACGTTCTTGCCGTTGTATTCTTTCGTCGCTTCGTTGAACGGGTTGATGAAGTCCATCATGTTCAAGCCCCACTGACCGAGGGTCGAACCGACCGGAGGTCCAGCAGTTGCTCTTCCACCAGGAACACGGAGCTTCAAATTTCCGATTACCTTTTTATTTGCCATAATATATTTTACTCCTTATAGAGCGCGTAACGTTAATATTATACCAAAGTTCTTAGATTTTTGCAACTTGAAGAGCATCGAGCTCGACGGGGGTTTCGCGACCGAACATTGAGACCATGACTTTCAGCTTTCCTTTGACCGGGTCGATTTCTGCGACGGCACCTTCGAAGCCTTTGAACGGACCGTCTGTAATCGAGACAACCTCGCCAATTTCGTAATTTACGGAGTATTTCGGGTCTTCAACGCCCATGCGTTTCTTGATTTTTGTGATTTCTTTTTCGGAAACAGGGGTCGGCTGGGTGCCGTTGCCAATAAAGCCGGTCACGCCAGGGGTGTTACGGATAATATACCATGTTTCATCGGAAAGTTTCATCTCGACAAGGACGTAGCCTTGGAAGATTTTCTTGTCGACAACTTTGCGTTTTCCGTTCTTGATTTCGATTTGTTTTTCTTTCGGAACGATTGCGTCGAAAATTTTGTCGGCGAATTCAATTGAATTCACGCGTTGGCGGATTGAGTCCGCAACTTTGTCTTCATACCCGCCATAGGTCGAAATTGCGTACCAGGCACGGGTGTCATCATATCTGTTTACTGCCATATTCTCTCCTTTTAGGCTAATAGTTTACTAAATACAAAATCGAACAAGAGGTCGAGTAACATCAAGAAGCCGACGAACAAAAGCGTGTAGACAAACACAGCTAAGACCATCTTCCAGGTCGCTTTGCGGTTTGGCCAGCGGACTTGGCGGAGTTCACGCCAAGAGTCGCGGAGGTAATGTCCGAGAGCGACAAACGGGCGGAAAAGAATAAAAGGTTTTTTGTCGGATTTTTGGGACTTGTCAGCCTTTTTAGCTTTCTTTTCGGCGGCTTTAATTAACTTTTCTTGTTGTTTTGTCGGTTTTTCTTCAACGTGTTTTTCTTCAGCGGGCTTAGACGGGTCTTTCGCCTTGATGCGGGTAATATTCGCCATCTCATCCTTTCTTTCTTATAAAAAATAGTCTGTTACCAGACTGTCAAGTAGATTATATATCAAAGTTCAGAAGATTTCAAGAGTTTTGCGTGGACAACGACTTTTTTCACATCGTCGAAACAAGTCGAAAGGGTCAAAATGCGATCCGAGACGGAAACTTC
>CAZQMP010000032.1:0-7124 GCA_964594565.1 uncultured Candidatus Saccharibacteria bacterium
GGTTGTGGTCCGGGAGGCTTCGGTGGCTGCCGTGGTGGCTGGTTTGGCGGTTGCTTTGGTGGCGGCTGTCGAGGCGGATGTCACTGGGGATTTGGAGGCTATCCGAGCGGTTGTTTGCCCTGGATTATAGGCGGCGTTATCGCTGCTGTCCTTCTTATCGCTCTGATTCTGATTTTACTCTGAACAAAAAGGTCTGGTTTTCCAGGCCTTTTCTTTTTCGAAAAATATTTTCTAAAAACCGAACAATCCGAACAAGAGGAAAGCTAGGATTAAACCATAAAGACTATGAAAATCAATATTGACGCGAATTCTGCTTGTGATAAAATAAAAGTAGGAAATCGGACGCATCCTTACGTTGAGAGAGGCCCGAATTCCGAGGTGGGAGTGTGTGTAGTTACGTTTGACTAATATGCGCTGTCCGCCTAGAAATTTCGAAACTATAAAAACAAACAAAAAATGCGCCTCGCCGGACGCATTTTTATTTTACAAATCTCTCTTGTCTGGTATAATAGTTATATGGTGCTGTGGCGGAGTGGTTACGCAGCGGTCTGCAAAACCGCGTACACCGGTTCAATTCCGGTCGGCACCTCCAGATGATGCGCCCGAGTGGCGGAATTGGTATACGCGGCGGACTTAAAATCCGCTCCCGAAAGGGTTATGGGTCCGAGTCCCATCTCGGGCACCAATCTGGACATAATCCCGAGTCAGGGATTATTTTTTATCTTTATTTTTACACTCGTAATTTCCGCCGCCTTCAAAAAGTTCAAATTATGGAGCGGCTTCGGCGCGCATTGTTGCGTAAAGACCATGCCCGAGTTCACGATTAGCTTCCGGCCGTCGTGATAATTCGTCATCCCGCGCATTTGATGGAACGGAAGAACTCGTCCGAACGGCGCATAGAACCCGCCGTGGAATCCGATCAAGTCAAAGACGTCGTCGACCCCGCGCGGCACGCTCCCTCCGTGCGTATGCCCGAAAGAAAACACGTCGAATCCAGCGAGCTCCGGAAGCTTTATCAATTTTCCGATCGGTGCATGACTAACAAACCAATCAATTTTTTCTGGGTCTGTCTCGAGTTTCCCTTCCTTCTTTAGGCGAAGGAGCTTAGCCTTAATCAAATCAAGATTCTCTCCCCATCTTTTACCCGTAAAACAACATTTTTCGTCCTCGAAGAATCCAAAAATCCTCAAATTTCCCAGCTCAAACCATTCATCAAGAAGCAGCGTGACCTTCGCTTCTTCACAAAGCTTTTTCCAAGCCGGAACCGCTTCTGGAAAGACTTTATATTTCTTGAACTCAGAAAAATCGCGATATTTATCGTGGCCGGGACGGATTTGGTCGTGATTCCCGAGCACCATGAGTGTTGGCGCAAGCTCCGAGCAAAGTTTAAGCTCCATAGCGAGTTGTTTACGCAACTTTTCGTCATTAAAATAATCCGGCGTATCAAACAAATCTCCTTGCAGGATAATTAGATTCGGCTTTATCTTCGCAAGCCCACTTCGCAGGAATTCTAGCTGCTCCGTTCCGACGAGTGGAGAAACATGCCAATCTCCCGTGAGGGCGATCGTAATTTCTTCATCGCCTTTTCCAGAAACTTTATGCACACGAGTTTTACAGACGGTCGGTTTCTTCAAATTCATGAGCTCCATTATACCACTTATCGGAAATCTATGATATAATACTTATGTAAATTGGAGATAATTTTGTGAACCCAAACCGCCTTCCGGAAAGAGAAAAACAATCGCCTTCAAGCGACAATATATTCCGAATTTTTGGCGAAAAAACTATTGCTCAGTACGGCCGAGATCCGAACCAAATCTCGGATTACGCTCACGAAGAAATCCTAACTGCTTTTGGACCTAAATTTCCCTTTGAAGATTTCCAGAACATCCACGGAACCCGAGAAATCATCCGCGACGCTCATTACGCCTCGAAAAAATTAATGGAATATGGCCCGGAAAAATATCGCGCAAAGAACCTAGAAAATGTCACTCGTTTCGGCGTCGAGAACGCCGGCTGGCTCGACACTGGCGGTCGCACGCTCGTTTTTCCGACGTATCGTTACGACGATTATGCCGAACGCGCGGATTTCGGAATCGCGATTATCCCGCCTGCAGATTCGTCTGAGGGGCGTTCGGAGAAACTACCTTTCGCTGTCGACGTAACTTATAACGCCTCCAAAATCGAAGAGAAACTTGCTCGTTCTTCGAACGACAAAAACCTCGAAGCGCCTTTCCGTCACACTCGCCTAAAATACTACAACGACGGCGAAGAAGTCGGCGATAAAATCGTTCCACGCTTCGTTATTGCAATGGATTATTTTGACGACGACAAACTCACGCGAGAAAAAATCAGTTCACCTGGAATGCTACGCGTCCGCTTTAAAGTCCTTTCCCAACTCGTCCCCCAGGCCGAAGAAATCGCCGCTCGTCTTTCCGATTCTGACCCCGACGAAGACCTCCGAGAAACCCGCGACGCAAACGACATTTACGAGAACCTCGATTCTGCGCTTCGTGATAGCGTCGACGCGATTCTCGGATCAAGCGACTCTTCCTTCCGTTTGTTATGCGAAGATGTCTCCCGTGCCGAGCGCAACCATAAATCCCGGACCGGCCGCCCGCTTCCATATTCCGAGAAACTCAAAATGGTCACGGACGATATTTCTCGAACCGACGACGTTTATGCAAAAATGCTAAAGAAACTCGAAGTTTTATAAATAAAAGGAGCCAAGATGGACAAAATGCCAGAAAATCTTCCAGAAATGGAAAAACAAGATATCGCCGAAGAAGAACAATTCAAAGAAGAAACGACTGAAACCGGTCGCGAGAAACGTGGCACGCTTTGGATTATCATTCTTTCGTTTGCGCTCTTGGCTTCGCTTGGCGTAATTGTCTGGCTTGTTTTCTCTGGACGTTCCGACCAACGTATCCACGGCGAAAACCTTAACACACTTCTCGGCGAAGAAGACGATGCTCCGAAGGCGGAAAAACTCGACAATATCGACCCAGGCGTCATCGTAAACGACGCGGAAATCGATTTGACCGACTACGATTCAAACGTCACAATTACCGCCGCTGGCGAACACACCTTGACCGGAATCTTGAACAACTCCGTCTTGATAAACTCTGACGGCGAAGTGACTTTGAACTTGAACGGTGTCACAATTTCTAGCGTTGAGACCGCCGCAATCGCGAACCAAACCTCGAACGCTCTCGTCGTCAACCTCCTCGAGAACACGACAAACACCTTAACCGACGGCGGCTCGAGCGTCTATGACGGCGCACTTTTCTCGAAGGGAGCTTTAACAGTTAACGGCCTCGGCGAAGATAAAACCGTTGGGAAACTTATCGTTTCCGGACGCCAGGTTCTCGGCGCCGGTATCAACGCCGGAGAAAATTTCGTCATGAACTCCGGAAAAATCATGATCTCCTCGTCTGATGATGGAGTCCGCGCAAGAGGTGCTTCGTTTAATGACGGTGTACTCTGGATAAAAGCCGACGCTGACGGAGTTGAGACAACTGGCGACCTCACTATCGTCGGTGGGAATCTCCTTATTATGAGTTCAACCTCGGAGAAAAATTCCGCGCTTAAAACCGAGCATGACATTGTTATATCTGGCGGAAACGTCGTTGCGCTGGGCTCCGGTGAACAAAAATCCCCGCTCGTTTCAAGCGCTAATCCCGCAACTCAAAAATCTCTAACCGCAACTCTCAACTCGGCTGTTTCGACCGGCTCGACCGTCTACATAAAAAACGTCGACACAAACCGTCTCGTCAATTTCTCAACTCAAAGCGACTTTAAGACACTCGTTTATAGCGCCTCGACTCTCGAAGCGGGGAATTACGAAATTTCTGTCGACGGAATCGTCGTTGGAACGGGCACTGTCGAATAATGCGCGGGAAAATTCTAAAGTGGTTTGACGAGTTTGGGCTCGCCTTCCACGGGCTTTTACTTGCAAGCCGAGAAAAATCTTTTTGGCCGCCGTTCATTTTGACCTTTCTGATTTTTGGAACTCTGATTAACCTGCTTTCGAACGGTTTTTCGTCCTTCCAACTCATGTTTGCCGGCAGTTTCTCGAACGCGCTCGACATTCTCGGGAACGCTTTTCTGAACATTTTTGGCGTCGGAAAGAACTTTACGGACTTTTTGCTTAACTTCGTTCTCATTCTCTTCCAGTCGATTTTAATCGCTCTGGTGTTTTTCGTTGCAAAACACAACCGCGCAGAAAAGCAGCAAAAAAAGTCCGATTCTGGATTCGAATCAAGTGCAATTGTAGCCGGGCTGGTTGTTTTAGGCTCTGGCTGCCCGACTTGCGGAACAACTCTTCTTACTCCAATCCTCGGAACAATTCTGTCCGGCGCTTCCGGCTCAGTTGCACTTGCCGGAAAACTCTCGCTTTTGCTTAATTTTTTTGCGATTTTGCTCGCAATTTTCGTTTTTAAGAAGCTCGGATTCATGACTTATGCTATAATCAAGAGTGAACATTATTTGAAGAAGGAAAAGTCCCATGAAAAAAGCAATTAGAGTGATCGCCCTCGTCGCCGTTTTTGGATTGATTTTCGTCGCGCTCGTCACCAGCTCTGTAAAACCCGCTAACCTTGAAGAAAAAGTTTGGAATGAAGAAATGGTAATCGGCGATCTTTCGACCGCCACTCGCCACTATATCGTCTATACCGACCTTATGTGTCCGTATTGTAATTATTACGCAAAGGTTATCATGGACAACGAAGACACGGTTAAAGAATTTATCTCCGAACACAAAATCGCCTACGAAGTCCGCGTGACCGACATGCTTTACGAAGGAAACGGCGTTCTTATGTCTCGCCCGTCTGCCGAAGGGGCTTATTGCGCCGCAAAGGAAGGGAAATTCTGGGACTATTATCATCTCGCCGTCAGTTCTCTTTTCGAAGATTACTATGCGCGGGGAATCGGCAGCTCAAAAACCGCTCCCGCAATCGACGACATGGAGCGTTCTTATTGGCTTGAGCTCGGCAAAGAAGCCGGTCTCGGAGAAACGTTTGAGACTTGTTTCAACAACAATGAGACCGCCCAAACCGTCCAAGAAAACACCCTCAAGGCTTCTGTTGTTGCCGGAGGGCTTCCGTATTTCGTTTTTGGCCGCTATACAAACGGCGGATTCGACCCGACTTGGGACTGGACCCAGGTCGAGACCATGCTAAAGGCCGGTCTCAATTAACTTCGCTTCAAACAAAACCGTCGGAACGGCCGGAGGCGGCGTAAAATCCGTCGGCTTAAGCGGGTATTTGATTTTTGTCTGGTATTTTTGGATGACAGCATAGCCAAGCTGAGAGGTATAATGTCTCTCGGTATTGAGAAGTTTCAAGGCGAACTGTTTTTGGAGGATAAAATAAAACGACTTCGGTGGATTCTTCGCCTCGATAAGTTTATGAACGATTTTCGAACTTAAATGGAACGGCGGGTTCGAGAAAACTTTGTATTCTCCTTCAAGTAAGTCGAGGTCGAACTCAAGAAAATCTTCTTCGCGAACCTCAACGTTCTCGATGTGCTGACGACGCAAATTCTCGCGCAGTTTTGTGCAAGTTGCTTTGTCTGGCTCAAACGCAATCACCTTTGCACATTTTTTCGAGAGTGCAACAGTAATCACACCGCTTCCAGCGCCGATTTCGAGAACCGTGTCGCGTTTTTTTATGTTCGAATGGCCAATCAAAAACAACGCGAACCGCGGACTCCTAAGAAAATGTTGTGAGAGGAGATGGTTACGCAGAAACCTGTTCTCCTGTCTCGAAATTCTTAATCCTAAACTTTCCGGTTTTAACTTCGTCTTCGCCGATTACGATTCCGAACCGCGCAACTTTCGAGGCGTATTTCATTTTATCGCCGAGCTTTTTATTCGAGAGCACAAGGTCAACTTTTTTACCTTCGTCTCGGAACTTTTTTGCAAGGCTAAACGCAAATTCGAACTGGTCTTCCGAGAACGGAATAATCGCAAGATCGACTGGATTTTCTTTTTCGTTTTCAATCAACTTATATTCGTTCAGAATAAAGAAAAGCCGCGTCAGCCCAATCGAACCGCCAACCCCCGGGAATTTTTGGTCAGTATAAAGTCCTGCCAGGTTTTCGTAACGTCCGCCGGAGCAAATCGAACCAATTTCTTTATAATCCGGAAGCATCGTCTCAAACACCGTCCCGGTATAATAATCGAGCCCGCGAATAATTTTCATGTCCGCAATCGCCGTCTCTTCGAGACCTTCCTTCTCAAGCAGCCCAAGAACTTTCTCGAGCTCGTTGACGCCGGCGAGGAATTTTTCGTTCTCGACTTTAAGCGCGCTGAACTTTTCTTTTACGGTCTTCAAATTTCCAGAAATCTCAATAAACTCAAGCAACTTCTCGACATTCTCTTCGCCGATTCCGAGTGAAAGCATTTTTTCTTTCGTCGCGGACACTGGAACTTTTTCCGCGTGGTCGATGATGTTAAAAATTTCTTTCCCGAGGTGGTCGAGATTATATTCTTCAAGCAGTCCCGAGAGAATCTTTCGGTTAGAAACGCGCACGACCTTCTTAGGAAGCTTAAGTGTCTCAAGCGCCTCAAATAGCGTCAATATCACGTCTGCATCATACTCAACCGGAAGCTCGTTTCTCCCGACAACGTCAATGTCGAGTTGATAAAACTCACGGAAACGGCCTCTCTGCGCACGTTCGCCACGGAAATTTCGTCCGGTCTGGGTCACACGGAAGGGAAAAGTAAGATTTGATTCGTGCTCGGTTACATATCGCGCAAGCGGGACAGTGTGATCAAACCGAAGCGCCTGGTCGGCATCTTTCGCGGTTTCTTCGGTCTTTACGACGCGATAAATTTGTTTTTCTGTATCGCCACCGGCCTTCGCGAACAAAACTTCCGAACGGTCAATCGTCGGCGTTTCGATATTCAAAAATCCGTGGTGAGAAAAAACTTCCTCAATCTCTTTTTTAAATTTGTTAAACGTGGCCTGCTCGAGCGGCAAAAGCTCTTGCATACCAGAAATTGGAGAAGTATTTATCTTTTTCATACTTTAATTATAGCACAATCTATGATATAATAAAGAAATAGTGGTTCTGTAGCTCAGTTGGTAGAGCAGAGGCCTGAAGAGCCTTGTGTCGCTGGT
>CAZQMP010000033.1:0-6920 GCA_964594565.1 uncultured Candidatus Saccharibacteria bacterium
ACTGAGTTTGCATAGAAACGCTTGTCGGCGATATCGTTGCGGCGTTTTGCTTGGGCTTGGGTCATGAGTTCGAGATAATTTTGGCCTTGTTGATGGATGTGGCCACCAAATTCAGAATCAACAACAACTCCGTTTTGCTCGAGGTAAGTACCCATGGTAGACATGACATTGTCGATGCGGGCTTTCGAGGCAGCGTTACGGAGACCGATTTCTCGGGCGGTAAATTCAGAACGAAGCTCCTTGGTTTCGTTTACGCGGTCGCGATAGATAGGTCTGCCGTTATTGTCGTAACCGGAGATTTCTTTAGCATAAATCGGAGCGCCAGAGCCGGTTCGGCCAACAATGCGCTTCCCTTCGAGACGAGCCATACGCTCTTCTTCGAGGAGACCTTGGGTCTGAGCCTCGAGAGTTTTAAGGCGAGCCTGACGGTTATAACGGCGTTGGAGGTTGCGAGCACGCCAAGAGCCACCAGAGGCAAAGTTAAACGGTTGTTGCATCTTGCGGGCGGTATATTCGGCGCGGCGAAGGTTGGCGGCGTCGCGAGTTGCGTTCGAGATGGCGCCGAGCGGGCGACGAGTGAGGTTCGTGAGCGCGGCAGAGATTTGGCCAGGAAGGGTGCCGGACATCTTCAAGAGAGACCAAGACATAAACAGAGGAACGACCTTGATGGCCATACCAAAGACGAGCATGATAGGTTTCTCCGCGCTGGCGATAATGACCCAGCCGACGAGCGAGCAGGCTCCAAAGAGCGCGCTAAACATCGGATAGAAGAAGAGCATAGAGGTAAGAGATTTCTTCCACTGGTCAAACCATTTCTCGGTGTTTGGAAGGAGAGAACAGACAAAGGCCAGAGGGCTGATCATGATAAGAAGATAGACAAAGGCCTGACGGGCAGAGATGGTGATGAAGGCGATAAAGACCGCGACAACTGCTCCGAGGAGGACAGGGATAAGGGAGAAGAAGAGGTAACCGAGACCGCCGGCTGCGCCGATGGCAATGCCGCCAATTGCAACGGTACCAAGAAGGGCGCCAACGATGGCGGAATAAGAGAGTTCTGTTGAGGAGGAGCCGGCAGCGGCAAGCATGCCGGTTGCGGTGACGCTCGATTCGATACCGCTAAAGAGGCCTTTAAGAGAGGCGCCGATGATGTTAGAGAGGTCGACGAAGAGAGCGCAGATTATGTAACTGAGGTTAATTAGGATGGCGGAAACGATGATTTTAGGGAGAACTTTTTTGATGCCGTAGTTAGAGATACCGACACCGGTGAGTTGGGAATAGATGACGATGAGGAGGAAAATCACGAAGACGATGTTTGTGATATCTCTAAAAATCTCCCAGACTTGATGGAAAGGGTTATCAGTGTCGCTAGAGAGAGGCTCGACGACGAGGAAATCTTCAATAATTCCATAGAGAGCGTCAGTCGCTTTGGCGAGGAAGCCGGTCGACGGACAGACGAGCCAGCCAAGAGAGCCAGATTCGTCATAACAGGTGTCGGTTGTTTGAGTGGTTGAAGAGTCGGAAGAGGTATCAGAGGTAGAGGTTTCTGTGGTTGAAGTTGTATCAGAGGTAGTTGAGGTGGTTGGATCAGCGAAGACTGGGGTGGTTATAACAGAGACGGACAAAAAGAGACTCGCAAAAAATGAGCCCATGACGAATAGAATTCTCTTTAATTTCTCTAACACACTCATAAAACAGGCCTCTTTAAGGCTATGTGATTAATTATAGCACACATAAGCGGAAATGTCAATTAGTTTAAGGGGAGAATAGGGGTTTTGCAAATTCGGGGTAGATAATATATAATATAAGTATGAAAAAGAAATTTCTTGGATTTTTAGCAACAGTTTTAATGATAACGGCGGCGATTTTCCCGGTGTCGGTGTTCGCTTGCGACAACCCGACGTTTTTCGGGCTAAACCCGTGGTATGCACATCTTACGAGAGATGATTCTTGTGGGGTTGCGCAGAGTAACTTCCAGGGGGATAGCTTGATTCCCTCGATTTGGAAGATTGTGCTGACGATTTTGTCGGATCTCTTCTTTATTGCGGGGTTGCTTGCGGTAGTTTATATCATCTATTCGGGTATATTATATATTACTTCGAACGGAGATCCGGGGGCGGCGGCGAAGGCGAAAAAGGCGCTGACGGGGACGGTCGTCGGGTTGGTGATTGTTTTGCTGGCGCATGTTGCGGTTAATACGATTTTAGGGTTAATTGGGTAAAGGAGAAATATGGATAATTTAAATCAAGCGCTGAACAATCTGCCGAGAGCAAATACAGAAGTAACCCAGAATAATATCATTAATTATATTTTATATGTGGCGGGGATTCTCGCAGTGGTAATGATTATTGTTTCTGGGCTGAAGATGACAATGAGCGCGGGAGATGCTGGCGCGGTTCAGAAGGCGAAGAACACGCTGATTTATTCGGTGATTGGATTGATTATTGTTATTTTGGCGTACGCAATCGTGAACTTTGTAATTACGAAGATTGGAGCTTAGATGAAGAAGATACTTTTTGCGATTGTCGCGCTTATGATGATGGGGTTTGGGACGATGGCTATGGTCCCAGAAAGAGCGTCAGCGGCACGAGCCGAGGATCCACTTTGCTCGACGATTACGGATACTGATTTGCGCCAGGCGGCGGGATGCGGCGATACAAGCACGGAGATTGATTCCCCGATTCGAACAGTGATTAATATCTTGCTTTATGTTGTTGGGATTCTCGCAGTGGTAATGATTATTGTTTCTGGGCTGAAGATGACAATGAGCGCGGGAGATGCTGGCGCGGTTCAGAAGGCGAAGAACACGTTAGTTTATGCGATTATTGGACTTGTGATTGCGGTCCTCGCTTATGCGATTGTGAATTTTGTACTCAAAAAACTTTAAGGAAACTTCAAAAAATCCTTTACGTTTATGCTTAGTTCTGGTATGATAGAATTAAGTAAAAGAAAGGAATTTAATAAATGAAGCTATTATCTGAATTCGCAGCCGCTGGGGATTCAATTCGTAATGGTTTGAATAGCACAAACCTCGCGGGTGGTAACGCGAGCAATCTCGAGTCTGTAGTGACTGATGTTATTAATGTCATTCTTTACATCGTTGGTATTTTGTCCGTTGTGATGATTATTCTGGGCGGTATTCAATATACGACTTCCGCTGGTGATCAGGCTAAGGTTACGAAGGCGAAGAACACGATTCTTTACGGTATCGTTGGTCTCGTGATTGCGGTCCTCGCTTACGCAATCGTCAACTTCGTTCTTTCGAAGCTCGGCGCTTAAAGAATAGAGAAAGAAATCCCCCCATGCGGGGGATTTTTTGATACAATAGAGTATATGAAGAGAAAGAGGTTGGTGCTCGGGATTGTTTTGATTTGCGTGGTCGCGATTGCGGCAAGAGCGCTGCTTGTCGGACCGACTAGCCTTGGGGGCGATTTGGAACTCTTTCTTCAGCCATGGTCGGAGGAACTGAGAGCGAACGGAGGACTTCCGGGACTCTCGGATTATCCGGGAAATTATAATGCGCCATATATGACGATTTTGGCACTGCTAACTTATCTTCCGATTGAGCCGGGAGTGAGTATACGGATCGTGTCGTTTTTGTTTGATTTCCTGCTCGCCGGGGCGGCGGTTTTGCTTGGAAAAGAACTTCTCCGAGGAAAGGAGATTGAAGATAAGAAACGGACAGGGATTTGTCTCATGGTATTTTCTCTCACGTTGCTGTTGCCGACGGTTTTGTTAAACAGCGGGGCGTGGTGCCAGTGCGACAGTATATATACGGCGTTTGGGATTCTTGCGATTGTCGCGCTTTGCCGGGAGAGATATATGGCGGCGGTCGTCCTGGCTGGGACGGCGTTTGCGTTTAAGCTCCAGGCGGTTTTTCTGCTTCCAGCGTTTGGGATAATCTGGCTCATGAAGCTCGGCGAGAAACGAGGAAGGAAATTCAGTCTTTTGAACTTTTTGCTCTTTCCCTTGCCGGATTTTATTCTGTCGCTTCCGGCGATTATGAATGGGATGCCGGTGAAGAGGCTTTTTACGGTTTATCTTGAACAGACGACGTATTATAGTGAGAGGCTGACGTTGAACTTTCCGAATGTTTATACTTTTCTTCCGGAAGGGGTTGATACGGGGCTTCTTTCTAAAGTTGGGATTCTGGTCGCGCTCTTCGCGCTTGGGGGGATAGCGATTCTCTGCCTTAAAAACTGGAAAGAAGTGACGGCGAAAAGAATTGTCGAACTTTCAATTATGACGCTGATGGCGCTTGTGTTTTTATTACCATCTATGCACGAAAGATATTACATTTTGGGCGAGATTCTCATACTTATATATACGGTTGCGCTCGAGAGAGATTATTGGTTGCTTGTCGGGACGCAGGTTTTGATGGTGTCGGGATATTTTTATCTCGGGGTATTTTGTCCGGGGATTATGTATATATATACAGCTTTGTTTTTGGGGATGGCGGGGTATTTTGGTTATGGTGTATTGAGAGAGAAAAACGTGGTAGAATAGAGGTATGAAAGAGAGGCTGAAAAGCGTTTGGCTGGTTGTTCCCTGCTTTGACGAAGAGGAGGTTTTGCCGGAGAGTGCGAAACAGATGAGGGGAAAGCTCGAAGAGCTTATCCGGAAGCGAAAGGTTTCTGCGAAGAGTCGGATTGTACTTGTTGACGACGGGTCGAAAGATCGGACCTGGAAGATTATTGAGAAGTTCGCAAAGGACAAAAGGTTTCTTGGGGTGAAGTTGTCGCGGAACTTTGGGCATCAGGCGGCGTTGCTTGCGGGGCTCGAAGTCGCGAAGGAAGCGGATGCTGTTATTACAATCGACGCGGATTTGCAGGATGACCTCGGAGCGGTCGACGAGATGATAAAGAAGTTTAAAGGCGGGGCGGAGATTGTGTTTGGGGTCAGGAAGAGTCGCGAGAAAGATACGCGGTTCAAGCGTGGGAGCGCGGGCGGGTTCTACAAACTGATGAATTTACTCGGGGCGAGAACGGTGAAGAATTCGGCGGACTTCCGGCTGATGTCGAAGAGGGCAATTGAGGAACTCGAGAAATATCAGGAAGTTAACCTGTTTCTTAGGGGGATTGTGCCGGAAATTGGGCTTAAAACTGAGATTGTCGAATATGATCGAAAAGAGAGACTCGCGGGAAAAAGTAAGTATCCGCTCGGGAAGATGATACATTTTGCGATTGAGGGGATAACTTCGTTCTCAACGAAGCCGATTAAACTCGTCTTTCTGCTCGGGGCGGTTATTTCTGTGCTTTCCGCGGGAGTGTTAGCGTATGCGCTTGTTGTGAAGTTCCTCGGGCAGACGGTCTCGGGATGGACGTTTATTATTGTTTCTATCTGGTTGCTCGGGGGAGGGCAGATGCTTGCGATTGGAATTGTCGGGGAGTATGTCGGAAAGATTTATCTTGAGACGAAACGCAGACCGAGATATATTATTGAGAAAGTTTCTCGTAAATAACGAAGTTGTCGTCAGAGAAGACGCAGAGAAAACCGTCGTCGCGAGCAAGGGCGGAGGCGAGAGAGTTGTCTTTATAGAGAAGGAAAACGTTAAAACTGTAAGATTCGATCAAATCGAAGGCTTTAGAATTCCCGAGGCGGATAGATTGGTAGTCGTCGAACAAGTCGGATTCGAGGTTTTTTGAAAAAGGTGTTGTGTAGATGTTGACACGGGAGTCCATTGAGACAGGGATGTCTTCAAACAAGAGGTAGGCGCCGACGTTATATTCGTTATAAATCCGGAGAGGATTCTTGAGAGAAACGGCTCGAGTCTCATTCAGGTTAAGGCCGTCGAGATTCGAGGCGTAACGAGTTTTGAGGAAACGGACGGCAGCGGTCGGAGCAATTGCTGGGATTAGATAAGGGTCGTCGAGACTGTCGAAGAAGGCAATTATGGTGAGAAAACTGACCGCAAAGAGGGCGAGGCGTTTCGGGGTAAACTTTTCGATACCTTCGAAGAATTTCGGGTTGATTCCGGTCGAAAGGTTTTCCAGGAGGCGGGAAAGTGGGAAGACGCCGAGACAAAGCAAGAGGGCGATATGGCGGAGAGATAGGAAAGTCATGGCTGAGAGTCCGAGAAAAAGGAAAAAGTCGCGGGGGCGAAGCCTTGAGTTCGTAAAGGCGAGGACGAGCCAGAAAATCAAGAAGAAAACGAGAGCTTCGGGATGAGAAATGAGGACGAGAGGAGCGTGTTCAGAAATGTAGCCCTGGGTTGTTCCCTGCATAATCTTAAACGTCGCGGTGAAGCAGATGCGCGAGGGGGTGAGGAAACCGACAAGGACGCTAAAAAGGAGGGAGAGAAAGAGGAATTTAAGGTTCTTTTTCCGGGGTGAAGTTGTTTCTTTTCCGAGGAAGAATTTTGAACGGAGGGCGGTAAGAGAGGAGCGGTTTTTGTACATGAACGAATTGCGGAGGATTTTCCAGAGAAAAAGTTCGGCAAAAACAGGGAAGAAGAGAATAAAGAAGAAAGGCCAGATGGTCGCATGGTTCATGGCGACGAGCCAAGAGAGAAGCGGAATAAGAAAAGTATACTTCCAGAGTGTGCGAGAAGACTTCTCGACAAGGAGTTTCTCAAGGAAGAAGAGTTCCCAGAGGAAAAACGTGTATGTCAGGACTTGGGAGCGGGCGGTCACGAAGCTGGTCATGAGAACGACGACAAGAAGAGTTAAGAGGAAGGGAAGGGCGTTCCGAGAGAAAGGGACGCGAGAGGACTTTAAAGAAGATTTTAGGATATAAAAGAGAGAGGCAGCGAAGAGAAAATAAAGCAAAATTGAGAGGGCGTAAATCCCGAAAAAGCTAAAAGCGGCGTAAGCTCCATAGCAAAGGAGGTTAAAGAGAAAATGAGGGTAAGAATAGGTGAGGTCGGCGAGATAGGTATAATGGTCCTTAAAGTCGGCACCAAAATTCCAGAGCCCGTCACCGAG
>CAZQMP010000034.1:0-6706 GCA_964594565.1 uncultured Candidatus Saccharibacteria bacterium
ATCACACGCCCGCGGGTTTGTTAGCGTCGTCCCCAGCCGCCCTGGTTTGTTTGGTTACCCGGCATCATGCCGCCAGAGCCGACTTGAGTCGTCTTTCCAGAGAGGGTAACGGTTGCATATTCGACGTCGTTAAGATAGATTGTGTAAGTTTCTCCTTCGATAAACTGGTCGCTCGAAAGCACTGCGTGTTGGAAGGCTTTCTGGGAAGTATGTTCGAGGATTGTGTTCCCGGAAGAATCTTTTACGGTTATTTTTGTGCTTGCAGAGTTACTCGAGGAGAAGAAAGCGGAGATAGAATAGGCGCTTGAAGAAGAGCTCGGTGCAACTACCATGCCGCTTGCTCCGACTGCAACAATCGAGCCACCGTTAAAGGTGACAGAACCTTCAGCATCGAGAGCGCCGTTTGCGGAATTGACTGGGCCGTCGACAATAACTTCGCCGCCATTGATCGTAAGTGTGCCGTTCGAATCGATACCGTCGCCACTCGAGGTGACGTAAACGCGGCCACCGTTAATCGTAAGCGAATAGTTTGACGATGAAGACTGGTATTGGGCCATGTTCGGAGAGGAACCGTCGTTGCCGCCGGCAGCATTCAAACCGTCATCCGAGGAGGCGATACGAATATCACCGCCGTTAATCGTGATGCTGGCGCCTTCGAGACCTTCGTAGGCTTTTGTAATGATGATGGTTCCGTCGTTTACTTCGAGACTGGTTTCTGCGTGCATACCGTCGTCACCAGCAGCGATTTCGAAATAGCCGCCGTCGATTAGAATCGTGCCTTTGCCGATCTCGGAATCGTTGTTCGATTTTACACCGTCTCCGCCGGAAGTGATTTTAAACGTGCCGTCGACGACATAAACTGAGTCGCGACCACGGAGTGCGTCGTCTCTTGCGTTAATTGTATAAGTCCCAGAGACGACTTTTAGGTCATCTTTTCCAACGATGCCGTCTTCATAGTTTCCGTTAACGATTAGCGTGCCTTCGCCTTGGAGAACTAGGTCGTCATGCGAGAAAAGCGCTGCACAGACATCTTCGTCCCAGTTTGTGTAAGTATTTGAATCTGTCAAAGTATTCGTCGTTCCGGAAACGGTTTCGATGATGACGTTGTCGGCTTGGGCGACATAGATTGCTGGGCCGTTACTGTTCGTAATCGTAACGCCGTTCAAAATCAGCTTTACATCGGCGTCGCCAGCATCAATTTCGATCATCCCGTCTTCGATTGTACCCGAGAGCGTATAAACTCCGCCGGAAGTGATTTTTAGCGAATCGGAAAGTTCAATTTCCGAAGAACTGTAGCTGCCCCAGTTAATCGACGAATCGTTGATATTGTTGCTTACGGAAGATGGCGAGTTGTTAGATGTGCTGCCAAAAATGATTGCGAAGGTGATGATTACAGCGAGAGCAAGGACGATCAAGACAATCGGAAGAGCTTTTTTGAGTTTCGAGGGGGATTTTTCCGGATTTTTTGGGCTTAATTTTTCGGAAGTTTGCTCCGCGCTCAAAACGGGCTCCGACCCCTGTTCATTAGTGTTTTCTGGTGAATTTTCTATCATTAAATCAAGGCCTCCTTTGAAACATGAGAAAGTAAGACTTTAAGGTTTGAATTTTTAATGCGAATTGCGTCGAGGAATTCTTTCTCGTTTGTAGACTTCTTTAAGCAAACATCATATGTCAGCTGATAAAGCGAGCCCATGTTTGTTGTTTTCGAGCGGACGAGCTCGGCGGAGCTGGTATATTTTTTGAAAATATCGTCGAACATTTTTGTATAGTCGAGGTCTTCCGGAACAGTAATTTCCAAAGTTTGAGGCTGGGCCGAAAGGTTGAAAAGGTTGGTTTTCGAGAGGATAAGAATGACGGCGATTGTGATAGCGGTAATCACAGCAGCAAAGAGGATATGACCCATGCCGAGAGCAAGACCAATTGCCATCGCGAAGAAGACAGAGGAAATTTCCTTCGAGTTGCCCGCGATTGAACGGAAGCGGATAAGCGAGAAAGCGCCGAGAATGGCGATTGAGGTTCCGAGCGAACCGTTGACCATCAACATCACAACTTCAACAAGAAGCGGAAGAATTGTCAAAGTGATAAGGAAGTTTTTCGAAGTCTTTGAGGTCTTTAGATGGACGAAGGCGATGATAAGACCGAGCGCGATTGCGGCGGCGGAGCAGATTAGAATTGATTTTATGTCGAGAGCCGAGGAGCTCGTGTCGAAAATTGAATTAAACATTTTTAGTCCTTTCTTGGATTAGTTGATAGATTTTGCCATATTTTGAGAAACGTGCAGGATAGATTTTGAGCCGGCTCAGTTCTTTAACAAACCAAGGAGGCATTGAGTTCATGGTTTTTACTTCCATGACGATGTCGTGTTTCGGGTCGTCGGTGTTCGGGAAGTATTTTTCGCCGTTTGAACCTTTTTCGAGTTTCAAATTTTCGGTTCGGAACCGTAAATCTTTATCGAAAGTTAGGCGGAAGCCAGAATCATCTTTTCCGACGTAAGCGATGCGGTCGGTTGCGATTAAGACTTTCGGCTCGAGTTTATAATATTTCATTAAATAGTCGAGCTCACGGGCGATTTGGAGTTCACGGAAACTGTCTCCAGAATTTTTCTTGACGAGTTTTTCGAGCGATTCCCCGTTTTCATAATAAGCGTAAAAATCTTTCAACGGCAAAGCAAGGCGGCGTTTGTTTCCGATTTTTTTCTTTCCTTTTTTGTATTTTGTTTTTACTTCAAAAAAGATTTTGGAAGATTTTTTCGGAACATTATATGCGCGTACGCGAACTTTTTCGCGGAAGTTCGGACGGTCGATTGATTTTATAACAAGGTCAAAATTTTTTGTGTCGAAGTAAAGACTTAAGACTTCTTCTTTGTAGAATTCGTCGTGTTTCAGATTTTTTTCAATACGAGAAAGAAGCTCGGTCTTTTCGGACTTCGTTATTAAGTATTTTTCTTCTGTGCGGAGGATTGTTTTATCGTCCATGCTTATATTATACCGGACGAAGCTTAAAAATGCTTTAGAAAACTTAAAATTTTAGGCACGATTTTTTGCACTTTTCTCGGCTGCGCTCAAGACGTTTTCAAAGAGAACAGCTACGGTCATGGGGCCGACGCCGCCGAGCTTTGGCGTCAAAGCTAATAAATCGTCGCGGCGTCGGACCTCGTCGTCGAGGTCGCCCTTTAAAACGCCGTCTTCGCTTGCGGTTCCGGCATCGACGACGACGGCGCCCCGCTTTATGTGTTCATTTTTAAGAAGGTGCGGCACACCGGTCGCGGTAATAACGACATCAAAATCCTTTAAGGCTTCGAGAGCGTCGCCTTTCTGAAAAACCGTTACGTTGTAGTTCGAGGCTTTAAACATTTTTTCAAGCGGGGCGCCGACCAAACGGCCGTGGCCAACTAAGGCGATTTTGGAAGTTTCGAGACTAATGTCATAGCCGGCGAGAAGCCAGTTAATCGCGGTTGCGGTCGCAGAGTCAAAATCGCCACGGCCGGAAAGTCCGTCAACATCTTTTTCTGGAGCGATGAGCGAAACGACCGAGTCGGTTAAATCTATGTTTTTCAAAGGTAGTTGGACAATCATTGCGCTTATTTCTGCGTTTTTGTTAGCCCATTCTATCTTTTCTTTGAGCTCGTCTGTGTTTTTCGCAACAAAATCTTCGACTTCGACGCCGATGTCTTCGCCATATCGTTTCTTCAAAGCTACATATTTTTCGATCACGGGAGAATCGTTGTCGCGAAGAATAAGAAGCTTAGGGATGACTTTTCTACCCCTTAAACTACGCACAAGATGAGCCTGACGTTCTTTAATGTAACCTGCGAGTTCGCGTCCGTCGAGAATTTTAGTCATAATTTTCCTTAATTTTTTCGGGTTCCATTTCGAGTTTGAAACCGAATTTTTCTTCGACTATGTTGGAAATTTCCGAAACTGCTTTTTCCAAGTCGGCTTCCGAGGTTCCGGATTCGTTGATTAAAATCAGCGCGGCTTTTTCTGAGATTTTAAAGCCATGGAAAACTTTTCCTTTCAAACCAGCATGCTCAAGGAGCCAGCCGGTGTTGATTTTGTTTTCGGAAGGAGTGCGGTAGACTTGGATTCCGCGTTCTTCAGCGGCATCAGCTTCTTCGTCGCTTAAAACAAAATTCTTGAAAAAGCTGCCGGCAGAAGCAATTTCTTTCGGGTCGGGAAGTTTATTTGCGCGAATATCAGAAACAGCCTCGCGAATATTCATCGGCGAATAATCCGTGATTTTATGTTCGTCGAGATAAGCTTGGAGCGAGTTGTAAAACGGGGGAGTGAGGTTTCCCTTTTTGAGACGGAAAGTACAGGTCAGAATAAAGTAGCGTCCCTTCGTCTCGCCGGAGTTAAAAATCGAATGGCGATAAGAAAAATCCATCTCGCTCGCAGGGATTTCGACAAATTCGCCGAGGAGAGTGTCGAGAGCTTCAACGGTTTCGAGAGTCCCGGAAACATCTTGGCCGTACGCCCCGATGTTTTGGACTGGAGCTGCGGCGACTGAGCCAGGGATTTTTGACATGGCTTCGACACCAGAAAAACCTTTTTGAGAAACGAACTCCACAAAATCGTCCCAAATTTCTCCGCCGCCGACTTTTATTTCGATTTCATCTTTTGTCTCTTCAAGAGTTTCAAAACCCTTGATTTTGTTGCGGAGGATTACGCCGGGATACCCAGAATCGAGACCGATTGAGTTTGCGCCGGTGCCAAGGAAATAAATCGGCAAGCCTTTCCCTTCGGCAAATTCAGTCGCCTCGAGAGCTTCTTCGGGAGTCTCGATGTCGATTACAAATTCGGCCGGACCGCCGAGACGCATGGTAGTAATTTCGGAGAGATTTACATTTTCGCGAATATTCATATCTTAATTTTATCATACATCTAGCAAAAATTCGAGGAGTATGGTATAATAAAGGGACTTGGTGAGGGCCGGTAGCTCAGCTGGTTAGAGCACGAGCCTCTTAAGCTTGGTGTCGAGGGTTCGAGTCCCTCCCGGCTCACCACAGGTAATTTGGCCTGTTTTTACGCCTGAAATCAGAGTTTGAAACGGTTCTTTATATCTGTAAAGGACCGTTTTTTGTTGGTCAATTTTGAGGTTCAAGAATATTTTTCGGGCCAAAAGGTCCATTTGAAGCATATCGGCCGCTCTCATCTGTAAATCCAGGGAATTTAGGGGGTTCAAGAAATTTTCGGCAGTTAGCTTTAATTTGCTTGGATCCACGATTTTCTCGTTGATTTCCATTAGTTCATCGTCCAGTTTAGACATCTCAATTTGCCTTGCATCAATTTGCTGTTTAATGCGGTCTTTGGCCGGTTTAGGCGCATCCTTGTCGAGTTCGGTGTATTGCTCGGCAAGCGCGTCTATTTGGCGTTGTTTCTTGTTCTTCTCGGCTTGTACGCTTCGTTTACGAGCTAGAATGTCGTCCATTTTCGCGTCGGTGTATGCGCGCATATTCTTTACAAAATCTGCGTAATGCGATTCTGTGAAATGTAGCTTGGATAATTCTGCGTACATATCCTCTAAAATTACACCAACGCGTATTCCTTTTGGGTTGCGTGGACATCCTTCCCATTGACAACGGGCGTTTAAGTAGTATTTGCCGCGTCGTCCGCGTGAGCGCGACACGATCATATAGTGTCCGCATTCTTTGCAAACTATCATATGGCGGAACGGCAAGAATAATCTCTGGCGTTCTGGTTTAAGTGGTTCAAAGTACGTTATTTCGCGTCTTGAACGGTCTTTAGTCTGAGCTTGTACTATATTGAATTCTTCCTCTGTTACAACCGGTTTAAAGTCCGGGAATCCACTACCGTTCAAGTGGATAAGCCTGCTTGCGATACAGTCATTATTATTGCGTAGTAGCTAAACGTTTACCGATTGTGTATAGTCGGTAACAATGTTTATGGTTTTGTTTTTTATGAAAATCAGTTATAATTAAAGTACTTTAGCATAAACATAAGCGAGAATGGAAAGTAGCGAAGACAATAACTAGAAATGCAGGGCTTTGTGTTTTTGGGTTTCCAAAAAAATAAAGCCGTGTAGTGCTAGTAACTACGCGACTCTATAGCGACTTGTCAGGGTCAGCTTGCGATCAATGGCTCAGCATTAGCGGAGTCATTTTTCGTGTCATCAATCCAAAAGTGAAATGGATGTTTTTTGGCACGAATTACCCTGCCGTTGCGAGTCACAGTCCAAGTAAAAATCTCTACCATGGTTGTTTTCTCCACAATCTATTAAAGTTCACTCCAGGCCTGTCCTGGTAGCCTGATACGCTCGCAGTTTTATTTTCAAATGTCTATCTCATAAGTACTAGCACCTCATTTTGATGCTCATTTTACTAATAAAAAAGTCCTGTACCAGCATGAGGTGTAGGCGATTCGTTACTGGCCTGACGACCAGGTGGTTGTTTAGAACCTACGCCTCGTGTTGACACGGGACTAGCCAGCTTGTTAACGAATTCTTTGCTTCTGCGCCAACCACGGCGTGAACACATACCTCCAAGACTTCGTTCGAAGCCTCGACTACTTCTATCTTACCACAGATGCCGAGTTTTCCACAAGCATAAGCGTTTTGGAAGAGCGGGGAGATACGTATTTGGTGTTCCGTATATCTGTTATTTGGTGAGTTCGAACTTGCAATTGTTTCGCAAGTAAGCTTAAATACGCAAAACATTTTAGGAGTTTATTATGGCTATTAAGTTAGA
>CAZQMP010000035.1:0-6580 GCA_964594565.1 uncultured Candidatus Saccharibacteria bacterium
GCTAAGGATCCTTATTTTTATGATTTTAGTGTACTTTTTAGAAAGCAGATTTTTGGTGAGCCGGGAGAGACTCGAACTCTCGACACCGGGCTTAAAAGGCCCGTGCTCTAACCAGCTGAGCTACCGGCCCAAAAATCTTTTATCATTATAACACGCTTCGGATAAAAAAGAAAGCCCTTTCTTTTTCCGGATTAAAGCAGTTGCTTTTTCCTAAGAAAAATGATAAAATATATTGTTATGGACAAGAACAAAATCAGAAATGTGGCTATTATTGCGCACGTCGACCATGGGAAGACGACGCTTGTTGATGGTCTCTTGAAACAGTCGCACACTTTCCGCGACAACCAGGCCGAAATGTCCCAAACTCTTATCATGGACTCTGGTGACCAGGAACACGAACGCGGAATCACGATTACGGCGAAACAAACCGCGGTTTTCTACGACGGTTATAAAATTAACATTATCGACACCCCGGGACACGCTGACTTCTCTGGCGAAGTTGAGCGTACGCTTAATATGGCCGACGGCGTATTGCTTATCGTTGACGCTCAGGAAGGTCCGATGCCTCAGACAAAGTTCGTCCTCCAAAAGGCGCTCGAACTAAACCTACGCCCGGTCGTCGTCATCAACAAAATCGACAAACCGGCCGCTCGTATTGAAGAAGTAAAAGATGAAATTTCTGATTTGTTCCTTGAGCTCGCGACAGATGAGTCTCAGCTTAACTACCCGATTTATTACGCTATCGCCCGCGAGGGGAAAGCCGGAAAAACTACCGACCTCGACGACGATTTGCACGTAATTTTCGACTCGATTATCAACGACATTCCTGCTCCGCAAGTTGACGAGAATTCCGGAGCCGGAGCGCAACTGCTTGTTGCAGCACTTGCGGCGGACAATTATCTTGGAAAATACGCAATCGGTAAGATTTTCCGCGGAAAACTTAAGAAAGGCGAAACCGTTAAACTCCTTCAAAAAGATTCGAGCGTGACCGCAAAGATCGAAAACTTGTTTACGTACCGTGGTCTTGGGAAAGAAGAAGTCTCGGAAGCGATTGCAGGCGACATCGTCGCGATTACCGGAATCGAGAAAGCTAATATCGGCGATACGATTGCGACCGGAGAAAATCCGGAAGCACTCCCGACGATTGAACTCGAGCCACCAACACTTTCGATTTATATCGGACCAAACACTTCCCCGCTTAAAGGTCAGGAAGGTGAATTTACAACTTCGCGCCAAATCGCCGAACGACTTGAGCGTGAGCTCGAGACGAATATCGCTCTTAAAATCGTTCCGGACGGACTCGGTTATAAAGTCTCTGGACGTGGCGAGCTTCATCTTTCTGTCTTGATCGAGACGATGCGTCGCGAGGGCTACGAACTTGAAGCCGGAAGACCGGAAGTCGTTTATAAAGAAATCGACGGCGTAAAGTCCGAGCCTGTCGAAAGCTTGACTGTCGAAGTTGAGACGGCCTATGTCGGCGCAGTTTCCCAAGAACTTGGAATCCGCAAAGCTGAGTTAAAGTCGACAGAAATTACCTCCGCTGGGACAACCCGCTTTACTTACGAAATCACAACCGCCGCGCTTATTGGTCTTCGCAACAACTTGCTCACAGCGACAAAAGGAACTGTGCTGATGTCTTCGATTCCGAAAGGCTACCGCCCAGTTGAGTCGAAATATAAGCCGGAAAGAAACGGTGCGCTTATTTCCTTTGAATCGGGAACTTCAACTGCTTACGCGCTCGACATGGCGCAAGCTCGCGGAACGTTGTTCATCCCGCCGCAAGTCCCAGTTTATCAAGGTATGATTGTCGGGCTTTCGAATAAAAAGGAAGACATTGACATCAATATTTGCCGAGAAAAGCAACTGACGAACATGCGCACGCACGCTTCGGATGGAGCAATCCAGCTTACGCCTTACACCCAGCTTAGCCTCGAGCAATGTCTCGACTTCTTGCTTGATGATGAGTTGCTTGAAGTTACGCCGAAGTCGCTTCGCCTTCGTAAACGTCAGCTCGATCCGATTAAACGCAAACGCGAAAACCGTACGTATTAAAAAATCGCCCCCGAGGGGGCGGTTTTTATTCTGAGGTTTTTGAGCCGCGAGAAGGTTTTGAGCTTGAAGTTGAAGAATCGGATTCGGTTCCGGTTACGTCCCCACCTTCAGGATTCGGCATCTCGCCTTCGGGGAGTTCCGGAGCTTCGCCGTTAAACTCGGTCGGCATTTCTCCGTTCATCATTCCCTGGCGTCCGCCCATGTTACCTGGGCCCATCATTCCTTCCGTGAAGGCTTCGGAACGAGACTCGAGATTCCTGATATGAATCGTGTCGTAGATTGCAAGTCCGATTAGTCCGCCGAGGACAAGGACGAGGATGACAAGAGTTGTAATAAAAACTGGTTTTTTGATTTTAATTTCGTTCATGCGTATTTTTCCTGTTTAGTTGTACGTCTAATATAGCATTCGAAGCTTAAAATAGACTTCAAAACCTTAAAAACTTAAATTATTCCGCGGCTTTGACTTGTTCGAGAAGAGCGCCAACTTTTTCTTTCCAGGCAGTAACGTGTTCTTCGGTCCAATATTCTTCTGGGGTTTCTGCGTCAAGCGTATCTTTCGAAGTCTCCCAGTCGTTCCCAATGATTTCCCCCTTCACGACAAAAGCGGCGTTCGGAACGTAAAGATGACGATTCCCGACGTTGTCGTATTGGAGATAGTCGGAGAGGATGGAAGTGATTTTCTTATAATCTTCGGTGTCCTGCTTCCAATCTTCGAGGGTGTTATGATAGTAAATTTCCGAGATTCCATATTCGACGGCGAGGTCGTTCAGCATCGGAGCGTAAGCCTGGCACCACGGGCATTCCGGGAAACCGAGAAAGACAACGCCGGTTCCGTTTTCCAAGATGTCGATGATTTCTTCGCCAGATTTGATTTTATAAATGTTGTCCTCGGAGACGAGAGAATATTCCGCAGCAAAATCTTTTGCGTCGGTCGAGATGCGGTTCTTTGCGTATTCGACAGCGAAGATAAAGGTAATCGCGAGGAATAAAGCAAAGCCGACGGCGATCATGAGACAGCCGAACCCGAAATGATGCGGCTCGGTTTTCCCAGAGGTTTTTGTTGTTGATTTTTTAGCGACCGGTTTTTTTACGGTCTTTTTCGCAGTTTGAGTAGATTTTTTAGTAGTCATACTAAAATTTTATCATAAGCGCTTTTCGATGTCGAGAGCAAGTGTGTCGTCAGCAGTATCGAGGCTAACAGAGAATTCGGTTTCTGAATTTGAGCGAAGAACAAACGTCAGAATCGACGAGCCGACGCCGTTCCCCGTCCGCCAATCTTCTTCAGTTTCTCCGTCGATGTAGATTACTTCGTCGGTCAAGTCGGAGCTGTTCGCGGCGTCCGCCATAATCGCGGCTCTAAGTTCGGGATCGACGTAAAAATCGTCGTTCGACTCCGCTGCGGAGACTTCGAGTGAAATCGAATCTTCGACAAGATAAATATATTTAAACTCGGGAAAATTTTTGTCAAAATAAGCTTCGAGCTTGTCGAGGAGCGATGAGTATTGTTCGGCGGAAAGACCGTAGCCAAGCAAAACTTGAACTCCGGCAAGACGAGAATCTTCCGAGACAAATTCGAGGCTGATTTCTTCTTCGTCGGCGGAAAAGTTCGGATTTGTTACTCGACGAAAAATCAGCGTTCCAACGAAAATTAGAATAATCACAACGCCGGAAATGATTCCGATTTTCTTTAAATCAAGGCGAGGTTTGTTATCGTACATAGTTTCCTTATCTTACTGAATAAGCTTTATTTGCGTAGCGGAGGACATTTTCTGCGGGATAGGTCCACTTCGGGGTGACGCCACCACCGTTCGCTGGGTTTGCAACGACGAGTTTATCGTCGGCCGTCACGCCAACAATCGCGACAAAGTGGCCGCCGCGAGAAAAGACACAGTTTCCGTTCCTTAGGTTCGTCGAGCTCGAGCAGTCGATCGAGCTCGCGCGGTTTCCACTCATGATGATTGGCTTGCCGTTAGCGAGGGCCTGGCGGACTTTAGAGAGCTTTGTCGTGAGATTTCCGCCTTGAGACTCCCAAAGAGTTGTGAAGGAAAGGCCGTAATGTTGGCGCAAGATGGCGACCGAGCCGCCCCAGCCCGTACAACTTTCGCCACAGACGGCGGTTTTTGTGTAGTCGGCGAGGGTGTTTGGGTTGTTCGGGGTTTTGTTGAGGAATTTCATGACGTTTGCGACTGCAACCAAGGAACAGCCAGAGGCGCTGATACTCCAACCAGAGCCGTCGTTGTTGATGCGCCAGCGGGTCCCGGAGATGCCAGAGTCAAACTGGGAATAGTAGCCGTTCCCGGAGGAGGCACCGTAAGCCGTTCCGGCGCTTCCGGTTGTCGTATCTTCGCCACTCGGCGAGCCAGAATCCGTCCCGGAATCATCTCCGCTAGAATCATCGTTTCCTGAGCCGCAAGATTCTGTCCCGACGGACTGAGCGGATTGGGCGTAGCTGAACCGGGCAGAATAAGAACTGAAGGCGCGAGCGTAGACTGATTGGTTATTCGTTAAAGTCGAATGGGAGATGTTTCGGGGGTAGGCGGAGTTGCCGGAACATTGGTAAGACGGGTTAGAGTGTCCCGACCAACAAATAACCGACATCGGGGTTTCGTAGTCGCGGAGGATTTTCCAAGTTGCTTCGCCGAGACTCATCGCATTCATCGAGGCGGGGGTAAAACCGTAAGTTTGGAGTTCTTGAATGAGAAAGCCGCCTTGGGCTTCGATCGAGACGACGGATTTGCCGATTGAGTCGGCGTAGTTCTGGAGGTTACGGACGCGGCCGGCGCTTGTCCATTGGACAAGACCAAATCCGCCCGAGAAAGTTTTCGAGCCGTTATCATATGCGCGCCAAGTTTCGTCAACAAGGCGTCCGCCTTCGATGACGTTAATGCGATAGCCGGATTCGCCTTTTATGTTTCCCATAATCGCGGCAGCAGAAGTTTCGGAATAGCCGTTCGCAAGGAGGATTTGTTTCAGCTGGGCCGGGACGCCGTCACAGTCGCTTACGTCGGGCAAAGTCGTATCTCCGCCTCCGGTCGGGTCACTTCCGGACGTGGAACTGCCCTGCCAAATTTTCGGGCAATTAATCGTTCCAAAGCTCAGAATAAAAGGGAGCAGAAATTTTAGCACGTTCTGAAACATATACAATCTAATTATACTAAAAAGCTCGTGTTTTTTGAAGAAGAATTTCAGGCAGGAAAAACGGGCACCCTCGCAGTTATAGGTGCCCGTTTCGGGTAGAATTATGCGTCTTTAAATCTTAATCAGAGTTTAGCGTCGTCCGCGAATGTTCTTGCGATAATCCTTTTTCTTGCGTCCAAGAAGCGCGAAGGCGATGAACACGACTCCAGCAAATGCGATTACGCCGGTGATAATGAGGTCAGATTTCGCGATGTTAAGGGTTTCTAGGAAGCGACCGGTATCCGGAACATCCGGAGCGGCAGGTTGGGTATAAGAAACCGGGAAGGGGTTGTATTGGTTTAAGATAACTTCATAGTCGTAAGAATAAACTGGGTTTCCATCTTCGTCGTACACAGGGTTATCATCTTCGTCTACGTCTTGAGTCGCGGTACGATAGTAGCTTGTCGCGACAATGTAATAGTCTCCGGTGTTGATTCCGTAGGAACCGAACGGAAGAGTTACGCTCTTCGAGCCTGCAACAAAGTCGCCGTTTTCGTCGGGGTCAATCGTTACTACGACCGGGGTCGTAAAGAGTTCATTCCCGTTTGCGTCGACAACCATAAGTTCGACTTTTGCGACGCCGTTGTCATAGTCGACTTCGACGATCGGGTCTTGGGTTCCGTCGGCCGAGCCGGTTTGGGTTACGGTCGTCGGAGAATAGTTAAATTCAATCGAATCTTCGTCGTAGCCGATTGCGCTGACAGCGCGGGCGGTCAAGACAAAGTTACCATAGTTATTTCCAAACATATCGGCGTGAGTCGTGGAAAGATAATCGCCGAGCCTAAACGTAACTGTACCATCACCAGAATCATAGAAGAATGTCTCATCGAGCTCTTCTGGGTCGAACTGAGGGAGGGTAATTTCCTCATAGACAGGATTTCCCTCTTCGTCGAGAATCGGGTTTCCTTCGTCGTCGACTTTTGCATAGCTCAAGACAAATTCGACATGGTTAGCGTTTTCGTAAGAAAACTTTACTTCAAGTTCTTCCGAGACGCCGATCGAATCGGTTTCGGGAGAAGTTATTACGACAGACGGATATTGGTCATAGACCGTAACCCGAATAACGTCGGTATGTGAATCGCCGGTCGCCGAAGCCGGGGTCGGCATAAAGTAGGCCACGATCGTCATCAGCGCAACCAGCGCAAGACAAACGAGCCCAACAAGCTTTTTTCTAGTTTTTTGCATAACTCTACACTCGCTTTTTTGTTTTTAGTTTTTATTTCGGTCTCGCAGTTCGTTCTTTTCGAGCGGCTCTCTACACAACGAGCCTAGAAGAACGTTCTTTACGTTTCCTTAACAAAATTATAGTCCAAACAACTATACTTGTCAATAGTAAAAGCAAAAGAATTAT
>CAZQMP010000036.1:0-6519 GCA_964594565.1 uncultured Candidatus Saccharibacteria bacterium
CGAACCCCCGACCTCCTCGGTGTAAACGAGGCGCTCTAGCCAACTGAGCTAGCGACCCGGAAAGGAGCATAAAGGCTCCGTCTTTTTATTATATCATATCTGTGGTAAAATAGTATGATAAAAAGGAAGGATAAAGTATGAACAAAGAAAAACAAATAGAAAAAATGCGTCATACGCTTAGCCACGTTCTTGCGGCGGCGGTTCAGGAGCTTTATCCGACAACAACATTCGGAATTGGTCCTGCTATTGAAGATGGGTTTTATTATGATATGGATTTTGGTACTGAGAAGGTTACCGAAAAGGATCTTGATAAAATCGAGAAGAGAATGCGGGGGATTCTAAAACGTGGATTCAAGATGGAACGCTCGGAGAAGAGCAGAAATGATGCGCTTGATTGGGCTGTCGAACGAAAACAGGGATTCAAGAAGGAATTAATCGAAGAATTGCCGGAGAGCGAAACGATTTCTTTCTATACGATGACGGATGGTCAGGGAAAAGTTGTGTTCGAAGACCTCTGCAAAGGACCGCACGTTGAAAGCGCGAAAGAAATAGGCGCGTTTAAGCTTGTTAAAGTTGCGGGAGCGTATTGGCGAGGCGATGAAAAACGCGAGATGCTCACGAGAGTTTACGGAGTAGCGTTTGAGACGGAAGAAGAGCTTGGTGAGTATTTGAAGCGTCAGGAAGAAGCAAAAGCAAGAGACCACAGGAAACTAGGAAAAGAGCTCGATCTTTATACATTTTCTGATTTGGTTGGAGCGGGGCTGCCTATGTTCACGCCGAGAGGAACGATTGTAAGGGATCTTCTGGCGGACTATTCGTTAAGCCTAAGGAAGCGGGCGGGTTTTGGACGCGTTTGGACGCCGCACATTACAAAAGTTGATCTCTACAAAACTTCAGGGCACTATGCGAAGTTTGGAGATGAGCTATTCATGGTCCATTCTCAAGTAAATGGGGAAGAGTTTGCGCTTAAGCCGATGAACTGTCCGCATCATACGCAGATTTTTGCCTCGAGGCCAAGGACGTACAAGGAAATGCCGGTGCGATATATGGAGCCAACTACGGATTATCGTGACGAGAAATCAGGAGAACTTGGAGGTTTGTCCAGGGTAAGATCCTTAACGCAAGATGATAGCCATGTTTTCTGTCGCCAGTCACAAATTAAGGATGAAATTAAGAATCTTGTTTCGATTGTAAAAGAGTTTTACGGCGAAATGGGGATGATGAAGCTCCGCGCGCGCTTGTCTTATCGTTCGGATGAAGATAAGTATCTTGGAGATAAGAAACTTTGGAAGATGGCACAAGGACAGATTAAAGAAGCGGCGATTGAAAACAAGCTAGACTTCTTTGAAATGGAAGGCGAAGCGGCGTTTTATGGTCCGAAAATCGATTTTATGGCCGAAGACGCGATTGGAAGGGAACATCAAGTTGCGACGATTCAGTTGGACTTTGTCCAACCAGAGAGGTTTGGGCTTGAGTTCGTAAATGAAAAAGGTGAAAAAGAGCGTCCAGTGATGATTCACCATGCTACACTTGGCTCGATTGAAAGATTTATGTCTGTGTTTATTGAACATACTGCAGGATGGTTCCCGCTTTGGGTTGCTCCGGAACAGGTTAGGATTTTGACGGTGAACGATAAAGTCAAAGACTATGTCGAAAAAATTTCTCAGACGCTTGACCAAGTTTCTCTTGAAAAGCCGGTGAAACACAATGAGCTTAGATATAGTGTTGACGATTCGGCGGATTCGTTAGGGAAGAAAATTAAGCGCGCGACAGCGATGAAAATCCCGGTTGTCTTGATTGTAGGGGAGAAGGACGCTGAAGCGAAGGAAGTGTCGGTTCGTCTTAAAGATAAAGAAGAAAAAGTTAAATTGAAGGATTTGAAGACATATCTAGAGAAGAAGCAATAGTCCCGGTTATTGTTGGCCCAACCGGATCGGGGAAGACCAGCATTGCAATTGAGATTGCGAAGGAAATCAGCGGAGAAATAATCTCCGCTGATTCAAGGACGATTTATAAGTATATGGATTTAGGAACGGCTAAGCCGTCGGTTTTTGAGCGTAAGGGCGTACCGCACTTTGGGTTTGATTTGGTTGAGCCGGGGGAACGATTTACGGTTGCTGATTGGAAGGCATATGCTGAACAAAAAATTTATGAAATCTCCAATCGAGGAAAAATTCCGATTATTGTAGGCGGGACAGGTCTATATATTGACGCGCTTATTTTTAACTATAGTTTTTCTGATTCTGCACAAAAAAATTGTTCAGACCGAAAAGAGATGTGCTCAAGATATAAAGTTTTTGGTATTAAGACCGATACAAAAACCTTGCGAGAGAGGCTTCGTGAGCGAGCGAACAAAATGTTTACTCAGGAACTGTATGACGAGACTGCAGAATTGGTAGAAAAATATGGTTGGGAAAATCAGGCGATGAAAAGCAATGTATATCAATTTGCATGGAAATATATGCAGGGAGAATTGAATCGAGAAGAAGCGATTCGGTTAAATGTATATGATGACTGGCATTTAGCTAAACGACAAAAGACTTGGTTTAAAAGAAATCCCAATATTTTATGGCTTCCGCTTGATAAAATTAAACCGGCTGTGATAAAATGTATACAGGATGAGCAAAGAAAATAATACTCCAGTAGAAAAATTGTTCGGCTCGAAGACGCGAGCGAAACTTTTAAATTTATTTTTTGAAAATCCGGACAAATCTTTTTATGTCCGCGAAATTACTAGGGTGATTGAAGAGCAGATTAACTCCGTGAGGAGGGAACTGCTGAATCTTGAAAGTATCGGAGTCGTAAAAAATGAGACTTACGATAATAAAGTCTATTACTCGGCCAACATGAAACATCCGTATGCTCATGCACTTGTTGAAATCTTTTCTAAAAAAGTTGTTCAAAATAAAGACAAGGACATTAAGAGTGGTGGCTGGGAAGAATATATTAAGCCTGTAAAGAAATATCTTTCTGCGGTTATGTTGACCAATCGGCTTCCTGGGCAAGAGGGAATTGATTTGCTTATTGTCGGGGATGATCGAACAAAGAAATTAACACATTGGGCTGAGGTTGTTGAAAAGAAATTAGGCAAGCCGCTTAACTATGTTATCTTTTCTGTGGAGGACTTTTTATACAGAAAGAGCGTTCGAGATAGGTTCATTTTAGATATTTTAGAGATGGATGTAACTGAATTGATCGATCCTGATAAAATAATTAAAGAATAGGATAAAAAATATGTTCGAAATTGAAAGTAAAAATCCTGACACAATCACAATTACCACGAAACGTACGAACGTGACGTTCAATATGGCGGAATTCACAATTTCTGGAAACTTGGCAGTCGGTTCAATTCATGGACCTGGCGAATTTGAAGTTGGAGATATTACGATTCGTGGTATTGCTGTCGGGGAGGGGAAGACCATTTATGATGCCGAGATTGGCGGAGTGCATGTTGGCGTGATTGGCGGAATCGAGGAAGGTCTTGATGATCTTGGGATGAGTGATGTGCTTTGTACTTCATCTGTTCGTGCGATTCGAGAAATTGATCCGAAATTGATTGTTTCAATGGGGAACGTGGATGGCATGGTCGCCGATTTGAAACTTACGGCGAGGACAGAGAAAAAACTCAAGATTAAGAGCATTGATTCGTTGCCAGCAGCGAAAGAAATTGTCGTACTTAACTAATGAATATCGTTGGTGGAATTATTGTTGTTGGGGTTATTTTAATCTCGACTGTTCTGCATGAAATCGCGCATGGATATACGGCCTATTTTTTGGGCGACGAGACGGCGAAAGAGGACAGAAGGCTGACTCTTAACCCTTTAAAGCATTTGGACCCCTTCATGTCGCTTATTTTGCCGCTTCTACTGTTTTTTATGGGCGGCGTTGTCTTCGGAGGCGCGAAACCAGTGCCGGTTAATTCTTCGAAGTTAAAGGGAGGAGTTTGGGGAATGGCGCTCGTAGCATTAGCGGGCCCGTTCACGAATTTCCTAATCGCGTTCGGTATGTTTTTGATCGGGCATTTTACAGGTTTTCTGTATTCGTCGAGCCTTGTTGGAACGATTTTTGTTGAGTTTGTCTTAATAAACCTTGGGTTTATGGTGTTTAACTTGGTGCCGGTCCCGCCGCTTGATGGTTCAAGAATTCTGTACGCTCTTATGCCGGATGGGGTAAGGGATTTTATGGATAGAATAGAGAAAGTTGGAATTCTTATCGTCTATGCTCTAATTGTGCTTGGGGGTGGATACTTTACTTGGATTATGAGCGGGGCAATTTATGGGATTCTAGACGGATTCTACTGGATTGTTGGCGCATAACCTGATATAATAGGAGTAGCCCTTATCGGTAACATGATTTTTCCTGTATACTCATGTTTTAGGGATTTCGTGGCAGGCCTCCGTGGAGACCGCGCATAAGATCTTACCCACCTTGCAAATAAGCAGGGAAAAAACAGGGCCGGTAGGGGTTATAAAGATATTTTTTGAAAAGGGTGGCGTGAAACAGAGAATCCGTGTCGTCGGGATATTAAAGAGGGATGGGGAAATTCTTTTGATGAAAAGAAGAACTGGACGAAGTGATAGTCCAGTTTTTTGGGAGTTGCCGACAGGGAAGTTAAAGTTTGGAGAACAGCCTGAAGAGGCGATGGCTAGAACGGCTCTCGAATATCTAGGTGCGCAGGTTAAAGAAGTTAAATTGAAGGACGTTGTGACGTTTTTGGCTTTTTCCGGAGCGAGTCAGATGGCGAATCTCTATATTGTATATGAATTGTCAGTTAAAGATACTGCGAAAATTAAACCTAACGAGAGATATTCTGCTTTTAAGTTCTTAAAGAAGGATGAGTTTTCGAAAATCAGGTTAGACGAGGCTACTGGTGCGGTTCTTGAGCTTGAGAATGAGAAAATTGCCGAGACGGGCGCAAATTATCGAGAAACGGTTAACGGGGCGACGGTTTATGTTGATGGAAGCAGCCGCGGGAACCCTGGACCGGCCGGAATTGGTTATTATATTGTTGGCGAAAACGGAGAGGTCTTAAAGCGGGGAGGAGAGTTTATCGGCTTTGCCACAAGTAGGGTAGCAGAATATTATGCTTTGAAAGAGGGCATAGAACAGGCTAAAGGGCTAGGATTAAAGTCAGTTAGGTTTATTGGCGATAATCTTATGATGATTAATCAGATGAACGGAATCTATAAGATTAAAAATCGAGATCTACTTCCGATTTATGCGGATATTCGGAAATTAGTTGCAGATAATTTTGAAGCAGTATCTTTTACGCATGTAAAACGAGAGCAAAATTCAGAAGCCGACAGGGAAGCGAACCGAGCTATAGATAGACATTTTGATATGGATGTGGTAAAATAACCTAGAGCTTGAAAGACAATCGCTTGGATTCCAAGAGGAAAGTCCGGACAGCATAGGACAGAGTAGTCGCTAACAGCGACCGCCCGTAAGGGTAGGGAAAGTACCACAGAAACGTGTACCGCCAGCTTTGTGGAATTTATTCTGCGAGGAAGGTAAGGGTGAAAGGAGTGAGGTAAGAGCTCACAGCAAGGAATAGTGATATTTCTTGGAGGCAAACCCTACTTGCTGCAAGGAGTGCTAATCGCCTTGGTCCGAGGACGCACGCTCACCGCGTGAATATCTGAGCAATCAGATATCTAGATAGATGATTGTCGGTATATTTATATACTACAAAATCCGGCTTAAAGATAGCTCAAAAAAGTCCCCATTACGGGGACTTTTTATTGCTCAAGATTAAATTATTTGATCAAACCTTTTTTCTTGAGGGTTCTAAGAGCAGAATTCGATACGTTGGCTTTGATTTTCTGGCCGTTAATAACGAGTGTGCGCTTGTGGACGTTAGGTTTGAAGACCTTGCGAGTCTTTCTTTGGGAGAAAGAAACGTTATGGCCGTACATTTTTCCTTTACCGGTAATTTCACAGACTGCCATTGTTATTTCTCCTTCACGGTGTTAACGATTGCTTTGAAAGCTTCAGGATTGTGGACGGCGAGGTCGGCTAGAACTTTGCGGTCAACATTGATATTCTTAGCTTTCATTCCGGCGATAAGTTGGGAATAAGAGAGCCCAAGTTCGCGGGAAGCATTGTTGATACGGGTAATCCAGAGGGAACGAAAATCACGTTTTTTGTTCCTACGGTCGCGATAAGCGTAGCGGAGGGATTTGATTACGCCTTGTTTGGCGAGACGGTAGCTACGGGTGCGATAATGTTGCATGCCTTTGGCGGCAGCAAGGGTTTTCTTGTGTTTAGCATGGGCTGGAACGCCACGTTTTACTCTCATGATTAAACTCCTAGGGCGGTTTTAACGTTTTTCTTAATCTTACCGTTAATAGCAGCGGCAGTTTTCATGTTGCCGTTGGCAGCTTCAAATACAACGCCTCCACGAATGGTGCGTGCCCGAAAGATACCAGCAATTGCGACGTTGCTTTCCTTGGCGCCACCGTGAAAGAGAAGGTTAGTGGCTAGCTCGCTGGTCAGTATCTTGGCGTCGTCAACTACTTC
>CAZQMP010000037.1:0-6233 GCA_964594565.1 uncultured Candidatus Saccharibacteria bacterium
CGATTCATTTACAAGCGCAGCGAACCTTAACTCCTGGATTGAAACCAACTCGCTCGGTCTCCTGAAGGATGTTATCGACGATGATTTTGCAGTCGATCTTCATGCGGCGCTTGTCAACGTCCTCGCAATCGACATGGAGTGGGCGCTCAAGTTCGAACCAATCGGAACGCGCCAAAGCGAGTTTTATTCCAACAGAGGCTTCGACAATCCAAGCACTGTTGCAATGATGATGGAAACCGTCAATGCGACGGAGAATATTTCCTATTTCTTTGCGAACGATGCGACCGTACTCGCTCTTGATTTGAAAGAATATAACGGAACCCAGCTCCAATTCGTTAGTATCATGCCGACCGAAAAAGAGCTCCAAGAATATATTTCTGGCCTTTCAATGGAAGACCTCGTTCGCTTAACCTCCGGACTGACCTACGCAAAAGCGAAAAACAACAGCTACTATTTCACCATGTCATATTATTTGCCAAGATTCGAAATCTCTAGTGGCATTGACGATTTGATTGGAGATTTAAAGGAATTAGGAATCTCGAACGCATTTGACGAAGAAGCCGCGGATTTCTCGAACATGGTCAACGGAAAATTCTTCATTGACCGCGCTGTCCATAAAACTAAATTCGATCTTTCCGAAGAAGGAATTAAAGCTGCTGCCGTCACGGCTTTTGGCGGAAAAGGTGCCGCAGGACCTCTTGTTAACCGCATGATAATCACCATCGCAATCAATCATCCATTCCTCTATCTTGTTCGTGACAAAGCAACCGGTGACATCTGGTTTGTCGGGACTGTTTACGATCCAACACTTTGGAGCTCCGTTTCTTCGCAATATAACGGTTAATTATCCTTTCGACCCATGTTGGAAAAGTTTATAGTTTAGCACTATTGACAATAGACTGCTAATTTGCTAATATAATTACAGAAATTAGCACTGTGAACTAAAGACTGCTAACGAAAGGAGAAAACATGTCTAAAATCATTGGAATTGACCTTGGAACAACGAACTCCGCTTTTGCGTATATGGTCGCTGGTAAACCAGAGGTCATCACGAACTCAGAAGGGGATCGCACGACTCCGTCCGTCGTTGCCGTAACGAAAAAAGGCGACCGCCTTGTCGGTAAAGTTGCCCAACGCCAACGCGTCACGAACCCAAAGAACACGATTTACGGCATCAAACGCCTCATTGGCCGAAAATACAACGACAAAGAAGTCCAAAAAGACCTCGATATCATGCCTTATAAAATTGTAGAAAAAGGTGCAGGCGTCGCCGTCGAGATGGACGACAAAAAATACACGCCAGAACAAATTTCTGCAATGGTCCTTTCGAAAATCAAAGCTGATGCAGAAGCTTTCCTTGGAGAAAAAGTTACCGAAGCCATCATCACCGTTCCAGCTTATTTTGACGACTCCCAGCGTCAAGCAACCAAAGACGCCGGCAAAATCGCTGGTCTTGAAGTTAAGCGTATTATTCCTGAACCGACCGCTGCTGCGCTTGCGTATGGCTTGAACAAGAATGAAAACGAAAAAATCGCGGTCTTCGACCTTGGTGGTGGTACGTTCGATGTCTCGATTCTTGAACTTGGTGATGGTGTTTTCGAAGTAAAGTCCACCAACGGCGACACTCACCTCGGTGGTGAAGATTTTGATAACATCATCGTTAACTTCCTCTGCGACGAATTCAAGAAAGAATCCGGAATCGACATCAAAAAAGAACCGGCTGCGATGCAACGCATCAAAGATGAAGCCGAAAAAGCAAAGAAGGAACTCTCCTCGACAACTTCTGTCGAAATTAACCTTCCGTTCTTGACTGCCGATGCTGACGGTCCAAAACACTTTGAATATACACTTACCCGCGCAAAGCTCGAAGAGCTTGTTGAACCTCTCCTCGATCGCCTCGAAGAGCCTGTTCGCAAAGCCCTTAAAGACGCAAAACTTTCTGAGAAAGAAATTGACGAAATTGTTATGGTCGGCGGTATGACCCGCATGCCTGCAGTTGTCGAAAAAGTTAAGAAAATCTTCGGTAAAGATCCAATGCAAGGCGTAAACCCTGACGAAGTTGTTGCTGTCGGTGCAGCTATCGAGGGCGGCGTCCTCCAGGGCGATGTCAAAGATGTTCTCCTTCTTGATGTCACTCCGCTTTCTCTCGGTATCGAGACCATGGGCGGCGTTTGTACGAAACTCATCGATCGCAACACCACAATCCCGACTTCAAAGTCCCAAATTTTCTCGACCGCTTCCGATAACCAGCCTCAAGTAGAAATCCATGTTCTCCAAGGTGAACGTGAATTTGCACAAGACAACAAATCCCTCGGTCGCTTTATTCTCGACGGTATTGCTCCGGCTCCGCGTGGTATTCCGCAAATCGAAGTCACCTTCAACCTTGATGCGAACGGTATTTTGAACGTCACCGCAAAAGACAAAGGTACCGGCAAAGAACAATCGATTACGATTACAAACTCCGGCAACATGAGCAAAGAAGATATCGAAAAGGCTCAAAAAGAAGCCGAACTTCATGCCGATGAAGACAAAAAACGTCGTGAAGCTGCCGACGCTCGCAATATTCTTGAAAACAAAGTCTATCAGTTTGAAAAAATGCCAGATGAATATAAAGACAAAATTTCTGACGAAGACAAAGACACCATCAAGAAAGCTTGTGACGCCGCAAAAGAAGTTCTAAAAGACGAAACCGCAAACAAAGAAAAGCTTGAAGAGGCTACGAAGGACCTTGATAACCGCATCATGCCAATCGGCGCGAAACTTTATCAATCCGCTTCGACCGAAAATGCCAACCCGTCCGAGTCAAATTCTGATAATAAAAAGTCCGAAGATGATTCCGACGCCGTCGAAGGCGAAGTTGTTAAATAACTTCTAATCCGCCTAGAAACAAAAGTCCCCGCAAGGGGGCTTTTTGTGATACAATTAAGACATGGAAAAAGAAGACTCTAAATTAGATAAAATCGTAAGTTGCGTTGCACTTTTTTGTATCGGCATTTGTTTTGTCGTCTGGGCGGATCAGGTTACGGAATGGATTGCCGTTTTGTTCGGCGTTATCGCACTTGTCTACGCGATAGTAAGTTTGGCTAAATTCCTCAAAGCAGCGCCAGAACATCGAACGACGCTTATGCTTTTCTATATTATTTTGTCAGCCGCAGCCGGGATTTTGCTCGTCTCCCGTGCTAGTTTCATCAAAGAAGCGATCAGCTTTGTCATCGGAGTCTACATTATTCTTACCTCCTCTGTTCAGCTTCTCAATCTTGCCGATGTTCGCCGCCTTCTGAAAGCAAAAATCGGCTCCTATCTTTGGCCAATCGTCGGGATTATCGTCGGCATCCTTTGCGTAACCGGGCAATTTATTATCCCAAATGAGTTAGCTCGCTTAACCGGCGTCGTTTTAATTATCTACGCGATCGTCTATCTCACTGGATTCATAACCTTTAGTTCAAAGAAAAAGAAATTTGAGAAAGAACTCAAAGATATTCCGCATATCCAAGAGGGAAAAATTGTCGAAGAAAAGAAGACCTCGAAAAAGTCCGAGAAATAGTATATAATATAGAGTAATTGTAAGGAGTTATATGAAAAATCCAAGATTAATTTTGATTACAAATCCAGGTTCAAGCTCGCGTAAATACGCGCTTTACCGCGAAGACGAACTGCTCTGCAGTCTCCACTTCGAATTCGAAGGGAAGAAAGTTGTCTGCACGCTCAAAAAGGCTGATGGTTCGAAGAAAAAACTCGACAAGACCTTCGAAGATTTAAACTCTACCGTCGGAGCTCTTAATGAGATTTTGACCGACGAGGGTTATCTCGGCGGCGTCTCAAAAATCGACGCCATTCTCGCTCGCATTGTTGCAACTGGTGAATACTTTACCGAAGACCATCTTGTCGACAAAGAATGTTTGAAGAATCTCGAAGTTGCAAAAAAGCGTACTCCGCTTCATGTCCCTGTCGTCGCGAACGAGATCGAAGCTTTCGTTAAAGAATTTAAGGGGACTCCAGTCATCGCCATTTCCGACTCTTCCTTCCATGCTGACCGCCCAGATTTGATGAAATACTACGCCATCGACAAAGACCTTGCCGATAAGTTCGAAATCAAACGCTACGGCGCGCACGGCCTCTCTGTTGGCTCAATTGTAAACTACATGACGCGCGAGGACATTCTTCCGGAAAAACTTATTGTTTGTCACCTCGGCTCCGGCTCGTCGCTGACCGCCGTTTATAAAGGCAAATCTCTTGACACGACCATGGGCTATACTCCGCTCGAAGGTCTCTGCATGTCTACGCGTTGCGGGTCGATGGACGTCGCGGCTGCACTCGCTGTTAAACGTGCGAAGAAATTCACAGACGACGAAGACCTTGAACAATATCTGAACAAGAAAGCCGGTCTTCTTGGTGTTTCTGGCCAAACCGACGACATGCGTGAGATTATTCGCTTGCGTGATGAAGGCGACGACCGCGGCACTTTCGCGCACGCTATGTTCGTCTATCGTGTCCAGAGCGAAATCGGCCGTATGGCTGCCTCACTTGGAGGAGTAGATGCTATCGTCTTTACCGCTACTATTGGTGAACGTTCCGCAGAAATCCGCCGCTCCGTTTCTCAGAAACTCGGCTATCTCGGCTTTGAGCTCGACAACAATAAAAACGATTCTGAACTTGAGAATCGCCATGAGAACATTGCTGCTGAAGGCTCTAAACCTATCTACGTCATTCGCACTGACGAATTCGAAGAAATGATTCGTCGCGCAAAAGTTATTCTCGACGCAGACAAATGCGAATGCGGCTGTGGTCGCGAAAAAGGCAAATGCGACTGCAAAGACTGCGATTGTAAAAAATAATGGAACAACCTCAAGTCACAAAACAGGAAACCGAAGAGCTCCTCAGACTTGCAAAATCCACCCTCAATAACTCGGTTGAGGGGGATTTTGTTGAACTCGGTTGTTATCGCGGAGACACTTCCGTTTTGCTTCAAAGACTTCTTAAGGAGTCTGGAAAACTTTCTGAGAAAAAACTTTGGATTTATGATTCATTCGCGGGCCTTCCGGAAAAAACTTCCGAAGACTCATCCGTTGCGGGCGACCAGTTCAAAGCGGGAGAACTTTTTGTCTCTAAACGTGAGGTGCTAGAAAAGTTCAAACGCTCGGGACTTCCACTCCCGATTGTTAAAAAGGCATTCTTTGAGAAACTCGATCCGGAAAAAGACCTCCCCGAGAAAATTGCCTTCGCTTTTCTTGACGGTGATTTGTATGGGTCTATCAAAACTTCATTCGAGCTCGTCCTCCCTAAACTCTCAGAAAAGGGGATTATTGTCGTTCACGATTATAATAACCCGGAACTTCCGGGCGTCTCGAAAGCCGTCGAGGAGTTTCTTAACCAAAACCCTGACTTTTCTTTGTCTCAAAAATATTCTTTAGCGCTTCTCTCGAAGTAGCGCAAGGATCTTGTCTTTCTCGATTGCAACAAAACCGAGAACAAGCGTTGTCACCCCGAGCACGACCAGCGACCCGGTTATATTCCCAGTACCAATTCCCATCCCAAGATAGTTCGCAACAATTACCGCTGGCAACCTCCCTATCATCCAACAAATCAGCAGTCGTTTTGTCGGAACCTTTGTCAGCCCCGCAAGATAACAAATCGTGTCGTCCGGCAATCCAGGAATCAAGAAGAGCGCAAAAATCAGCATTTCTGAACGCTCCTGCGGAATCATATCGAACTTTTCTATTTCCTCTTTCTTGAAGATTTTTAGAAGAAGCGCACGTCCATAATTTTTCGAGATTAGAAAAACCGCCCATGCTCCAAGCGTAGAGCCGATCATGGTCCAGAGAACTCCCCACCAACCAAACAGAAAACCACCGATTGGGCCGACTGCTCCGCCAGGAATTGGCGCAACGACAGTTTGAGTGATTTGAAGCGCAACGTAAATTAGCGGACCAAGAACCGGCCTCTTTTGCACGAGTTCGATAATTGCCTCGCGATTGTTGAACAACGATGTAAGTGGCCCAGAAAAGCTAATATCCCAAAGCAAATAGCCCGAAGCAAGAAGACAAATCGCGGCGATAACAAGAATCTGTTTCTTCGTCGACTTTGACAAACTTTTCCAACGCCTAAAGATATGTTTTCTTCCGAGCATCTTAACCATATTATACTATATTTTTAACCATCAAAAAAGGACGATCGGAATCGTCTTTCTTGATTTAATTTCTAGGATTTTCTATCGTTTGGGTTGTGCTAATATG
>CAZQMP010000038.1:0-6146 GCA_964594565.1 uncultured Candidatus Saccharibacteria bacterium
TGCTGGAATCGCCTAGCGGCAATGGCAGGAGACTGTAAATCTCCCGGCTTCGGCCTTCGTTGGTTCGAGTCCAACTTCCAGCACCATTTACGTATGTTCCCCTCGGGGATTTTTTTGATATAATAGATATATATGAAGAAGATTTTTTATATTATTTCGGGGGTAGTGGCAGCTATTATAATTGGAGGGTTGGTCTTTTTCGGCCAGCGGAAGTTCGGAAACGATACAGACCTTAAAATCCACTTTTTCGACGCGGGGAAGGCGGACGCAATTCTTATCTCTCGTAACTCGGAAGAAGGGAATTATAACGTTCTTATTGATACCGGCGAAGAAGAACTTGGGGAGACGATTCTTGAATATTTCAAGAAAAAGGGAATAGAGAAGCTCGATTATCTTATTATTACGCATTTTGATAAAGATCACGTTGGTTCAGCGGCGGAAATCATTCGAAACGTTCAAGTCGGAAAAGTTTTACAGACAAATACAACAAAAGAAAGCCGGTATTATGAAGAATATTTAAAGGCGGTTAACGAAGTCGGGCTCGTTCCGGTCACGGTCGCGGACGAAGAAAATAGCTATGAATTTCTGCTTGGGAGCTTGAGTTTTATCGTTCAAGGTCCCGAAGGGGTTTACGAGAAAAAGGAGAGCAATAATTCGTCGCTTATTACTGCGCTTAAATTTAACGAAACAAAATATTTGTTTATGGGTGACGCGGAAGATGAAAGACTTGAAGACTTTTTTGAAACGGAACTTGCGACGGAAACGTATGATGTTCTCAAGGTCCCGTACCACGGGCATTATCAAGAGAATTTAGAGGCGCTTATAAGGACACTTAACCCGAAGTATGCAGTTATCACAAGTTCGTTTGAGGAGATGGAAGATTCGGAAACGAGAGCGCTTTTAGAGGAGGCGGAAGTAAAAACATTTCTGACGCGACAAGGGGCGGTTGATATAACTTCCGACGGAACAACGATTGAAATTAGACAATAAGCGATATATAATATTATATAGAAAAGGAGAAAGTAATGACTACTTTAATTATTATATTAATTATTATTGTGCTCGTTATCGGCTTGTTCTGGTCAACTTATAACAGTTTGGTCAAACTCGACGAAAGAGTTAACGAAGCTTGGTCGGACATTACGGTCCAACTCAAGTATCGTGCGGATTTAATCCCGAACGTTATTGAAACGGTTAAGGGTTATGCGAAGCACGAGAAGGAAGTTTTCCAGGGCGTGACTGAGGCTCGTTCGGCAGTTATGGGCGCAAAGTCCGTTAAAGCTGCGGCGAAAGCAGAGTCGGAAATGACGAATGCACTTTCTAAAGTTTTTGCGATTGCGGAAGCATATCCAGAACTTAAGGCGAATACGAATTTCCAGAAACTTCAAGAACAACTTCAAGATGTTGAAGACAAGATTCAAGCATCTCGTCGTTTTTATAATGCTGGCGCGAAGGAACTTAACACGAAAATTAAGACCTTCCCAACCAACATGGTCAATAAATTGATTGGACATTTCAAGATTCGTGATTACTTCGAAGTTGCGGAAGCAGAACGCGCTCGCATTGAAAATGCTCCAGAAGTAAAGTTCTAAAGAAACTGGCTCCATGTATAAAAATATAGCGGCAAACAAACGCAATACCGTTCTTATTATGATGGGTTTTGTGATTTTGATTGCCGCTATTGGGGCGGCTTTTGCCTATGCATATAATGATTGGACTATTGCAATCGAGATTTTGGTCATTGCAACGGTCTACGCATTATTCCAGTATTTTGCGGCGTCAAAGTTGGCGGTCGCGATGACTGGCGCGAGAAAAATCGAGAAAAAAGATAATCCGAGACTTTATAATACAGTTGAAAATTTGACACTTACGGCGGGATTACCGATGCCGGAAGTTTATATTATTGACGATCCGGCGCCAAATGCGTTTGCGTCGGGACGAGATCCGAATCATGCGCTCGTTTGTGCAACGACGGGGTTGCTTGACATCATGGATGATAAGGAGCTGACGGCGGTTATGGCGCACGAAGTTTCTCACGTTAAGAATTATGACATTCGTGTTTCTACGATTGTGTTTGGACTTGTTTGTTTGATTGGGTTCATTGCGGATATAGGCTGGAGGATGATGAGGTATAGTGGACGACGCTCGAACAATAAAGATTCGAGTCCGGTCGGGCTTTTAATCGTGCTTGTTGCGTCGATTCTGGCACCAATTGCGGCGAGTTTAGCGCAAATGGCAGTTTCTCGCGAAAGGGAATACCTTGCCGATTCGAGCGCAGTGCTTTTGACAAGATATCCAGAAGGGATGATTTCTGCGCTTAAGAAACTTGAGACGCATTCGCAGCCGATGAAACAACAAAACCCAGCAACGGAAGCGATGTTTATCGCAAATCCGTTAAAAGGTAAATCATTCAAGAATCTTTTTTCCACTCATCCCCCAATTGAAAAACGGATCGAAAGGCTAGAAAATGGCAAAACAAAGTTTTAAAACAGCGTTTTTAGAAGCATACCGAAAAAGTCGAGAAAAAATTTGGGCGAAGAAACGAGCGAGAGTCCGACTGCACCAAAGCTTTAAAAGGTCATATCGCGAGGATTATCTTAGAAAACTCGAAGTTCCAGGGCTTTTGCACCATGCGATGGAAACGTTTGGACTTATCTTTAAGAACTGGAAATTATTTCTGCCACTTATTATTTTTGCGGTTTTGTTCAATACTGCGCTTGTTGGACTGATGAGCGAATCGACGTATGTCGAATTTCAGAATGTGCTCGAGGAACAAAATGCGGCGCTTGCGACGGGGGAACTAGGGAACTTTGCGAAGGCGGGGTTGCTGCTTGTTTCGACTGTGACGAGTGGAGGACTTTCGAGCGGACTTTCGGAAGTTCAAATCGTGTTCGCCGTGATTATTTTTCTTTTAATGTGGCTGATTACGATTTATCTCATGCGACATATTCTGGCAGGGAAGAAAGTTCGTTTGCGCGACGGATTTTATAATGCGCTCACGCCACTCATCTCGACTTTTGTGATATTTTTGATTGCATTTCTGCAGGCGTTACCGCTAATTGCTGTGATTATTGTTTATTCGGCGGCGGTTCAAACAGATTTCCTTTCGACGCCGTTTTATGCATTGATTTTCTTTATTTTTGCGTTGGCATTGTTAACACTTTCTGGATATTTATTGTCGTCGACGCTTATCGCGCTTGTTGCAGTTACGGCGCCGGGGCTTTATCCGCTCGCGGCGATGAAAACGGCAAGCGACCTTATGGCGGGGAGGAGAATCCGATTTATCATTCGGCTGATTTTCTTGTTGTTTGACGTGGCGCTGACATGGGTGATTGTTATGCTGCCACTCATTACGATTGACTTGTTCTTAAAGACGCATATAAGTTGGCTTGAGGGGGTTCCGTTTATACCGATTTGTCTACAAACGATGACATGTTTTAGCTTTATCTATATATCAACATATCTATATCTATATTACCGGAGGGTTCTAGCTTATGAAGACGATAAATAAAACCGACGCAGAAGAAAGAATTAAAAAGTTACGCGAAATTATTAATGATTATCGCTATCATTATCATGTTTTAGACGAATCGATTATGTCGGAAGCGGCAGCAGACTCACTTAAACATGAACTAACGCAACTTGAGGAAATGTATCCGGAACTTATTACGCCGGATTCACCGACGCAGCGAGTTGCAGGAAAGCCGCTTGATAAATTTGAAAAAGTTACGCACAAAAAGCGTATGATTTCGCTCGCGGATGTGTTTTCTGAAGAGGAAATTAAAGATTGGATTTCTCGGAACGAAAAACTCATTCCGGGAGGGGGAATTAAAGAATTTTTCACGGACATTAAGATGGACGGGCTCGCCTGCGCACTTAAATATAAGGACGGATTGTTTACGCAGGCTGTTACGCGTGGAGATGGGATGGTCGGGGAAGACGTGACGCAAAATGTAAAAACGATTCAAAATATTCCGTTGAAAATTTCCGAGCCGGGGGAAGTTGAGGTTCGAGGAGAAATAATTTTATTCAAAAAGGACTTCGAGGAAATTCAGGAAAAACAACGAAAACTCGGAGAAAAAGAATTTGCGAATCCGCGTAATCTTGCGGCGGGAACAATTCGTCAGCTTGACCCGAAAGTTGCGGCGAGCAGGAATTTAAAGTTTATGGCGTACGACCTTGTTACGCCGAACTTGCCGACGCATAAGGAAGCTTATGAAAAGTTGCGCGAACTTGGATTTAGGACATCGAATGAAGACCGAATTTTTAAAGGTTCGGAGCTTTCGGAAATGTTTAAATATATTCGGAATTTAGACGATTATCGGAAAGGATTGCCGTTTAACACGGACGGGATGGTGATAAAAATTAACGACCGAGTTATTTATGATCAGCTCGGGATTATCGGAAAAACGCCGCGAGGTGCGGTTGCGTTTAAATTCCCGGCAGAAGAATCGACGACGAAAGTTCGAGATATTGTTATTTCGATCGGAAGAACGGGTGCGGCAACGCCGGTTGCGATTCTTGACCCGGTTGAAGTTGCAGGTTCGACTGTGCGGCATGCGTCGCTTCATAATGCGGATGAGATTGAACGGCTTGGGGTTCGAATCGGTGATACGGTGATTGTCTATAAGGCGGGAGATATTATTCCGCAGATCAAGGAAGTTTTAATTACACTTCGGCCAGAGGGAACAAAACCGTTTGATTATGAAAAAGCTTTGAACGAACAGTATCCGGAATTGAAATTTTTCCGTCCGGAAGGGGAAGTTGTTTATCGCGTTAAAGGGGAATCATCGGATTTTATTCTTAAGCGGGCGATTGAATATTACGCAAGTAAGCCGGCGCTTAATATTGAGGGGCTTGGCGAGAAAAATGTGGCGTTACTTGTTGAATCGGGACTTGTTAAATCAATCCCGGATCTTTATCGACTTAAGAATACGGATTTGATGAAGCTCGAGAGATTCGCGGAATTGTCAGCGAGAAAGCTGGTCGAGAATCTCCAGAAATCAAAGAAACCGCAACTTGCGAAATTTATTACGGCGCTCGGGATTCGACACGTTGGCTCACAAACGGCGGTCGCGCTTGCGAATCGTTTTAAGACCCTAGATGCGCTTAAGAATGCGGAGAAAGATCAACTACTCGATATTCCTGACATTGGAGAAGTCGTTGCGGAGTCGATTTTGGCGTTCTTTGCGGATGAAGAAAATTTGGCAATGATTACGGAGCTCGAAGAGCTGGGACTTCAGCCAGAGTTTAGTGATTTGTCCACGGCGAAGCTTGCCGGAAAAAGTTATATTATCTCTGGGACGATCGAGGGGTTCGGCAGGGAAGAAGCAGAGGATAAATTGAGAGAGCTCGGAGCAACAATTACGGGTTCAGTTACGAAAAATACGACGGCACTTATTCTTGGGAAGAAACCGGGGGCATCGAAAGTCAAAAAAGCAGCAGAACTTGGGATTCCAACGCTGACGGAAGAAGATTACAAAAAACTTATTCAACAATAAAGGGAAGGGAAGATGGAAAAACAAATTCGAGATTACGAAAAGTATATTAAGGGGCAGGTGAGAGAGATTGAGGAGCTGTCCTTTGAAGAAGTGCATGACCTTTTTAAGCTTCATACGGAGACGGTAAGGAACTTCCAGCATGAACGGCTCGTACACCTTCTTATTATGCTGTTTTTCGTGTTTCTTGCAGTTTGTTTGGTATTTGGGACGATTATCGGGATCATGGCTGGTTGGATTTTTGGAGGGATGTTTGTCGCGCTCGGGGTTTTAGACCTTCTGATGGTCGTGCTTTCCGTTGCGTATGTGAAACATTACTATTTTCTCGAGAACCATATTCAGGGGCTCTATAAGTATTTCGAAGAGATTAAGTTTACGAACTAGAGGGGAACCAAGGGGCTATCTCCGAGAGTCGTCTCCGAGGGGCGGGGAACGATTCTGTATGATTCCCCTTTTGTTCGGTTTTTGTTCTGAAGAAAAATAAGGTGCGGGGAATGATGAAATTTTTGTGTTTTAAAATATAATTGTGGAAAAGTCAAAAAATGGTAGGGAAGGAGGGGAATCGTGAAAATTTTGAAAATCCGTGAAAATTTGGCAAAAATGGCGGATTTCACGGATTTGTTCGGGAAAAGTTCGGAATGCGAGTGG
>CAZQMP010000039.1:0-6089 GCA_964594565.1 uncultured Candidatus Saccharibacteria bacterium
GTTTTTGTGCTTGATAAAAAGATGATAGGAAGTGATGAGCAACATCTTAGAATGATGGTTAGAGGGAAAGACCAGCGAACAATGAAATTGATGTCGTTCTATGCGCCAGAAGAGTGGAAACAGATAGAACAGGGGCAAAATATCGACATTTTGATTCACCTTGAGGAGAACGAATGGAATGGGCTTCGGAACGCAGAGGGGCGGATTTTGGATTTAAGGGTTGCTAATTAGGGAAAAATTTGTTATAATACAGGATAATATGGCAATTAAAGTTACTAGAAAAGATCAGTCTGAGGCGAACGAGAACATTATTCGTCGTTTCAACCGCAAGGTTCTTCAGAGCGGAGTAATGCCGCTTGCTAAGTCTCAACTTCGTTTTTCCAAGCCGCTTTCTAAGCGTGAACGTAGAATTAAAGCAATTCTTCGGGAACAAAGAAAAGCTGAGAAAACCGAAAGAATCAAGCTTGGTTTAAGATAAGAAAGAAAACCGCTCCAAAAGCGGTTTTTTGTTGTATAATAAGGTTATGATTATACTTTTTGGGCTCGCGGGGAGCGGAAAATCAACACAAGGAAGAATTCTGGCGGAGAAGTACGGGATGGTCTGGCTTTCGGTCGGGCAGGTGCTTCGAGACACCGGAGAGTTTGATGAAACTCTGAAGAATGGAGAGTTGGTTGACGACGATACGGTTATTCGTCTTATGGATGAAAAGATCCGTGAGATTCGAGAGAAAGGGAAGGAAGTGATACTTGATGGATTCCCGAGAGATGAATATCAAGCGAAATGGGCTGCAAAAGAAATCGCGAGGGATATTCAAAAGGCGGTTTATCTTGACGTTCCGAAAGAGGAGCTTTGGAAGAGAATTGAGGCGAGGGGGAGAGCGGATGACACGAAGGAGGCAATTGAACGAAGGTTTGAGATTGTTGAACAAAATATTTATTCAATATTGGAAATACTCGAGAAATCGGGAGTACAAATTGAGAAAATCTCTGGAGTTGGAACGATACAGGAGATTTCCGAGAGACTGGAAAAGATTTTCTTTAAGGGGGAGTTACCAGCTTTTCTAGAGGTTTGAAAAAGCCTCTCTTTTATGGTAAAATAAGGGCTAATTATGGACCAGAATAAAATTGATGCAATGAGAACAGGCGGAAAGATTCTTGGAAATCTACTTCGCGACCTTAAGAATTACGTTAAGCCGGGGATAACCGAGAAGGAAATTGATGCCTGGGTCAGAAAAGAAATAATAAAACGGGGCGCAGGTGTAGCTTACGATATGCTTCCTAAAGGAGAAGAATTTCCTGGGGCGATTTGTATCTCTGTGAATGATGAGTTGGTGCATGGTGCGCCGACCGATTATGTACTTGAGGAAGGAGATAAAGTCTCTTTTGATTTGGACGTTTTTTATAAGGGGTATTTTACGGATAGTGCGTTTACGATGATTGTCGGTGAAAAGGGGAGCCCGGCGGTTAAGAAGATGATTTCTGTAACAGAAAGTGCGATGTGGGAAGGGATTGAGCAGGTAAAAGCAGGTGCGAGAATCGGAGACATTGGTTCGGCGGTCGAGAAAGTTTTGCGCGCAGGGAAACTCGGAGTGATTGAGAACTATGTTGGACATGGAATCGGAAAAGAAATGCATGAAGAGCCAGAGGTCCCGAACTATGGTAAAAAGGGGCATGGATATAAACTGAAAGCTGGGGATGTAATTTGTATTGAGCCGATGAGCTGTCTCGGAAAGCCGAAGAACTATGTTGATAAAGAGAATGGCTGGACCGTCAAAATGAAAGACGGATCGATTGGGTGCCACTGCGAACATACCGTACTTGTGCTTGAGGATGGATACGAAGTCTTGACCTTGCCAGACTAAAGTCTTTATGCTAAAATCGAATTATGGATGAAGCGGTAAAGATAGCCGTAGGGCTTGATGTTGGAACAGAAAATGTAAGAGCGGTCGTTGCGAGCGTCTCGAAGGAAGGTCAGCTTTCCGTGGTTGGCTTTAATGAGGCTGAGAATGCGGGAATGCGGAAGGGTGTGCTCGCAAATCTTGCGGGACCAGCGGACGCAATTGATAAAATGCTTGGTGAAGTTGAGAGAATGTCGGGATTTGAAATCCATTCGGCGACAGTCTCGATTAATGGTTCACAACTGCTCACAACTAAGACGGAAGGGATGATTGCGGTTGGGACGAATGAGCACGAAATTAATGAAGAAGACTTATATAGAGTTGAAGATGTGGCGGTTACCGGAAGAGTTCCAGCGAACCGTGAAATTTTGGATGTAATTCCGTTTGGATATTCTATTGATGGACAAGAAGGGGTTCGCGATCCGGTCGGAATGACAGGGGCGAGGCTCGAAATGAAGGCTAATGTTGTATCTGCATTGCAGCCGAATTGCGATAATTTGCGTCGTGCGCTCGAAGGAGCGAAGCTTGGTGTGGAAAGAATCGTACCGAGCGTCGTAGCGTCAGCGAGAGCTGTTCTTAACGAGCGTCAGAAGGAAAACGGTGTTGCGGTTGTTGATCTTGGGGCGGCAACGACGGCCGTAGCAATTTATGAGGAAGGCGATCTCCAGTATGTTGGGGTTGTCCCGGCGGGGTCAAACAACATTACGAATGACCTTGCGATTTGTCTCGAAATCAACACGGAAGTTGCAGAAGAGATTAAGAAGCGGTTTGTTTCTGGAAGTTTCTCGGGTGAAAAAGATATTGTTATTAAGGTTAATCGCGAAGAATTTACGTTCGAGCGGGAAAAAGTTGACGAAGTTGTTAAAGCAAGACTTGAGGAAATTTTTGACAAGGTTAAAAAGGAGCTGAAAAAAGCCGGCTATGAAAAGAGATTGCCGGAGGGGGCTGTGCTTGTTGGCGGCGGAGCGAAGATGCGAGATATTGAAGTTTTCGCAAAAGAAGCGCTTGAAATGTCGGTTAAGATAGGCGCGCCGAAGGGACTCGGGGGAGTCGCGAACGCAATTGAGAAGCCAGAATACGCGGCAGCGGTCGGATTGATGTTGTTTTCTCAGGACGGAGATTTGAATAAAAAATTTGTTCAAGGGAAAACAGATAAAAAATCTGGCGGATTTTTCGCAAATTTGTTGAAAAAATTCAAGTTCTAAGTTATACTGGGGGTAGCATTTTTGTAAGCGAGGAGATTTTATGCCTGAAATTAAGCCATCTGAAGTTGAAAGCACAGCTAGCATTAAAGTCATCGGCGTTGGGGGAGCGGGTGGCTCAGCAGTTGATAGGATGAAGGAAGTTGGGCTCTCGGGAGTCGAACTAATTGCGATCAATACTGACGCGCAAGCACTTCATCATTCTTCAGCAGACACGAAAGTTCACATTGGACGTGGGCTTGGAGCTGGAGGCGACCCGGAAAAAGGTAAAGAAGCTGCGGAAGAAAGCCGAGATATTATCGGAAAAGCCTTGGAAGGGGCAGATATGGCGTTTATTACGCTTGGAGCCGGAGGCGGAACTGGTTCGGGGGCCGGACCGATTGTTGCGGAAGAAGCGAAAGCGCGCGACATACTTACGGTCGGTGTCGCTACTAAACCGTTTACGTTTGAGGGGGCGAAGAGAAAAGAGAATGCCGATAAAGCAATTTCTAATCTCGCGCGCAATGTTGACGCTCTCATTACTATTCCGAACGATAGATTGCTCCAGACGATTGACCCAAGAACACCGCTTCTTGAGACGTTCAAGATTGCGGACGATGTCCTTCGTCAAGGTGTCCAGGGAATTTCTGAACTGATTACGGAACATAGCCTGATTAACCTCGACTTCGCGGATGTGAAGGCGATTATGAAGAATGCCGGATCGGCGCTCATGGGTATCGGTCGTGCAAGTGGAGAAAATCGTGCAACGCTTGCAGCGCAGCAAGCAATTGAGTCACCGCTTATTGAAGTTAAAATTGAAGGAGCGAAGGGCGTACTCTTCTCGGTCGCTGGTGGATACGATATGTCTATGTCAGAGATTCAAGAGGCTGCAGAGGTTATCACGGGTGCGGTAAGCCCAGATGCGAATATTATCTTCGGAGCCAGCATTCGCCCAGAACTACAAGACGAAATCGTTATCACGGTTGTTGCGACGGGATTCGATTCGGATTACTACAGAGAACTTGAAGCTGCGAACGAAGCAGCAAGACTCGAAGCGGAAGAAGCGGAGAGAAAAGCAAAGGAAGCTGAGGAAGAGGCTGAGAAAGCTAAACAAGTCGAAGCAACGACGGATTCAGCAGATTTTACAGCTGACAATAAGGCGAATATGTGGGATTCGATTAATAAGCCAGAACCGGAAGAAGATCTTGATATTCCACCAAGCCTTAGAAATCGCTTCAAACGATAAATAAGGGTAGGAAATGAGATTCAACTATAAAATTGGGGATAGTAAGGTCTTGGAGAGTCGAGAGGCTCTCGACGGGACGATGATCCGCAGACGTCGAATCACGAGCGATGGACAACGCTTTACGACGTACGAACGAATTGAAATGCCTCAACTTATGGTGAGAAAGCGAAGCGGGGAAAAGGAAGCGTTCGACCGTGATAAGCTTGCGACAAGTGTTCGACGGAGCGTCGGAAAGTTTTTGAACTCTGAACTTGAAGTCGAGGAAGTCGTCGAGAAAGCAACAGAAATCCTCTATACGTTCGGTTCGGAACATATCACAAGCGAACAGATTGGAGAAGCGGTACTTGAGGTACTTGCGGAAATGAATGAAGTTGCGTACGTTCGATATGCGAGCGTGTTCAGAAAGTTCCAGACTTTGGACGAATTTGAAAAAATTATTCGAGAGCAACGAGAGAAGAAAAAATGAGAACAGTGGTGGTGTATAAAGAATTTTCCGATCAAGCACGGGAAGTCTTTGAATGGATTGACCAGTTTGAAAAGCGAACTGGAAGGACCGTTGAACAATTAGACCCGGAGACGCCTGAAGGGGAGATATTCTGTTCTGCGCGAGATATTTTGCAGTTTCCGGCGGTAGTAGTTTGTGATGACGACGGGAAAACCTACGAACAGTGGATTGGGCAACCGATGCCGCAAATTGACACAGTTGTTGCTTATGTTGTAAATTAGAGAGAATCCGTGGTATAATATAGGGATGAAATACCACGCTGGAAATAGGCGAAGAGCCTTAGAATACGAAAAAGCCATCTCGGAATGGTGGAAAAAAGATAAAACTTTCGAAAAATCGATTGAGCAGCGAGATATTGATAATTCTTATGTTTTTTATGATGGGCCTCCGTTTATTACGGGTATGCCACATCACGGAACGTTGCTATCCTCGATTGTTAAAGATGCGGTTCCTAGGTATTGGACCATGCAGGGAAAGAGAGTTGAACGAAGGTGGGGCTGGGACTGTCATGGGTTGCCGGCAGAGAACTTTGTCGAAAAACAGCTTGGAATAACCGATCGACGCGAAATCGGAACGAAAATTTCTCTTGAAAACTATATCATTAAAGCGCGCGAGAGCATGGTCGCGAACAGCGAGACTTGGCGTGGGACGATTGACCGCATCGGGAGATGGGTTGATTTTGATACGCCGTACCGGACGATGAACAAAGATTTTATGGAGTCGGTTTGGTGGGCGTTTAAGACGCTTTATGAGAAGGGAAAAATTTACGAAGGGCGTAAGGTCCTTATGTATGACACAAAATTCTGCACGCCGGTTTCTAAGGCTGAAGTGACGATGGATAACGATGCCTATCAGACAGTGACAGATCCATCGGCTTATGTAAAGTTTAAAGCCAAGGGGGAGGACTATTATTTCTTAGCTTGGACGACAACGCCATGGACTTTGCCGGCGAACAAGATGCTTGCGGTCAATCCGAAGCTCGAATATGGGCTTTATGGTGATAAAATTATTTGTACGAAACTTGCGAAGAAAGTACTTGGAGAAGAATATGTCGAGCCGAGCAAGATTTTCAAGGGGGAAGAGCTTGCAGGGGCTGAATATGAGGATATTCTTAGGAAAGGGACCCATAAGGTCTATGTTGCGGACTTCGTCGGGAGTGAAGAAGGAACAGGGATTGTCCACTGTGCGCCAGCGTATGGAGAGGACGATTATAACCTTTATCTGCAGCATGAAAACGAAGTTGAATTTGAGGATGTTTT
>CAZQMP010000040.1:0-5632 GCA_964594565.1 uncultured Candidatus Saccharibacteria bacterium
GGGTGCCTCCTTGGGAGGCACCAAAAAAGTCATGCGAGCATGACTTCTTTGGTCCCTGGCTGGACCGGCAGGATTCGAACCTGCGAATGCTGGGACCAAAACCCAGTGCCTTACCGCTTGGCGACGGTCCATTACCCTATTTATTCTACCCTTATTTCCCTTTTCCGTCAAGATATGTTATGATATTTAGATGATAGAAGTTGAAAAATTTATTCCTGGGGGTCAGGCAATTGGGGTACTGAACGACCCAGGTTCGAAAGACCATGGCAAAAAGGTCTTGCTTTGGAACGCGTTGCCCGGTGAAATCGTGACGGAATTTGAGGTTCTAAAGAGAAAAAACCGTTATCTTGAGGCGGTTGCGACGGCTTTTGAGCGCGGATCAAACTTCCGAAAAATCCCGGCCGATTCTTGCTTTCTTTCGACTTCGCCGTGGCAAATAGTCGACTTTGAATTTGAGCTTAAGACAAAGCGCGAGCTTGTCGTTGAATCGCTTCGCGAGGAGCATATTGAGCTTCTGGACGGAGTCGAAGTCGAGCCAACTCGAACTGATGGAAAAGAATGGGGGTATAGAAATAAGATGGAATATGCGCTTTATTGGGATAAGGAAGCTGAGAAGATTTTTCCCGCTTTCCATGCGCGCGGAACTCATCAAAAAATAAAAATCGATAAAAGCTCGATTGAACGTCCTGAACTCTTCGCAAGAGCGCTTGAAATCATCGAAGAATTAAACAAGAAGAATGAGCCCGCCTATAAATTCCAGTCAATTTTACTAAGAGCAAATCAAGACGGCGAGGTTTCCGGCGGCTTGTTCGTAAAGCACGAACCGCATCCAGTTTTCTCAAATTTGACGGATGAGATTCTTGGGAGAACTTATTCATACTCTCCGAATGGATTTTTCCAGATTAATCTTCCGGTTTATGAACTTGCGCTTGAAGAAATAAAGAAACATATTTCTTCGGAAAAAGTACTCGACTTATACGCGGGAGTCGGGACAATCGGATTGTCCGTCGCCAGAGATAAGAATTTAACGTTGGTAGAGTGCGACAAGTCGGCCTTTAAGGAACTTGAGAAAAACTGCGAAGGGACCAGCGCGCGGCCAGTACTCGCCAAAAGCGAGGAAGCTTTAGGTTATATCACTCCTGACGAGACCATAATTCTCGATCCACCGAGGGCAGGTTGCGACAAAAAATTAATCGAGAAATTGCTCGAAGTTCTGCCGGAAAAGATAGTTTATCTTTCTTGTAATCCTTCAACTCAAGCGCGCGACGTAAAACTATTAATAGAAGACGAAAAATATAAAATAGAAAAAGTTGTCCCATTCGACTTTTTCCCAAAAACTCCGCATATAGAAAACCTAATCGTGCTTGAAAGACAATAAAAAACTCTCCCTTACGGGAGAGTTTTAGTAGGATAGAGTTATTTTACAAAATCGACAATCTTCAAGAGAGCGTTCGCTTTTGCGGTTTCGTCAGCGATTCCCTTCGCGGCTTTAAGCGCGCCAGAAACAGCCGTTTCGTCATCTTCAGCAACTTTCATGCAGATGTCAAACTTCTCTTCAGCCGTCATTTCTACCTTGTCGAGGAGAGGATAGAGCTCTTTCAAAGCTTCTCTTTCGACATCAGCAAGATTGGCAGATTTTTCGCCAGCGTGGGAAAGCTGGACCTCAGGAGCCGGAGCTGGAGCAGGGGCTCCAGCAACAGGAGCAGCTTCTGGCGCAGGGGCCGGGGCCGCTTCAGCGACTGGAGGCATAGCCGGAGTTTCCGGAATGACCGGAGCGGGAGCCGGAGGAACTTCCGGAGCCGCAGCAGGAGCCAAGGTTACACCTTCGCCCGTTGTAGGCGCACCAGCGATTTCGTTCGCAAGCGCTTCGTTTTCAGCCGCTACAGGCTCAGCAGGAGCCGGTGCAGCGGTATCTCTAGTAATATCATCAATTGCTTTTTGCAATTCGTCGTTATTCATGACCACCCTTTTTTCTGTTAATTTTGATTAAACAACTCTACTTGTATCTATATTATCATATTATCGTAAAGCGTTCAAGCTTATTTTTAGAATCGGAGGAATTTCACCATACGATCAAGGAAGTCGAGTCGGACTTCTTCCATCGGTAAGCGCGCCCCGAAAGCGTCGACGATTTCTTCGCCTTGTTTCTCGGGGAAATAGACTGTCACACGCGGAGAAAAGCGCTTTCTCGGAGTAAGCATGATGGCGTAGTTTTTTCCGTCTTGGAGAATTCCGAAACTCTTATAGTCTTCGTAGCTATAGAGCCGGTTCCCTTCTGCTAATCCTTTCGAAGTCAGGCTGTAGTGAAGAGTCCTTGGCGGGCGAATAGAATAAATGATGAGGGCGATTGCAGAAAAGACAATCAAAGCCGTAAAGGTCCACCACTGGAGCCAAATCGAAAGCGCGATTAGCCCGAGCGAGATAATAGCGAGTGCAACATACCAGCCTGCGTTTTTCTCGGTTTGGAGATATTCAACAGCGTCCCAGTTAACAATTTCTTTCCTTGAAGAAGATTTCTTGTCCATATGTCTCTATTATAGCACAAAAAAGCGGGACCGTAATAATACTAGCACAAAAAAGACCCTCTTTGAGGGCTCATCTTTGAACGTATCTGTGGTCTGGGTGATCAGACTTGAACTGACGACCTCAGCGTCCCGAACGCTGCGCGCTACCAACTGCGCCACACCCAGATATTCTCCACTTTCATAATTCTATCATATTTTTCTTAAAATGTCGACAAACTACTTAAAATATGATAAGCTTAAGATATATGAAACGTATTCTTCACTTTGTTTTAGTAGCAGCAATTATTCTCCTCGCCTTGCCTTATCTCTCTTCTGGGACGAGCGTCTTTATGGCGCGCTGGGCGTATGACTGGGGGCTGCCTGTCCCTGTTGTAAAAATTATCCTTCTCGCTGCTGCGGCTGGGATTTTGTTGATTATCTTTAGCATCGTCAAAAAGGCCGTCGTGGTGCTTGTTGTCGCGGTCTTGGTTCTTGTCGGCTTGAATGCGCTCGGTCTTTATTCTATGAAAACCGACCCGAAGAACATCATGACTCAAATTTCTTCCGTTGCCGAGAATAATTCGGAGACAATCGTCACCGCTTCAAAGGACCTCTTTTATCAAGCTGTCGCTTACGCTACCGCCGTGAATCCTGTCCAGTCGGTAATGGATTTTGCAAACGGCGGGGATTCGTTCTGGTACATGGCGAAAAAAGATGAGGAAATAGATTTCTCTCAAGAAGTGTTTGCTGGCTATAGTATCGAAGAAATAAAAGAAGTCGGAGAGTTTAAGGCCTATCATCTAGTAAAAAACGTCGGGTTATGATATAATAATAAAATCGTCTGGGTGTAGCGCAGTTGGTAGCGCACGCGCTTTGGGAGCGTGAGGTCGCTGGTTCGAGTCCAGTCACCCAGACCATAAAGTGACTATCTAAAAACTAAAAAACATCAAAAAAGCCCCGAGGGGCTTTTCTTTATGATAAGGTGATTTTATGTTCGGCAGTGCCGGCGGCGTAGAATTCAGGGTCGCCTCGACCGAGGCTGATTGGTTTCTCTTCGCGAGCAAGATCACCGAGCGCCTTGCTTAGCTGTTCGTCTTCGAGTTTAATGAATTCCTCAGCGGTTTTATCCCAGTCGATTCTGCCTTCGGTATGCTTATCCATGTCGAGAGAGCGAGTATACTTTTCCATAACCTGGAAGTCACTGTCACCCTCACGAACGAGAGTTTTTGCGGAAACTTTATCGTCGTCGATATAATAAACTATCATCGCTGTGCGCTTCTCGCCAAGTTCGAAAGGTTTCGAGGCAGCTATCTCACGCTTCTTGCCGCCAAACATTCCACGAAGCTTCGCGAAAGGTCCTAGGTCGCTTTGGATGTAGTTTGCGGCGTAAGCTTGGAAAGATTGACGGACACCATTCACGACGGCATGCCACGGGCTCCCGCCGAGAGTGTTTGCCTTTGCGAGCAAGTCGCGATATTTCTCAAATTCTTCTTTCGTGAGTTTTTCGTAGGAAGATTTTTTCTTCGGCGCTGTTTCGGGCGTCGGAGTAGGGGTATTGAATTTTCTTGTAAACGGTTTTGAATATGACACAGAATCCGAGAAAAGACGTGTGCCGGAGTAGCCATAGTCATTCAAGGTATAACCGCCGGTGCGGAAACGACGAGTCGCGACGCGAGCGGAATAACCGTAACTTGGGGCCGGCGATTCAATTTTAACTTCCGAGACTTCTGGAGTCTCAGGAGTCTCTTCGGTTTCTGAGGATTCTGTTGTTTCGATTTTTACGTCTGGGGCGGAGGTGATGGTTTCTTCCGCGGGTTCTTCTACGGGTTTTTCTGACGGTTTCTCTTCTGACTTCGGTTTTTCCGTAGGGGCAGGAGTGGTCGATTCTGCTGCTCGGGACGCGGCTTCGCGGGCAGTCGCACGTAAATCTTCGGCGACACGCATGTATTTTTCTTGCTGACCGTAAATTGTTTCGCTTAGACGATCGAGAGCATCTTCAAAAACGTCGTATTTTTCTTTCCCGTCGTATTCTTCGCCGAGGTCGAGGTTGCCCGTGGGTTCTATGGGACCGTGGAAACGTGGATTTTCTGAAAACTCACGTTCAAGTGCGCGGAGATCGGCAGCGGTCTTATATTTCTTATAAAACGCTTCGACAGCGACGCGGCCGAGTTCTTTTTGGCCGACAATATCAAGGTCTTTTTCGTGCGCGGACGGGAGGTCCTTCCAGGCTTCTTGAGTCGCATAATATATTATTTCTAGGACAGGGCGATCTTGGCCGATTTTGTCAAAAATCCCCTCGAATCCTTCGCGGTCCATTGGCGTTTCGATTTTCTCGATAGCTTGACGAGCGTCCTCCTCGAATTCTTTGCTGCTCTCAGTCGCGAGCGTTCGCATCGTGTTGCGCATCGATTTGCGCGTGTTTTTGTCGGAAGTCTCAAAATCTTCTTCGAACATTGCGTCCGGACCATACGTGAGCGCAGCGAACATTTTCCGCCTCTCACGGTCCTTCCGGCGCTTCTCGAATTCTTCGTCGGTTTCATCGGCTCTTTTTGCTTCAAATTTTATTGGGCGGAATTCACCAAAATCTCGTTCGGGTGCAGATTCCGTCTCGCCTTCTCCACGGAAGGCAACATCAAGGACACTTTTTCCGGTCATCTTCGCGGTTTTGGTTTCGAGGTGAGCGGGAGATTCTACTCCCATTTCCTCATTCCATTTTCCTTCCATCCATTCCATACGTTCCGCCTGAGTCATGGACGTCGTAACGTCATCATCAGGTTCAATAAAAGAAGGGGAGCTCTCGAGACTATTCATGGTTATATTATATCACGCTTACGTTTTTAAAGCCATGGCATTCTTGAACAAAAGTCATCCTAAATCGCCCCTAGCAAAAAAATTGATTTTGTGATATAATAAAAGTGTCATGCTTTGCATGATGATCTTTTAATTTTCTAGGTGGATGTCGGTAGTAAAGAGATTTTCTTTATGAAAATATCCACATGTGCCCGTAGCTCAGCTGGATAGAGCGTTTGCTTGCGGAGCAAAAGGTCGTAGGTTCGAATCCTGTCGGGCATACCATATTAGCACAACCCAAACGATAGAAAATCCTAGAAATTAAATCAAGAAAGACG
>CAZQMP010000041.1:0-5609 GCA_964594565.1 uncultured Candidatus Saccharibacteria bacterium
GGTCAATTCGGACGTCTTTATGATCGAAAATGTAGCTTCTGTCGCCGTTTGTGAGATAGAAAGCTTCAAGCTTTCGGCGTTGACGAGCTTCGTTCGGGGAAAGTTCATGAGATTCGGGGGTGTTTTTGAGTGTTTCTTTTACCATAACTACTTTAATTATACACCTTTGCTTGTATTTAGGGAAGAAATCTGATAAAATTAAATGCGGAAGTGTGGCCGAGTGGTTGAAGGCGCACGACTCGAAATCGTGTAAGGGTAACACCTTCGGAGGTTCGAATCCTCTCGCTTCCGCCAATTTCTCAGGGGAACATCTACCTTAGCAAAAGCTCAGGTAGTTTTTTGTTCAAAAAAACACAAGGAGCCTTTCAGCTCCCTGCGTTACAACGTAAATGAAAATTGAGCTTTCTCCATGGGGTGGGATATCGGGATCGAACCGACGACCTTCTGGACCACAATCAGACGCTCTAACCAGCTGAGCTAATCCCACCAGATAGTCTTTTATCATTTTACCATAAAAATGGCTATTTGGGAAGGAGGAAATAGACACCAGCCCCAACGGCGGCGCCAAGGATAATGGTTAAGATGATTATGACAAATAGAGGCAAGCCAGATTTTTTGTCGGAGTCGTCGATGATTTTGACGGGCTTTTTCTCCTTTTTCTTCCCTTTTTCCTCGTCTTCTTTCTTTTCGTAGACGTTTTTGCGGGGCTTGTCGGAGGTTTCCGAAACACCAAGAAAACTTAGTTTCTCAAAATTCTCTTCTTTTTTCTTTTCTGGGACAGAGCTAGAAAGAGGACGTTTGTCGATTGTGTAGTTTGGGAGGAAAGGCGATTTTCCGGAAAGAGAATAGGAATTTCCATCCGGGGCGTCCGGGGATTTTCTTCCGGCGAGCGCATCGGAAGCTTTTTTTGCGAGATCGTCAACAGGCTTGTCGGTTGTTTTTACGGGCTTCTTTTCTTCGGGTTTTTTCGTCGGATAAAGGTCGCGGGAGGTCGCGGGTTTGCGAGAAATCATCGGTTTTTCCGAGGTTTTCTCGACGGTGACCTTAGCGGGGGATTCCTTTTTTACGGCGGGTCTCTCGGCGACTTTCTTAGCGACGGGTCGAGAAATAAGCGGGTCGGTCGAAGACGATCGACTTCCGCCGATAAAATCCATATAGCGAACAGGTTTTTGGTTAGACTCGGTCATTTTTAACTCGTTTAGCTATTTCTATTATATCAGTAAATTCCGAAGCAATCAAACTTGCGCCGCCAATTAAGAGACCGTTACAGTTCGGGAGCGTGAGGTAGGATTCGGCGTTCAAGCTTTTTACGCTTCCGCCAAAGAGGAGCGGAGTTTCTTCCGCAACGGATTTTCCGTAGGTTTCTTTGAGGATTTTCCGAATCAAGGAGAGAGATTCTTCAACATCAAGCGGGGAGGCGACTTTCGCGGTACCATGACCAGAAATCGCCCAGACGGGTTCATAGGCAATCACGACTTTCGAGATGTCTTCGGCGGCAACTTCAGAGAGACCTCCGAGGACTTGGTCGCGAAGAACGTCTGTTGTTTCGCCAAAAGTCCGTTCGGACTCGGTCTCGCCGACGCAAAGAATCGGCGTCAGACCGTTCCGGAGAGCGGCAGCAACCTTCAATTTTATGTCTTTGTCAGATTCGTTAAAAATGTAACGGCGTTCAGAATGCCCTACGATTGCATAATCAACCAGTGAGTGGAGCTGTGCAACGGAAACTTCGCCTGTGTAGGCGCCAAAATCACGATGATAAAAATTCTGGGCGGAGAGTTTAATCTTCCGACGGTCGGTTTGGAGAGAGAGGCTTTGGAGCGCCATTGTCGACGGGGCAACAACAACCTCGATATCTCGGTAAGAATGGACTTTCTGGAGGAGTTTGTGCAAAAAAAGCGACGACTCTCCGACGGTAAAATTCATTTTCCAGTTGCCGATGATAAAAGTCTTCATGATATTAATTTTACACTTAGTTCAAGAAAAGCGCAAGCACTTCGATTAGCGAACGACACCAAGAATCCCACGCAGCGCAAAAGATGTGTCTTCGTGATTGCGGACAGTGATTGTATCGACGCCCATTTCTACGACCGGATAATCATTCCCACCGGGCTGAGTCATATCGCCAAAATAAAGGATGTCTTTTTTCTCGACTTTGAGCTCTTCCATGAGATGTGTCATGCCGAAGACTTTGTTCATGCCGGGGACAATCGCGTTGATGGAAGTTGTCCCGCCGATTTCGTAATCAAATTCGGGGGCGAGCTCTTTCGCGCGGGCGACGATTTTCTCGCGTTTTTTACAATCAGGATCCCATGCGTACTTTACGTCAGTCCCGGCGGATTGGCCAAGGGCGGAGAAAGTAACCTGAGACAAACGGTTTTCGATAATTTCGTCACCTTCTTTTAGCTTGTCCTCCTCCCAGAAGCCAAGTTCCTTCGCAGCGGTTTCGAGAGCCGAAGAGATTTTTTCGACTTGGGCGTCGGTCAACGGGAAGCTGTAAACTTCTTTCCAATCGTCATTTTCGAAGCGATAATATTGCGTCCCCTGGGCAACGAAAAGATGAAGATTTTTCAAATCCTCGGGGGTTGCACCGTTTTCGAGCATCGGATTCACGATTTGGACGAGAAATTGGTCGAACTTTTGGCCGGAAATCGGGCAAATCGAAAAACCGGCGCGCAGACACTCGATCAAAAGCTTTGCAACATCGGCAGTTATCGGGGTTTTAGCAACATTAAGCGTCTGGTCGACGTCAAAAGAGAGAACTTTTTTCACTGTATTACCTCCTTAATACAATCAATTACGATTGCGTTTTATGTATGCGTCTTCTTTTTCTAGCTCAGCACGAAGGGTATAAGACTTGCACTTTCCATCTTTGCAGTTTGTCGCTTCGTAAGAATACGAACTAAAATCGGTGTTTATGTAGGCTCCGAGCGGATCGGTAAAAAGCTCAGGGTCGATTACGGTTAAAACGGATTCAGAAATTTCTTCGGGATAATAGCCGTTTGTCTCGTAAAAGCCTTCCTCGAGAGCATAGTACATTGCGTTTATAGCGACTTTCCGATCTTCGTCGCGGTCCATTGCGTCGACATTTCCCTTCTGTACGAAGAAGAGAATGAGCGCGAGCGTCGCAAAAGCGCAGACAACAAGAAGTTCAGGAACAGTAAAACCAAGTTTCCTTTTCATCATAGAACAATTATAGCATGTTCGCATATGATTTTACAGTATGGAAATTTTGTGATAAGATTAAAGGTGGAAGGGTGGCCGAGTGGTTTAAGGCACCGGTCTTGAAAACCGGCAGGTTAACGCCTCGGAGGTTCGAATCCTCTCCCTTCCGCCACGCGTGTCCAGAAGATGCGCATGGTAATTTTTTCTGGGATTGGCGCAGCTTGGTAGCGCGCACGCATGGGGTGCGTGAGGTCAGGAGTTCAAATCTCCTATCCCAGACCAACCAAATGAGCATTATTTATCCGTTAATGCTCGGCACAAAACCCCTGTTATCAGGAGCTTTTTTTGAAGAAGATAATTACACAAACGTTAAGGCAGTTTTTATCTTTGGATATTAAGATTGTGGAAGGTCGTTCACAAGATTTTGTTGAATATGCTAAAATAGAACTATGACGAAAGTTGCTACTGAAAATATTTATCCCGAAGCGAGCCAAGGACGTCTTAAAACGACCGACGATGCGTCGAAGTCTATCCGCGAAGAAGATAGGATTATTTCCAAAGAGGTTGACGACGCTCGCACGCGATACCACGATTTGGACAACCGCGCGTTTAAATATTCTGACAAATTGCTCGGGATTTTGAAGATTCTTGTTCCCTTAGTTTTCCCGCTTATTTTCTTACAGTATTTTTTGGCTGAGTATTTCTTCCCGATTCGAGTGATTTTGTTTGGAGTTTTGCTTGCGATTGTTGGGCTGCTCGTTATTTCCTTGATACTCTCCCTTGCGTCTAAATCGGCGCGAGATAAGTATAGAAAACAAATGGAAGAACAAGAACAAAAAGAAGAAAAATAACCCCGAATCGGGGTTATTTTTAATCTTCGTCGGGGAGAATGGCGAGATGAGCTTCGTCAAGTTGAATCTTGTCAACTTCGGACGGAGAGTTCATCATGAGGTCGATGCCGGAGCCGTTCTTCGGGAAGGCGACGATATCGCGAATGTTTTCGGTATTCTCGAGCACCATGAAGATGCGATCGATTCCGAAGGCGCAGCCAGCGTGCGGAGGGGCGCCAAATTTGAAGGCGGAAAGCATCCCACCAAAACGAGCTTCAACGTAGGCATTGTTGTAACCGAGAATATTAAAGACCTTGTACATGATTTCCGGGTTGAAGTTTCTTACGGCACCAGAACAGATTTCGTAACCGTTCATCACCATGTCATATTGGTCGGCGACGATAGCAAGTTTTTCTTCGTCGGTTTTAGCGCTTTCAAGCGCTTTCAAGCCACCTTTCGGCATCGAGAACGGGTTGTGACCGAAGTCGAGTTTTTTGTTTTTCTCGTCCCATTCGTAGAATGGAAAGTCAACAATCCAGCAGAGCGCAACTTCATTGTCATTTTTCAGACCAAAGTGGTCAGCGAAAGCGATACGGAGTTGGCCGAGAACTTTGTTAACTTTTGAGCGTTCATCGGCTCCAAAGAAGACTGCGTCGCCATCGGTCGCACCAGTCAATTTCTTGACGTTTTTGATTTCCTCGTCGGACATGAATTTCAAAATCGGGGATTTAGCTTCGCCGTTTTCGTAAAGAATGTAAGCGAGACCGCCAGCACCGAGTTTGCGAGCAAGGTCAGTAAAATTGTCGATTTGAGAACGAGAGAGCGAGGCACCGCCTTTTACGCAAATTGCTTTTACGCAAGGAGCCTTAAAAACTTTAAAGTCGGTTTTTGAGAAAACATCGGTCAGCTCAACAAGTTCCATGCCGTAACGGAGGTCAGGTTTATCAACGCCGTATTTCTCCATCGCCTCAACGTAAGGAATACGACGAATTTCTTTCGTAATTAATTTCTTTCCGGCAAAATCTTTGACGAGATTGACAATCAACGGCTCCATTTCCTTGCGGACAATCTCTCCGTCTTCAGTAAACGACATTTCGAGGTCGAGTTGATAAAAGTCGCCATAAAGACGGTCAGCACGCGGGTCTTCGTCGCGGAAGCATGGTGCGATTTGGAAATAGCGCTCAACGCCGCCAACCATCAAAAGCTGTTTGAACTGTTGCGGAGCTTGAGGGAGGGCATAGAATTTTCCGGGGTGAAGACGAGAAGGGATAAGAAAGTCGCGAGCACCTTCAGGAGAAGAGTTGGCAAGAATCGGGGTCGTGATTTCTGTAAAATTGTGCTCGTACATGTAAGAGCGAAGGAACTGATAATAACGTGAGCGTTCGCTCAAAAGATGTTGCATGCTTGGGCGACGGAGATCGAGAAAACGATATTTAAGGCGGAGTTCTTCGGAAGATTCAGGACCGTCGTCGTGAGTGTTCACGGGAAGAGGGTCGGAGCGGTTCAAGAGCTCAAGCTTATCGACGACGAGTTCAATATCGCCAGTCGGGATGTTTGGGTTTTTGAGTTCGGGGGCGCGTTCGCGCATTTTCCCGGTCGCACGAAGAACATACTCGT
>CAZQMP010000042.1:0-5109 GCA_964594565.1 uncultured Candidatus Saccharibacteria bacterium
TTGATAGTTGTAAAGGAAAGGTTTCCGCGACCAGTGACGATGCCGTCAGATTCTGGGAAAATCGAAGCGAAGACGCGTGTGCGGCAGCCCATCGTGGCGATTTCGGTGCGGTAGTCGCCTGGTTTGTAGTATTTGAGGTTATAAGGCGCATCGATAAAGCAGAAGTTCGGGAAGAGGCGCTTTGCGGAGACTTCCATGCTGCGTTTAAAGAGGTCGTAGTTCGGGTCTTCGGGGTTGTAGTTAATTCCCTCTTTTACCTTGAAGATGGAAATCGGGAAGATTGGCGTTTCGCCCTTGCCAAGACCTTTGTCGGTTGCTTCGAGAAGCATTTTCGAGACGAGGCGTCCGGCTGGAGAAGTGTCCGTGCCGAAGTTAATCGAAGTGAACGGAACTTGAGCACCCGCACGAGAATGCATCGTGTTTAAGTTGTGGATGAAGCCCTCCATGGCTTGCTTTGTTTCTTGTTCGGTGTCTTCGACGGAAGCCTTGATGACGGATTTCGGGACTTTCAAGCGGGAAAGTTTGTCGTCGTCACCAAATTCGATATAATCACCGATTTCGATGTCGAGTTTTTTCTTCGAATCGACAAAGGAATTATATTTCTCGATATTTCTCTTTAGGCTTTTGCGGAAAGTTTTGTCGACGCCCGGAGCCATTGCGTAGTCGAAGTTCGGGATGGACTGGCCGCCGTGTTGTTCGTTCTGGTTTGCTTGGAGAATAATCGCAGCGAGCGCAGCATAGGAGCCGATTGATTGGGGAGTGCGGAGATGGCCATGGCCAGTGTTGAAGCCATGTTTGAAGAGACGGAGTGGGTCGGTTTGGCAGCAGGTTAAAGTTCCAGTAGCGTAGAAATCAAGATCGTGAACATGGATGTCGCCGTTGTTATGAGCGTAGGCGTACTCAGGTTTCATAAGGGAGGTTTTTGCGAAGACTTTTGAACCCTCGGCGCCGAATTGAAGCATCTTGCCCATGGCGGAGTTACCGTCAACGTTAGCATTGCCGCGTTTAACATCGGAATCTTCAGAAGCGTCAGCAATCGCAATCGTGCGATAGATGTTCATTAAATCGGATTTTGAGATGCGGATGTCAGAACGCATTGCACGATAATCCGCATAGGCGCGGGCGGTTTTCTTGAAACCGGCGTCTTTTAAGACCTGCTCGACGGCGTCTTGGACCTGTTCGACGGTCGGGATGCGGGATTTTATAAGTTGCTTCGAAGTCGTCTCAAATTCGGCCGCAAGCTCCTTAGCACGTTCTTTGTCGAACTCGCCAGTCGCAGCGCCAGCTTTGCGCATGGCTTCTTCGATTTTTTCTAGTTTAAAGTCAACGATCTTTCCGTCGCGCTTTACGATTTTTTTGAACATACGAAATAAACCTCCTTAACGTATATTGCTATTTTAGGTTAGTGTTTATATTTTCTTCAGTGGTTTAGTATAATTTCGGACGCTACATCTAGTGTCTGTTACTATTTTAAGACACTAGATATGGTGTGTCAATACATTTTGATAATGTTTTTCTTATCTGTTACGGAGGATTTTTGCAATTCTATCTCTGTTGATTGTTGTTAAAATTACAACGGAAAATGTAGTAAATAAAACATAATAAGCCGAAATCGACTCGCCGACGGAAGTGTTTGGGTTTTCTTCGACAGAGGTAGTTGCTTCGGTTGAGGTGTCGTCGGTTTCTTCGGGCGTCTCAGGCTCTTCAGGTTCATCGGTTTCATCCGGCTCATCTGTTTCGTCGTTTTCTCCCTTACCGTTTTCGACAACGCGAACTTTCCTCGTCGTAAAGACGCGAACCGTGGTTTCTTCGGTCGCGTCTTTGCTGATGTCAATAACCTTTGTTTCGACGGACGTTAAGAGTTCTTCTGTGTCGATGTCGACGTAAGCTGAAGAATCAGCGAGAAGAGTTTCTAAAAATTCGAAAGAGGCAGGTTCTGTCGAGCCGTCGTCCGCAACAACGCAGAAGGGGTAAGTGCTTTCGTTTCTCGCTTCGGAGATGAAGTCACCGGAAACAATTTCGAGATTTGCGGAGGTGATGGTTCCATCAAAGAGGAACATACAGCCGTCGCCGTTTGTCAAAGTACTCGATTCGATTGTGAGCTTTCCACGCGGAGTGATCGTCGAGGAAAGATTCGGGAGGGAGAGATTGATGTTTCTAAAAACAATATTTTCGTCGGAGCTAAGAACGATGCTTTTCGGGAAACGGAGAGGTTCGTCAGGATGAGCCGCAACGTAGTCGCAATCGAGTGTAAAAGGATATTGTTGACCGGAAGCACTTGCGCTGGTAGTGGAGAGATAGTCCTTAAGGAAGGCACACAAAGCGACGTTGCCGTCGACTACGGTCGGTGAGGCGGCTCCTTCTGCAAAGCCCAAGCTTGACGGGAAAATTAAGAGACTGAGGATAAGAGCAGCGAGAACTGCGGAAATTTTACGCATAAAAACCTTTATAAATTAATTATTATAAAGGATTTTATGCTATCTTTTAAGATTTTGCAAGTTTCTTGTGGAGCTCGGTAACCACGATCGGAACGAGAAGAGAAACCGCTATGGTTAGAGTAAGCGCGAGCGGGTCAACGGGAACGGTTTTTGTCAGGACCGAGAGGGGCCCGAAAAGCACAAGGATTTGGAGAGCAATCGCAACGATAAGAGCGAGCACAAAGAGGTTGTTCTTTACTCTAAGGCGTTTAAAGGCGGATTCGTAAGTCCCGCGAACACAGAAAGCGTTTGACCACTGGACGACAACCATGGCCGTGAAAGCGAGCGTATTCGCTTCGTCGTGCGAGAAACGTTTGCTCGCAAGCCAGTAAGTCCCGACGCCGACAATCGCCATTGAGATTGAGCCGATAATCATGCGGACAATCAGGACACGCGGAAGAATCGGGGCGTCTTTTGCTTCCGGTTTTTGGGACATAAATTCTTTTTCTGGAGGTTCGAGACCAATCGGGATGACCATGAGCGAATCGGTCACCATGTTAATCCAGAGGATTTGGATCGGGAGGAGAAGCTGAGAGCGGAACAAAAGGAGTGTCGCGAGGGTCGCAAGAACTTCGCCAGCGTTTGTACTGAGAAGATAAATTAGCATGCGACGGATATTCGCGAGGATGACGCGACCCTCCTTCATTGCGGAGACAATGTTCGAAAAGTCGTTATCGAGAAGAACAATGTCGCCAGCGTCCTGGACAATCGAAGGAGAATTTCCCATCGCGATGCCGACGTGTGCGTTTGTCAGGGCGGGGACGTCATTCACTCCGTCGCCAGTCATGGCAACAACTTCGGATTTCTTTATCATCGTCAGGATTCGGAATTTATCTTCGGGAGTTACGCGGGCAAAAATCGAAGCGTTCCGGACACGGTCTTCAAGATCGGAATCCGGTAAGTCGCCGAGCTTCGAGCAATCGAAGACTTCAGAAAAATCAGAACAAAGCCCAAGCTCGCGCCCAATTGCAAAGGCGGTCTGGGCGTGGTCGCCTGTCACCATTTTCACTTTTACGCCAGCAGTTGCGGCTTGTTCGATGGCATCGACAACGCCGGGACGGACCGTATCGGCAATTGCAATCAAACCTTCGAATTTAAAGACGTCGGATTTTGTGAGTTTGTTAAGCTCGTTGATTTCGTGGTCGACTTTCGAGGAAGCAAGGGCGATGACTTTATAGCCGTTGTTGCTGAAAGATTCGAGATGAGCTTCGGCGCTTTCGCGTTCGGCCTTTGTCATTTTCGAACATTTTTCGAAAATCGTTTCTGGAGCGCCTTTTATCATTAGACGGAGACGGCCGGTTTTATCTTCAAATAAATTACCGGAAGTTTTTAGGCTTTGGTCGAAAGCGTAGGACTTTAGCGGCTTTATGTCGACCATGTAGGGAGCCTGAGCCTTAATAAATTCCCAAATCGCCAGGTCGAGCGGGTCGGTCGCGGATTCAGGCGGGATTGCAGCGCCGGCGACAGATCCGAAAAATTTCTCGTTGTTCTTTAAGGTTTTTTCCTTCGCGGGGTTCCAATAGTCGCGGAGAGAAAGACGGTTTTCGGTCAAGGTTCCGGTCTTGTCAGAGGCGATTGTCGAAACGATACCGATAGACTGGATTGCGCGAAGTTCCTTTATTAAAGCGTTTTTCTTCGCGAGACGGACGGCACCAAGAGCGAGGATGATTGCGGTCACAATTGGCAAATCTTCCGGAACGGCAGAGACAATCATCGCAAGGGTAAACTGGATTGCGTCGTAGAAAGCGATTCCGTCGAAAAGTTGGATAACAAGCACGATTCCGGCCGCGATAAGAATGACGGCGGCAATCCGAACGACGAGTTTGTTGATTTTTTCTTGGATTGGAGAGCTAATCGAAGCAGAAGAAGCAAGCGAAGCGATTTTTCCATATTCGGTATTGTTCCCGGTCGCCGTGACGAGGATGCGCGAAGCGCCGGTTATAACGAAAGAGCCGGAGAAAACCATATTGCGTTGTTCGTAAACTTTTTTCTTCCCGGAAATTGCTTTCGCGTCCTTAGAAATCGCTTCGGACTCGCCAGTCAGCATTGATTCGTTCGTTAAAAGTCCGGATTCGGAAATGATACGGCCGTCGGCAGGGATACGATCGCCTTCGTGAAGAATAACGACGTCACCCGGGACAAGTTCGCTCGCGTCAATCTCCACTTCTTCGCCATTGCGGACGGCGGTGATTTTTTGGACAGTTTTTTCTTTCAAAGAATTCAGAACACGTTCAGTCGAAAACCGCTGGATATAAAAGACGGCGACATCGAGCACCATATCGAGCGCGATGACGATGACCTCGGTCCAAGATTGTTGGAGAATCGAGAGAAAAAGCGCAACGACAAGGATAATCATAAAAAGATCGGCGAACGGTTCGAGCAACTTTTTCCAGAGCGGAGTTGTTTTTATGTCGAGGAGATTTTCGCCAAACTTCTTCCGGCGCCTGAGCACTTCTTTTGGCGTGAGCCCGTTCTCGGGGTCGGATTTTAAATCCGCAACCGAGTCTTTTACGGAATGATTATAAAAATTAAGCATATATAAATATTATAGCATAACCGGAATAGTTCGGTTAGACTGTCGCGACGCGGTTTCTTAGGTCAAAGTAGGCAAAGAATTTCGGCTCGAGAGCGA
>CAZQMP010000043.1:0-4950 GCA_964594565.1 uncultured Candidatus Saccharibacteria bacterium
ATGGTGTCCGCGACTGGAGTCGAACCAGCAAGCCAATGGCACTAGCTCCTAAGGCTAGCGTGTCTACCAATTCCACCACGCGGACATGTAAATATTATATCAAAAAAACGCTATTTCGTCGAGTTTGTCGAGTTGTCGACAGTACCTTCGCGGAGAAGATGGCCGCGTTTCTTTAAACCAAGCTCAAGATAGGTCAGCGCACCGCCAGCGATAAACGCATAATAGGAGAAGAAACGCCAAGTAATCATCGGCCAGAAGGTCGAGCCGCTCGGGAGAACGGCGAAAACAAGATAGAACGAACCTTCGGCGGCTCCAGCGTTACCTGGGGTCGGAATGAAGGAGATTGCGGCGTTGATTGCGATTGTTGTGAACGTTGCGGCGAAGTAATTAATTCCACCGCCGAACGCAGTAATCACGAAAAACGGAATTGAGTTTATCCCGAGCTGATAGGCGAACGAGAGACCCATAATCTTTGCGAGGAATTTACGGTCGCTGATTACGGATTTTATGCACTTTACGTATTTTGCCATCTCACTGAAGACTTTTTCTTCGGTTTTCTCGAGGTTACGAACAATGCGGATTTTATGGAGAAAACGGAGAACGCCAGAAACAAGACGATGCATCGTTTTCGGGGCAAAAACGAAGAGCATAATCAGGACCGGGAAGAAAGAATAGAAGGCGAGACCGATAAAAGAAGCAGCATAAGCGACATCAGAAATAACGATCGAGCGGCCGACAAAAATCATCAAAAGTGCAAGAAAAATGAAGGCAAGTTGGGTCGAGACAAAGCCAATAATAGGAATCATCGCAGCATATTCGCCCGGGACCTTGTTCTTCTTCATGTGGAGGATCTGGAAAGGCTGTCCACCAACGGCGGCAGGGGTAATGTTGTCGTAATAGCGGCCAATCGTCACGGTTTGACGGGCGAGAGCTAAGTCCCTCTTCCCGGTAAAGCGCTCGAGCAGGAGATTATATTTCCAAAATTCAGAAAAAACAGCAATCCCGAACGAGAGGAGCGCCGGAATAAGCAACCAAAGCGAAAAGTCCATCTTTACGTTTTCGGTTGTGTCGCGAGTAAATTCCTTTTTTGCGGTCCAGAAAATAATCGCGATGTTAAAAATAACAAAGATAACAATAAGGAGTTGTTTGTAATGTTTTTTGCGTCGAGACGCGGGAGTATCCGGCTCGGATTTTTGTTCCATGAACTTAATTATAGCACAAGCAGCTTAAAAAGCGAATCGTTTCGACTTTGAAAGTGCAAAAGTTGCAATCGTCCCCATAAGAAGGGCGAATCCAAGGACGCCTTCGGTGCCGGTTGCTGGGATTTCTGACTTTGCGTCAGAGGACGGAGTGACCGTCGCAGTAGCTTCGCCTTCAACAGGGTCAGCTTTGCCATCTTCGGCAGGTTTTTCTTCCTCTTTTGAGGATTCTGTAACGGCAACGAGATCGCCGTTTTCGTTCACGACATAAGCGCTGTCGTCGACAGTTTCGTTTTGAGCCGTTTCAGAGACGAGATGATTTTTCTTTACGATCGCATTAATCAAAACGCCGATTAAAACGACGATAATAATTCCCATAGCGAGGGAGACAATGATGATTTTTTTCTTTTGATTGTCAGGTTGTTGGTCGGTGTAACCGTACATAATAACTCCTTATTGTTCAGCCCACCGATATTATTCTTAAATTATACCACAAATATCGAAATAATACAACCCGCATATTTCCGGGACTTAAGGAGTTTCAGTCCCGGAAGGTCGACTGGCTCGGGCGAAGAAAGTACGAGAGTCCCATCAGAGGAGAGAAAGCGGGCGAGGTGCTCGATTTGACTTTTTTCGAATTTATTGTATGGCGGGTCGGCAAAAATGAGGTCGAATTTTTCTTCCGGCTCGAAGGTATCGACCGTGGATTTTACGACAGTTGCGTTTGTCACTCCTAGAGATTTGAGGTTTTCTTTGATGATTTTTACGGCTTTTTCGTCCTTTTCGACAAAAACCGCCTCGGAGGCCCCTCTAGAAAGAGCCTCGAGTCCAAGGGCGCCTGAGCCCGCAAATGCGTCCAGGACCCGTTTTTCGGGTAAATACGGCAAAATCATGTTAAACAGGGCGAGTTTTTCGCGGGATCCCATGGGGTGCGTTTTGTCGGTCCCAGGGGTGAGGATTTCTTTGTTTTTGTAAATTCCGGAAATTATACGCATTTTAGCCATCCTATGGTTACATTTTTGACGATTTCAGGGAGGAGAATTTCAATCGTTTCCCTTTCGAGCTCTTTTGTCCAGCCTTCGACTTTATAGCGTTCATACATCTTTAAAGCGGCGATTTTATTCACGGAGGTGTAGAACTCCGCCTTAAAATCGAGGGATTTTATATCACGAGATGAATATTTTAACCGCGGGGTTAGGGTTTCTTTTTTCTTCGAGTTTACGATTTTCGCGATATGATATTCGAAGGCAAAGTGTTTTGTGATGTGGCCGCCAGGGCCATAATAGACGATATTCTTCCCGACAGTCTCGCGAATGGTCTCGCCTTCGATTTTACGCGCGAGAGGTTTGCCAAAAATTTCGACATATTCAGACTCAGACATAAACTCGTTTTTTATATCATCGAGCGGGTAATGATGCGCCGGGGTAAGGCCGTCGATGATAAAGTGAGACATCCAGGCGGCTTCAAAAGCAGCGCGCTCGCGGTTCCCTTCAGTAAGAGCGCGTTTTAGATTTGCTTCGCAATCTTCGATCTGCTTCCAGATTCGACCGTTGTCGGCGTTCGGGATGAGAAAATGTTCGGGCTGGTCGGGAGAATCAGGGCATTTCCGTTTCAGACCATCCGGTCCGCGCATACCTTCAAAATAAACCAGCTCTTTTGCAGTCGGAAAGTCGACGCCGCGCGGAGCATGTTTCGCAAAAAGACGGCGCGAAATGCGGATGAGTTTTTGGTGGGTTCCGATTAGGTTCCCGGCGGCTTTACCGCGTTTTAAAGGGAGAGATTGCATATTAGTTTAAAGTTGTTAGCTGTTGATATTTTTTAATCGCGAAGGAAAGTTCGGGATAGTCTTTCATTTTTTCGGGGTGTTTTGCGAATTCTTCGGCGCAGGTTTTTGCTTCGGCGCCAGCGGCGGAGATAAGTTTTGTAGAGGTCAGTGAGGCAAATTGGAGGGACATGGCGCCGTGCTGGAGGGAGCCGTAAATTTCGCCAGGACCGCGGATTTTCAAGTCGGCTTCGGCAAGGTAAAAACCGTCGGTTGACTTCTCGAGCTCGCGGAGACGACGGGCGGGTTCGGACTCGCCGGGAGAAACAAGATAACAAATCGCAGCTTCTTTTCCGCGACCAACGCGCCCACGGAGCTGGTGGAGTTGGGCGAGACCGTAGCCGTCAGCATCCATGATGACCATCAGATTTGCGTTCGGGACATTCACGCCAACTTCGACAACCGTCGTCGAGACGAGGATGTCGATTTTTCCTTTCGCAAATTCGGACATGATTTCGTCTTTTTCTTCGGTTTTCATCTTTCCGTGAAGAAAGGCGATTTCGGCGGAGGGAAAAATTTCTTTGAGTTTTTTCGTCTGTTTTTTCACAGAAACGACATCAGACATGCCTTTGTCCTCGATTTTGCGGCAAATCCAATAGACTTGTTGACCCTTTTTAAGATATTCGCGAACTTTTGGATAAAGCTCATCGGTGAAATTTATTTCGTTGATGATTCGGGTGTCGACGGGCTGGCGACCTTTCGGGAGCTCGTTCAAAATCGAGACGTCGAGATCGCCAAAAATAGCGAGCTGGAGAGAACGCGGAATCGGAGTCGCCGTCATCATCAAAAGATGGGGCGCGAGAGGCTTTTTTACAGAGGAAAAGTCGGGATTTTCGGCCGAATTTGTCGGAACTTCGCTCCGCGCTTCATTCATGGAACTTTGGACGGTTTTTGCGAGGAGTTTTTGGCGCTGATTTACGCCAAAACGGTGCTGCTCGTCGATAATGCAGAGCGCGAGACGGTTAAATTCAGTGTCGTCGGTAATCAGAGCGTGAGTCCCAACGATTAGGTCGACTTTTCCGTCTTTTATTCTTTGTTTTAGAGCGTCCTTGCGTTTTGTGGCGCCGGTCAGGAGGCCGACGGAAATGCCGAACGGCGCGAGAAGATCGTTCAAAGATTCGGCGTGTTGAGTCGCGAGGATGGCGGTCGGCGCGAGCAGAGCGACTTGGTAGCCGGCCTGGACGGCTTCAAAGGCGGCGAGCGCAGCCACGACCGTCTTTCCGGAGCCGACATCCCCTTGGAGCAGGCGATTCATCGGGACGTTTTTCTCAAGATCTTTGAGGATTTCGAATGCAGCGCGACGTTGAGCGTTTGTTAAATCAAACGGCAGTTTTTCGACGACGGAGTGAATTTTGTCCGGAGTGAACGGGATGACTGGCGCGCGGAGTTTTTGGTTCTCCTTTTTGTTCAAATTTGCGGCGAGAATAAGCTCGAACAGTTCTTCGTAGGCAAGATATTTCCGAGCGGCGCGAACTTCTTTGTCATCTTCAGCGAAATGAGCCTTAAACAAAGCCTCGGCGCGGGCGCCTGGGAAAACGAATTTCGGGGCAGATTCGCTCATCGGCAAAAGATCAGGGATAAACGCGAATTCGGGACGAAGCGTCTCGAAGATACGCTTAAAGTTCTCCGATTTGAAACTACCTTTTACGGAATAAACTGGCTTAAAACCGTTATCGCTAGCATCGCTTTTTTCGACGTCGGAGGCAAGCTGGGCTTTCGGGGAGGTAAGTTGGTAACGATTCCGAGAGTAATCGTAAGTACCGGTAAAATAATAATCTTTGTCCGGGTCGAATTGTTTCGCGCGGTAAGGCTGGTTGTACCAGACGACACGAATCGCGTCGGATTCGTCGTGGATTACGCCTTCGGTGATTGTTAAATTCCGGCGAGACGTGCGGATGACACGCAAATCGGAAATTTTTCCGCGTACAA
>CAZQMP010000044.1:0-1120 GCA_964594565.1 uncultured Candidatus Saccharibacteria bacterium
CAAGACGGATAAAGTTTTTGCGCATTTTTCCGCTCATGTGCGCAATGATAATATGACCATTCTCGAGTTCAACCCGAAATTGGGTGTTCGGTAGAGCCTCAACGACTTTACCCGTGAGTTTTATCACTTCCTTTTGACTAGCCATAAATTACCGCACTATTATACCAAAAAAACCGCAAAAAAACAAGAGGTTTTTCGGGGATTTTTGGAGAATTTAAGTCGATTTTATTCTTCAGACGACGGAGCCTTTTCTTCGATTAGGACGGCGCGGACGAACTGGCGGGAGAGATAGGTCTGGCGAAGGCTCGACCATTCGCCGACACAAGAGATTAAAGTGATTGATTCTTCGCTGGGGACCGGAGAGGTTAGGGCGGTATGCATATAATCGTCGGATTCGTCGATTGGGACTTCTTTGTTTTCTACGACTTTGTAAGTGTAAATGTAGCCATCGCCACGTTCGACAACAATGAGGTCGTCGGCGTAAAGTTCGTTGAGATATTTAAAGACGCCAACAACATTTGGGCCACCATTGTGCCCGTCAATAACGAGAGTTCCGCCACCACCGGGTTTGCCGGATTGGTTGTACCAGCCGACGTCGAAGATATTGTTCGGAGTGTCGAGTTCGCCGGTTACGGTCAAGCCCATTGAAAGTACGCGGGCGTTATAAATTCCGAGTTTTTCAATCGTGAGGTAGCGGGGGTAGTTCCCGGGGACGGTATATTCGGCGCGTTGTTCCTCGGTTACGGGAGTTTCATCGAGCTCTTCGGGGTCGTCAGCTTCGACGTTCACGGCAGGCGTACGTTCGGAGCCCTCCTTTTCGTTATAGTAATAATATTCCCAGATGGCGGTTTTGCCGAAGAAAATGGCAAGGAGGATGATAAGCAGAGCGAGGAAAATCTTTCCGAAGAGGTTTTTTGAGGCACCAAGGTCAAAATCGCGGTCGCGATCAACGCGTTCGAGACGGTCGTCGTCCTCGCGGACGGGCTTTTTTGTCTCCTCGTTTTTAAGTTCAGGAGCTTTTTTCTCGACCTTTTTCGAGACTTTTGGAGCTTCCTTTGCTTCGGCCTTCTTTTTGGTTTTCTTTTCTACCATTTCCACCCTTTCCTAGGTTAGGCTGCGA
>CAZQMP010000044.1:1220-4562 GCA_964594565.1 uncultured Candidatus Saccharibacteria bacterium
AAGAGATTCAGACGGTTGATAATCTTTTCGAGATATTCGGCGGTGCGGAGACCAGGACGAACACCTTCAATAAAACCACCTTGTTTCTGAAGATTGTCAGCGATTTCTTTGGTGTTGAAGATGATGGAAGTGTAGAAATAGGTGAAGGTGAAGACGAGGAGGAAGTAGACGGCTGGGTAGATGAACCATTTCCAGGTAATCCCGAGAGGATAGAGCGAAGCAAAGTTCGAAGCGGACGGGGCGGTAAAGAGTTGGACAAGAGTTTGGGCAAAGGTATTGTCGGCGTTCTTCGAAAGGAGGAACTGGCCGAGAAGAGCCGGGAGAGAGAGGAAGGCGGTTGCGAAGATGACTGGGATGACGCCGGCGGAGATGAGTTTAAGCGGGAGAATCGAGCGGATTCCGCCATAAGCGGAGTTGCCATGGACGCGTTTCGCGTAGTTTATCGTGATGATACGTTGAGACTCGTTTAACTTGACGAGGAAGTAAACGACGAGAATGACAGCGACAACGAATCCGAGAACAATCCAAAAGACGGTCGGGTTTACCGGGAGGTTAAACCAGCCAAAGAGGGAGAGCGTGCCTTCGCTTGTGTCTAGAAGAGCGGAAGTCAGCGAAGCGAAAGTCGACGGGAAGCCGGTGATAATTGAAGCGAAAATGAGCATGGAGATACCATTGCCGATTCCCTGTTCGGTCATGAGCTCGCCGAGCCACATAAGGAGAATCGATCCGGCGACCATGGCGGTTACGGCGATAATCCATTCCATTGTGGTCGGTTCGACCATTGTGGCGCTCGAAGCGGAAACAACGTTTTGATAAAGAATATAAATATAGGCGATGGATTGGATGATGGCAAGAGGAACGGCAAAAACGCGAGTCCATTGGTTGATTTTTCGGCGACCGGTTTCTCCGTCTTGAGAGATTTCTTCGAGCGAAGGGATTGCTTTCGTTAGAAGTTGAACAACGATCGAGCCGGTAATGTAAGGAGAGAGGCCGACGAGAATAATTGAGAATGAAGTCAAGCCGCCGCCAGAAATCATGTTCAAGAAAGAACCGAAGTCGGAGCTGTTGATTAAGTTATGGACTGCGTCGCGGAAAGTCGTCGCGTCGCCAAGAGGGACGGGGATATGCGCGAGAAAGCGATAAACAACAAGAATCCCGAGAATAATCAGGAAACGTTTCAGCATGTCTTTGTTCTTTAGGGATTTGAAAATAGTTTTGAAATGCATCATGAACCTCAGCTAAATTTACCTTTCTATCATACCATAAAAAGCAATAAAAAATAACCCCTAAATGGGGTTATTTTTCTATTAAGCTTCCTTTTTTGCTTCGCGCATTGGGACGCTAACTTTTTTGAACGAGCCTCCGGCTTTTTCAAGAGCAGCAATTGCGCTCTTCGAAGCGAATTGAGTTTCGAGATTGATCTTCGATTTTAATTCACCGCGGGAGATAACCTTGACCTTAACATAAGGAGAGGAAATGAAATTCTTCTCGGCGAGGACAAAGTTGTCGACGTTGCCAGAAAGTTCAGAAAGGACATCGGTATAGACAACTTCAGCTTTCGCATGGATTGTCTTGAAGCCTTTGAGCTTTGGAATGGCTTGCATGATAGCGCGTTGTCCGCCCATGAAGCCGGTCGGCATCTTCCTGTGACCAGTACGGGCTTTTTGGCCTTTTGTACCACGGCCAGCGGTTTTACCCTGTCCGGCGGAAATTCCGCGACCCTTGCGGGTTGGACGGGTGTTCTTGTTGACTTCGAGTTCGTTATATTTCATAATTATTTCTCCTTCTTCTCCGCAGGTTTCTTAGCGGTTTTAGGAGCGGCTTTCTCGGCTTTTGTGCCTTTGAGAGCGGTCGTTGTCCAGTCTTTGCGCGGAGTTTGTCCACGGAGACCTTCGATTACGGCGTAAGCGATGTTGACTTTGTTGGTCGAGCCAAGAGACTTTGAGATGAGGTTCTTGACGCCAGTAAGACCGATGATCGAGCGAACGACGCCGCCGGCGATAATACCGGTACCAGGAGCAGCAGGTTTCATAAGAACGTTCGCGCCGGTAACCTTAGTCTCGACTTCGTGGCAGATAGTTTCGCCATCCATGTTAAAGGTGATCATGGATTTTTTGGCTTTTGCGGTTGCTTTTTGGACAGCAGCGGTAACGTCGTTACCTTTTGCGACGCCAACACCGATTTTGTTTTTGTGGTTTCCGACCGCAACGAGGGCTTTAAAGCGCATGCGGCGTCCACCAGCGACGGTACGAGAAACACGATAAACGTGAATCGTTGTCTCGTCGAACTCTTTCGGAGCATCAGACGGTTTGACGCGGTCGCGGCGATTGCTGCGATTCATACGGCGTCCGCCCATGTCGCGGGTTTCTTTTTTTGCAACAACGCGGTCGTTCATTTTGAGCGTGCCAGCTTTGTTGATAACTTTTGCTTTCTTATCGTTAGATTCGGGCATGATTAGAACTCCAATCCTTCTTTTCTGGCAGCGTCAGCAAGAGCAGACATGCGGCCAGCATAGAGTTTAGAACCGCGATCGAAGACAGCTTTAGAGATGTTGGCTTTCTTAGCCTTTTTGCCGAGTTCTTCGCCGATTTTGGCGCATTTTTCGGTTTTAGTTCCCTTAATCTTCGAGCCAACTGTCGAAGCATAGACAAGCGTAGTTTGTTTGTCGTCGTCGATAAGTTGGGCGGTGATGTGTTGGTTGCTGATGTTTACGGAGAGACGAGGGCGCTCAGCAGTGCCGTGGATTTTTGCGCGGGTGCGGTTTGCACGGAAAATAGCTTTCATATTATTTCTTTCCTGCCTTTCCGGCCTTGCGGAGAATGACTTCGTCCACATATTTAATACCTTTACCCTTGTAAGGTTCAGGTTTCTTAAGCGCGCGGATTTCTGCCGCGACTTGGCCGACTTTTTGTTTGTCGATGCCGATGACAGTGATGTTCATCTTGTCGACTTTAAGTTCGATTCCTTCTGGAGCGGTGTATTTTACAGGGTGAGAGAAGCCGAGGGCCATCTCGATTTGTTTACCACCACCTTGAAGACGGAAGCCAACACCGTTGATTTCGAGCTGCTTCGAGAAGCCCTTTGTAACGCCTTGGACAGCGTTGTTAAGGAGAGCTCTCTGAAGACCGTGCCAAGCACGAGATTCAGGCTCGTCGTTAATACGAGTTACAACGATTTTGTCGCCTTCGACAGAGGTTTTCGTATTTTGTTGAACCGGAACATTGAGCGAACCCTTAGGTCCAGCGACGGTAATTTCTTTGTCGCCGACCGTAATTGTCACTCCTGCCGGAATTTGGATAGGTTGTTTTCCGATACGACTCATTGTTTTCCTTTAGGTTAATA
>CAZQMP010000045.1:0-4525 GCA_964594565.1 uncultured Candidatus Saccharibacteria bacterium
TTTCTTTTCGGGATTCACAAGGTCGCGGATGCGGATGCCGGTTTGCTGACCCATGAACTCAACTTGGGTCTTTGTGTTCTCGGGAACGGTGAAGATTTCGCCGTATTTGTGATTAAAGCGTTCGGCAAGGTTTCGCGTCAGTTCGAGGTGTTGGAACTGGTCTTCGCCAACTGGGACATAATTCGCGTCGTAAAGCAAGATGTCGGCGGCCATAAGGACCGGGTAGTCGAAAATTCCAACGTTTGTCGATTCTTTTCCGTTCGACTTGTCTTTGTATTGGGTCATGCGGGACATTTCTCCCATCGTCGCGGTGCAGTTCAAAACCCAGGTAAGAGAGGTGTGTGCAGGGATTTGGGACTGGCGGTAAACATGGACGGATTCTCGCGGCGATAAGCCAGCGGCGAGATAGTATTTTATCGAGCGGAGGGTGTTTTCCTTTAGGTTCCCGTCAACTTCGGAGATAATAGAGTGGAGATCGGGGACGAAGATGTTGACATTCATTGTTTCCGAGTATTTGTTTGCGAGGCGGACCATGGGAAGCATGGCACCGAGATAATTTCCGAGCGTAAGTTCGCTATTGACTCGGAGTCCAGTGAGAATTGTCTTTTTCATGCTTTTATTTTATCATAAATTGTGGTAAAATTGAATAGGAGGGGCGTTAGCTCAGTTGATTAGAGCGCTTCGATGGCATCGAAGAGGTCATGAGTTTGAGTCTCATACGCTCCACCATTGACAAACTACGCCAAATATGGCGTAATTTTTATTCTCGATTTTCGATACAAAAAAAAGAGACAGTTGATTGACTGTCTCTAATTTTATCCTCAATTTTTATTGTCCGTTTCTTGCGGCTTCGAGGTCGGCGGAAACTTTCTCAAAGCGGCTGTATTCATCATCGGAGAAGGTGGACTTATCGAGGGAGTTAAGCGCAGCCGCGGCGTTGTCGTATTCTTCGACGGCGATATAATAGACAGCTTGAGCGATTTTTGCGTCAAAGATTTCTTCGTTTGTCGAATCGGAAGCTTGAGAGATTTCTTCTTGATACTCAATAAAGGCTTCGCCAGTGTTGTTTTTCGTTTCGTCGTTTCCGAAGAGGGCGCGTTCGCCGGTCTCAGGATCACGTTCGATAGTGTACTTCGGGCGATCTTCTGGGGCAACATATTCCGAGGTCCCGTCTTCTTTCTTCTCGCCTTTCGGGATGAGAATGACGGCGGCGACGATCGCAGCGACAAGGACAAGCACGCCGACGATGATGAGAATCAGAGTTTTCTTCTCGAGTTTCTTAGCTGGTTTCTTCTCCGGAGCAGCTGAAGCAGCGTTTGAAGCGGGAGCTTCAGGGACGACGACTTCAGGGGCTTTAGGTTGATTTTCTTGGTTAGTTGGATTTTCCATTTTATTCCTTTCTTTTATTATACTACTTATTTTTACTTTTGCTAAGTTCCAGCGTCGTAGGACGAATCTTTGAGGAGACAGCGGATGGAGTGGCCGATTGGCTGAACGACGTTCCCGCCTGTGCCAATGGCTGCTATGTCTCCAGTGGTATAAAAACTACAACCCCAGAAGTAGCCAAGAGTACCGGCAGTGTTCGAAGTCCAATAATATCCGGTTCTTCCAAATTCATCATCGTAGGTACCTGGCTGCCATTCCGGAACGGTATTTCCAGCAAGCGCAAGGGCGATTCCTCCGTTTGCAAGTGGGGCGCGTATCTTGTTGTTTGCAAGTGCACGTTTTGCCTCCGAAGAAAGGCTTGCAGAATAACCATATTGAACAAACAGGTTTTCGACCTCTGCCGTCGTCGGCAGACGCCAACCGGACGGGCAAATATCATATTTGGCGTTTGGATTGCCTAATTCTCCACGTATGGTACCGGCGGACGTAGCATAATAGTTATAACGTGTGCCGTATTTCGATAGAGAAACTGGGTCGGAGCCGGAAATCGGCGTATATTCTCCGCTGGTATAGGTTCCGTTAAAGTAACCGTTGCTCTTTTTCCAGCTGTTAAAGGTCGCGGCGGTAATCGTCGTACTTAGGTTTGAGTTTTCGCTCGTGAGGTTTGTTGTCAAACTTGTCGCGCCGAGATTAAGGTTATCAATCATCCAGCAGTTACCGTCGGCGAGCTTTGCGATTGTGTAGGTTTGACCATCGCGAGAATCGGAGAGAGTCGTCGAGTCGCCGGTAGAGAGGTTGCAAGACCACCCTTGCATCTCTTCAGGAGCGGTAGCTTCCCACTGGGCATAGAGGACGATCGCTTCGTCACGAGCGGCGAGATTTGTGACCGATTCTTCGTCGGCATAGCTTGTACCGGTTCCATCGGCGGAGGTGTTCCAACCGTTGAAGGTGTAATTGTCGCGTTGCCACGGGTTCGCTGTTAACGTGACCGTGTCGCCTACGTTGACTTGCTGGACAGAGGTATCTCCGGAGCCATCGTTCTTGTCGAAGATGATTTGGTAGGTGCCGGCGTCGTAGGTCGGGTCTTTAAGGACGCAACGGATGGCATTTCCGAAGCAAAAGTAACTGCCGCCACCGATTCCGACATATAGACTATCGGAATTGTACGTTTTGTTGACTCTGGCTGCCATATCCGTAGAATTGGCCCAAAATTGGCCTGAACTCCCACGGCCGTTAATCCCTTGGTTGTATACATTATACATAACATCTCCGTAGAGTGTGCCGGCTAAGGAGAAATTTCCGAGCGATAATTGCGAGGAATCGAGGGCTTGGAATTCTTGATAGGTAGGAATACGCCAACCTGCTGGGCAGAGGCTGCTGTCAGAAACTGGCGTGGAGCCAGCAAAGGCAGCGCGTACGCTATAATACATACCGTATTCGTCGCAATCGCCTGATGGGCAATCGGTCCCGCCGATATTGGTGGTGTTGTATCTTGGTGAGCCGCTACATCTTCGCGATCCGGTACCCCACCAGGCGGCGTTCCTATGTGCGGATTCGCGGTTTTCTACAGAGTTCGAGGTAAATCCTGATGCTGGGTTGTCGGTGTTGGCGGCGGAGATTTCTTCTATGAGTTTATTGAAGTCTAGCCGCATATTTTTTGCCATCCAAATATTGCCATCGGCAAGTTTGGTGACGGGGTAAACGGTTAGGTCACGCGAGTCGCAGAGATCAACCGTATCTCCGGCGTTAACAAGCGAGGAGTTGACCCAGTTTTGCATGGTTGGGACGCCGAGATCTGAGCAACTTCGAGCGATTAATTCCCATTGAGCATAGAGAACAATCGCTTCATCTCTTCCGGCGAGGTCAGTGACAGATTCTTCGTCCGCGTAGGTGGTGCCGGTTCCGTCTGCAGCAGTATTCCACCCGGTAAAGGTGTAGTTATCTCTTGTCCATGGATTTGTGGTCAATGTGACCGTGTCGCCTACGTTGACTTGCTGGACAGAAGTATCTCCGGAGCCATCGTTCTTGTCGAAGATGATTTGGTAGGTGCCGGTGTCATAGGTCGGGTCTTTCATGAGACAACGGACAGCGTAGGCACTATTTCTGCCAGCAGTTGAGCTAAACGAGCCGTCGGCGGAGCGATATCTTGCTATGTTGTATATATTGGAACTTGCGACCGATCGCGACCAGTAGTATCCCCACTCTCCGCGTTCGATGATAAAGTTTCCGCTTGTGTGTCCGGCGATGGTTGCGCTTGCTTGATGCCAGCCAGAATCGACAAAGTTTACTACAGCATTTTCTGAAGGTAAATAGTAGTTATTGTCTTTGCTAAGTGCGTTGATTTCGCTATTTGAGGGCAATTGCCATCCAGCGGGACAAATATCTCCTTCTACTTCTGTGGTGGATGCGGTACGGTTTCTATAATTTCCTGCGGTGACGGTGTTGTAGCTATAGTAGACCCCGTAGATGTCGCAGTCTCCGCCTGGACAGTCTGTACCACCGATGTTAGCGGCGCTATATTTAGTATAAAGACCTTGAGCTCCACCATAGTCCCAGACAGATCTGTCGTCAGTTGAGCTGTGGTTCTTTAGCCCAATTACATCCCCAGAAACGAAGGAATCATGTGGATTGTTTGTGTTCTCTGCAGAAATATCTTCTACGAGCTTCGTAAACTCAAGACGCAAATTCTTAGCCATCCAAACGCTGCCATCGGCAAGTTTGGTAACGGGATAGACAGAAAGGTCGCGAGAGTCGCAGAGGTTGATCGTATCGCCGGTGTTGATGAGCGAGGAGTTGACCCAGTTTTGCATGCTCGGGATATTGAGGTCTTCGCAGGTCTGCGGGATGTGCTCCCATTGTGCGTAGAGAACAATCGCCTCATCGCGAGACGCGAGGTTCGAAACTTCCTCTTCGTCGGCATAGCTTGTACCGGTTCCATCGGCGGAGGTGTTCCAACCGTTGAAGGTGTAATTGTCGCGTTGCCACGGGTTCGCTGTTAACGTGACCGTGTCGCCTACGTTGACTTGCTGGACAGAGGTATCTCCGGAGCCATCGTTCTTGTCGAAGATGATTTGGTAGGTGCCGGCGTCGTAGGTCGAATCGCTAAGCATACAACGAAGTGACATGCCATAATAGCGAT
>CAZQMP010000046.1:0-4397 GCA_964594565.1 uncultured Candidatus Saccharibacteria bacterium
CTGTCCTCCCGGCGACCTCTTTTGCTGCGACTTCTATTACCCATAGCACTGACACTGTCTCCGCAACAATAAACGGCTATCTTTCCTTTACGGAAGTTTCCCATGTCCCCGGAACGACGACGACTTACGACTCGACGAATAAACGCTATACCGGAGAGTTTAATCTCATGGACTCGACCAATAATTTCGGTACGACAACTTATGAAGTAACGTGTAACTATCTTTCCGGGCGCCCTTACGTTCTTGACGTAAACGACTCGGACGGAAACGGAAACACGACCGAAACGATTCAAGCAACCTCCGGTAGTCACTACTCTTCTTACGTTAACACTGACTGTTCTCAAGGTTGGCATGTTTCTGCCGTCTCAACGAATGCCGACAACGGCTACGCAACCATGGTCCCGTCGAACAACTCAAACTCATTTAAAATCAAGTCTACTTCCGCCGCCCTGTCCTCAACCTCCGCGAACTGGAAGCTAAAGACCGCTCCTGTCGCTATCTCTGGCCAGTCTGTAACTTACGGTTCAGAAACAAAGGACGCCGCCGCTCTCGTCGCACTCGTAAACAACATGAACCTAAGCGCGAACACAAGTTACGCAGACTTCAATATCGTCCCGGCTTCGGCCACGGATGTTGCCGCCGGAAAGACAATCGTCACGGCAGATACCTTCGTTACCGGAGGTGATTCCTCGAAATATGTCTATCTCGGCCCACAACGCTTCGCCGTAACCTACGGTTTTACCGCCGGTATGGACGCCGTCGCCGACACCTACACTGGAGAAATCACCTACACTCTCTACGTAAACGCTGCGAGTTAATTTATGTCTGTCGCCGTTTCGCCTGGCATACTTGACGCTTATCTATCCCCCGGAGAAATCTTCGAAGGGGAATTTAAGGTTTTGAATCCGTCCCTTTCTGGAGAAACCATAAGCTACGTCATAAAACCTGCGCCGATGACCGTCGAAGACGAGCTTTACTCGCTCGATTTTGAAGACATAACCGACTATTCCCAGGTTCTCGATTGGATCGAAATCGAGGAATCGACCGGCGTTCTCGCTCCGCACGAAGAAAAAACCATAAAATTCCGCATCTCCGTCCCCGAAGACGCTCCCGCCGGCGGTCAATACGCCGCTTTTCTCGTCTCCGCGAACACGCCAGACGGCGAAGAAAAGAACGCAAACGGCGTCGCGATAAAGTCGAAAAGCCAGATCGCCGTCCTTTTCTATTCGACCGTCGCCGGAGAAACTCGAATCGAGGGGAAAGTCGTCGAGAATAATATATATGGTTTCTATCTTAACCAACCGATAAAAGTTTCCTCGCTCATCTCGAACACGGGTAACGTCCACATCCCCGCGACTTATACTCTCCGCATCTTCCCGCTCTTTTCTGATGAAGAAATTTACACGAACGAAGAATTTCCCGAGACGAACACCGTCATCCCTGGAACGCGTCTTTATACCGAGAAAACTTGGGAGGACACGCCGCGCCTCGGAATTTATCAAGTCGAACAGGAAATCGATTTTGGTGACATTATCACGGTTGAGAAGAAGCTCACGGTCGTCTGTCCAACTTGGTTTTTAATCCTCGTCGTTGCCTTTCTTGCGTCGGTTATTTTCGCAGGAATTGAGCGTACAATGAAACGTAGAAAAGATAAAAATAACCCAAAAAATCATTGACTTTTGATAACCATAAGCTTATAATAGAAAGTACAAAAGGTCATAAACAAAAATATAAAAATTAACACAAAAAGGAAAACAAAGATGGTTAATTCTAAAAAAGTTATTGCTGGGCTCGGTGTAGTTGCGGGTCTTGGCGTTGCTATGCTTCCTTTGACTTCGTATGCAGTCGATCCTTCTTCTGCGACAGCTGGTAATGTAGTCCGCGTTGGTGTTGCTGATACGCTCACGGTCTCCGTCGTTGAAAATTATGCTACTAGCGGACGCGGCGGCGCTGGAACTACAGAGGATCCTTACTACATTTCAGTGCAGCAAAACGACTCAAATACGTCCACTTTGGTTCATACTGTCACTGTTGATGGTACGACCTATGCCGATTATGCGTTAACTATGTATTCGACAACTGACGGCGCAAAGCTTATTCATACGGAGACGTCGAACGCATATTTCTCGCCACTTAGCGCAGACTCCGAAAGCCTTTCCGCTGGGACTTGGGGCTTCCAGATCAAAGACAATCAAGCAGCAACACCTGCACTTGACGGAATTTGGCATAAAGTCGGTACGGCTGACGCACAAACCACGATTCATGCTGCTGGAACCGCAACAGAGGACAAACATACTTCTCACTACACTGAGACTTATGACATTCAATATGGCGTCAAAGCAGCAGAAAACCAATTGGCTGGTCTATATGAAGGCACAGTTGTCTATGCTGCAACTGCTGCCGCGTCTCTCTAACCTAACATAGATAGCAAAAAAACAACCGCCGAAAGACGGTTGTTTTTTAATGCCCTCTAATATATAATAAATATATGAAAAGTTTAGGAGGTATATGTTCAAAAAGCTTACTTTGATTGGGACGATTCTTTGTCTAACATTTTCCTTTTTCAGTTCCAAGGCAGTGTTCGCCGATTCTATAGGGACAGTCGGTATAAGTATTTCACCATCAATTCAGAGAAGCGGGACAATCGATCCAGGTGAGACATATACAAACAAAATCTCTGTCGTAAACATAAGTAATGAAACCATCGACTTTCATATGTCCATTGAGCCATTCTCCGTGGAAAATATTACATATGCGCCAATCTATTCCGTGAAAAATGCATATACACAAGTCGTAAATTGGATTAAATTCAATGATTATAAAACACATCTTGAGCCTGGAGAAATGTCAGAAATTATTTACACAGTAGATGTGCCAGAAGATGTGCCGGGTGGAGGACAGTATGCAGTTCTTTTCGCAGAAACAGATAAGCCGTTAGATTCCGAAGAGAGCATACAAAAAATCGCCAAAGCTGGAACTATTTTGACTATGCGCATTAACGGCGAGACTCGTCTTACTGGTAGAATTGTTAAAACGTCTATTCCTGGTTTCCTTCTCGCTCCTCCTGTCTCCGCTACGGCCACTTTCGAGAATACCGGGAACGTCGACGCGGATGCGAAAATGTCGATTAAGATCGAGAAATATTTCTCCGGCGAAGTCATCTACGACGGAACGAACGACCAACTTGAGAAGACCATCCTCCCAGACACGACTCGCGACTTGAACATTTCTTGGGCTAACGTTCCTCGCCTCGACATCTTCAAGGTGACCTTGAACACAGAATTCATGGGCGACGCCGAAGTGAAAACTCGCATCGTCATCATTTGTCCGATTTGGTTCATGGCGATTATTATCCTTATCATTCTTGTCATCGTCTTCCGCATTCTCGCGAAGCGCCGCGAAGATCGCCGGACGCGAACAAACTCTCGGAACGCCCAAGGCAGCTCCGGAAACTTAAATCTTTAACGGGTTGGGAGGAGGAAACATGAATAAACTTCAGAAAATCTTAACCGGACTCGCCGTCTTTGCGGTTTCCGTCCTTTCTGGCGCGCTCCGCTCGACGCCCGTCGAAGCCGCCGGCGCCGTCATGAAAATTTCCCCGGTCGCAAACGGAATTTATATCGAAGCGGGGAAGACCCAGAACTATCAATTTACTCTCGAGAACACTGGCGAGAATGATTTTAAGTTCAAGCTCTATACCGCGCCGTATAACGTCATTAATGAAGATTACGACGTCGATTTCTCGACCGAAACAAACTATAACCAAATCACCCGCTGGATTACTTTCCAGGACGATAACGGCTCGTTCGTCGCAAACCCGACTTATTCCCTTAAAGCCGGCGAAAAGAAAACGATTATTTATCGCGTAAAAGTTCCGGACGACATTCCGGAGGGCGGACAATACTGCATCATCTTCGCCGAATCGATTACGGATTCAGAAACAGAAACTGGCGCCGTCTCGGTCGGCCTTGGCTCCGTTTCTCGCGTCTCCTTGATTATTCTCGGCCATGGCGATGGAGAAACAAAGGATGTCGCGCAGATTACCGACTTCTCTCTCACGGGCATTTTCTCCGCGCATAATATCGACGCCTCCGCCCGCGTCAAAAACACGGGGAACACAGATTTCCTCGCCGTTTATTCTCTCGCTGTCGATTCATTGTTCGGAACTCCGCTTTATTCTTCCTCCGACAACTTCGTTGTTCTCCCCCAAACCGAGCGTCGTTTCTCAACCTCCTGGGCCGAAGCTCCGCTCTTTGGAATTTTTAAAGTAAAGTTTTCTGTCACGGCAATCGACCAGCAACGCGAAGAGAGCCACGTCGTCCTTATCATGCCGGCTCTTGCCATAATTCTTTTGCTTTTACTATTGACAAGTATAGTTGTTTGGACTATAATTTTGT
>CAZQMP010000047.1:0-4317 GCA_964594565.1 uncultured Candidatus Saccharibacteria bacterium
ACAAAATTATAGTCCAAACAACTATACTTGTCAATAGTAAAAGCAAAAGAATTATAGCAAGAGCCGGCATAATTAGAACGACGTGGCTCTCTTCGCGCTGCTGGTCGATTGCCGTGACGGAAAACTTTACCTTGAAAATTCCAAAGAGCGGAGCCTCGGCCCAGGAAGTCGAGAAACGACGCTCGGTCTGGGGGAGGACAACGAAGTTGTCGGAGGAAGAATAAAGCGGAGTTCCGAACAATGAATCGACAGCGAGAGAATAAACGGCGAGGAAATCTGTGTTCCCCGTGTTTTTGACGCGGGCGGAGGCGTCGATATTATGCGCGGAGAAAATGCCCGTGAGAGAGAAGTCGGTAATCTGCGCGACATCCTTTGTTTCTCCATCGCCATGGCCGAGAATAATCAAGGAGACGCGAGAAACGGAGCCAAGGCCGACCGAGACGGCGCCAGTTTCTGTTTCTGAATCCGTAATCGATTCGGCGAAGATGATGCAGTATTGTCCGCCCTCCGGAATGTCGTCCGGAACTTTTACGCGATAAATAATCGTTTTCTTTTCGCCGGCTTTAAGGGAATAAGTCGGGTTTGCGACGAACGAGCCGTTATCGTCCTGGAAAGTAATCCAGCGGGTGATTTGGTTATAGTTTGTTTCGGTCGAGAAATCGACGTCGTAATCTTCATTAATGACGTTATACGGCGCGGTATAGAGCTTGAACTTAAAATCATTCTCGCCAGTGTTCTCGAGAGTAAATTGATAGTTCTGGGTCTTCCCCGCTTCGATATAAATTCCGTTTGCGACCGGGGAAATTTTCATGACGGCGCCGGCGGCTTCGACGGGCGTCGAGCGGAGCGCGCCAGAAAGGACGGAAACCGCAAAGACGGCGAGTCCGGTTAAGATTTTCTGAAGTTTATTCATGTTTCCTCCTCCCAACCCGTTAAAGATTTAAGTTTCCGGAGCTGCCTTGGGCGTTCCGAGAGTTTGTTCGCGTCCGGCGATCTTCGCGGCGCTTCGCGAGAATGCGGAAGACGATGACAAGAATGATAAGGATAATAATCGCCATGAACCAAATCGGACAAATGATGACGATGCGAGTTTTCACTTCGGCGTCGCCCATGAATTCTGTGTTCAAGGTCACCTTGAAGATGTCGAGGCGAGGAACGTTAGCCCAAGAAATGTTCAAGTCGCGAGTCGTGTCTGGGAGAATAGTTTTTTCAAGTTGGTCGTTCGTCCCGTCGTAGATGACTTCGCCGGAGAAATAATTTTCAATTTTAATTGACATCCTTGCATCGGCATCAACGTTGCCGGTGTTTTTGAATGTCGCCGTGGCAGAAATAGGAGGGGCTAGCAAGAAGCCTGGGATGATGGTTTTTGTTATCTCGCCAGTTTCGCGAGTCACGCCAGCTACTTTTGCGCGAACAATCATTCCGGCTCGAGCGTTAGCTCGGACGGATTGATCTTCTCCGGTAGCATCTTTTGTTTCTGCAAAGACTACAGCGTACTGACCGCCGCCAGGAGCGTCTTTGGGGACATTAATGTGGTAATGAACTATGGACATTTCTCCTGGTTCGAGATAGTCGTCATATTCGTCAAATGTTATCCAGTTGACGATTTGAGTATAGGCGTTAGTGACGGTATAAATCGGAGCGTAATTGATATCTTCAACCTGATACGGAGATATGTTCATTTCGAACTTTAGTGGTTCATCTCCGGTGTTAACAATCGTAATATTGTTAGCGTAAGAACTACTCGGGTCAAGCTCCATGCGTTGGATAACTGGGGAAATTTGTAGTCCAATAATAGACGATTCTTCGGCAAGAGCATTACTGGTAATATTAAGTGCGAAAAGTATAGCTGCAGCTAAGCTAAGCAAACATAATTTCTTTTTTGATTTGAACATATACCTCCTAGACTTGTATTATTAATTATACATTGAGAGGAGCAAAAAAACAACCGCTGAAGCGGTTGTTTTTTTACTATCCTATATTATTAAAGGCTGTTTGCAGTGACCGTATAGGTAACGGTAGTTTCATAAGTACCAGCAACCTGATCGTCGTCAGTAGCGATACCGTAGCTAACGTAGTGATTGTTGTTGAAGGCGGCGTGGTCGGTATTAGTGAAGTTCTTAATATCGGCACCTGCAGTTGTGACACCTGTCCAATTTTCGCTTGAGAAGGTAGTCGTATCGGAGAACTTATATCCCCAACCAGCGGTTCCAGCTTCCAATGCGCCAGGAGTCGTAAGGGCAGGGATTTTTACGCTATCACTATAGGTTTTAGAGGCAGCAGAAGCAGCGGAAGTGACAAGGCGGAGGTCTGCAGAATCGTTAGCCTTCAAGTTCAACGTATACCCATTATAAATGTTTCCTGTCACATTGATTGTGTGAAGGAGCGTGGTGTCGAGATCGTTCTGATCCATAGCAACAGCATTGTCATTATCCGCCGCGATGCTCTTATTATTCTCAACTGTAATAGCAAGAACTTCTTCAACGGTTGCACGAACGGTTTGTGTTCCGGTCGTTTCGGCATACGAAGTCAAAGGAAGCATAGCAACGCCGAGACCCGCAACTACGCCGAGCCCAGCAATAACTTTTTTAGAATTAACCATCTTTGTTTTCCTTTTTGTGTTAATTTTTATATTTTTGTTTATGACCTTTTGTACTTTCTATTATAAGCTTATGGTTATCAAAAGTCAATGATTTTTTGGGTTATTTTTATCTTTTCTACGTTTCATTGTACGCTCAATTCCTGCGAAAATAACCGACGCAAGAAAGGCAACGACGAGGATTAAAAACCAAGTTGGACAGACGACCGTGAGCTTCTTCTCAACCGTGATAATGTCACCAAAATCGATTTCCTGTTCGACTTGATAAATTCCGAGGCGCGGCGTGTCCTCCCAAGTTTTCTCGGTATAAAGACGCGTTCCAGGGATGACGGTGTTCGTCTCGGGAAATTCTTCGTTCGTGTAAATTTCTTCATCAGAAAAGAGCGGGAAGATGCGGAGAGTATAAGTCGCGGGGATGTGGACGTTACCCGTGTTCGAGATGAGCGAGGAAACTTTTATCGGTTGGTTAAGATAGAAACCATATATATTATTCTCGACGACTTTCCCCTCGATTCGAGTTTCTCCGGCGACGGTCGAATAGAAAAGGACGGCGATCTGGCTTTTCGACTTTATCGCGACGCCGTTTGCGTTCTTTTCTTCGCCGTCTGGCGTGTTCGCGGAGACGAGAAAAGCGGCGTATTGACCGCCGGCGGGAGCGTCTTCGGGGACGGAGATGCGGAATTTTATGGTTTTTTCTTCGTGCGGAGCGAGAACGCCGGTCGATTCCTCGATTTCGATCCAATCGAGAACCTGGGAATAGTCGGTTATGTCTTCAAAATCGAGCGAGTAAAGCTCGTCTTCGACGGTCATCGGCGCAGGTTTTATGACGTAGCTTATGGTTTCTCCAGAAAGGGACGGATTCAAAACCTTAAATTCCCCTTCGAAGATTTCTCCGGGGGATAGATAAGCGTCAAGTATGCCAGGCGAAACGGCGACAGACATAAATTAACTCGCAGCGTTTACGTAGAGAGTGTAGGTGATTTCTCCAGTGTAGGTGTCGGCGACGGCGTCCATACCGGCGGTAAAACCGTAGGTTACAGTGAATTGTTGGGGGCCAAGATAGGTCGCGTTGTTCGTCCCGGTGAATGTGTTGCCGGTCACTACCGGAGCAGCAGTAGAGCCGGGAACGACATCAAAGTCAGCATAATTTTTTGATTCACTATTGTTAACATATGGCGCAACGGTTGCGTTCTGGGTGCCGGAGACGGCGGCCGTTTTTAGTTTCCAGTTTGCAGAGGTACCGGAAAGCGCTGCGGTAGTCGATTTGATTTTGAAGGAATTCGTTGACGAGTCTACCGGTTCCATCGTTGCAGCGTTCGTTGTTTGGTCGTATGTGCTTGCTTGAGCCTTGACGATCCAGCCGTTTGCGCAGTTCGTGTTCACATAGCTCGAGTAATAATAGCCGCCGTTGCCATCGGGGACCGCGCCAGCAACAAGTTTGTCCGTTGTTGCGTCATTATCGACATTGTTCACGTCGAGGACATACGGGGTTTTTGCTGTATTGTAGTTACACGTTACTTCGTAAGTTGTCGTACCGAAATTATTGGTCGAGTCCATGAGATTGAACGTTCCGGTGTAGCGTTTATTTGCGTAAGTCGTCGTCGCTCCGGGGGCATGAGAAACCTCCGTAAAGGAAAGATAGCCGTTTATTGTCGCGGAGACGGTGTCAGTGCTATGGGTAATAGAAGTCGCAGCAAAAGAGGTCGCCGGGAGGACAG
>CAZQMP010000048.1:0-4136 GCA_964594565.1 uncultured Candidatus Saccharibacteria bacterium
CGACGACCTGCCGCTTACAAGGCGGCTGCTCTACTAACTGAGCTAACACGGCATATAAAAAGTTTATCATTTTAAAGCAGAAGAGTCAAGAAAATCCCGCCCTTTCGGGCGGGGAATTTTAGCCAGGAATTTCAGGATAAAGGACCGAAACTTTCGGTTTCGGGCGGCGAATACGTCGAGTAGTTTTGTCCTCAAACTCGTCAAGAGAGGGATATTCATGAGACTCGAGTCGATCGCGGCGATAGATGATGTTGCCGGTTTCATCGATGATGGCGTGAGCATGACAGAGACCATCCCCCGTCGCGTCCGTGCTTGAACCGTCGTAATAGATGTCAATCATGTTCGAGCCATCTGTCCGTTCGGACTTTTTGATTGGTTTGTTTCCGAAGAACTCAACGAGAGCTCTGTCGAACTCAATCCGTTTTTCATCGAGCTGTTTTCGTAAAAGCCGTAGCTTTTCTTCGAGAGCTCGGCGATTGGCTTGGGCATCTCGCATTGCGACGATATTTCTTCGACTCGGAGACTTAATCTTTCTCTGATAAGCGAGGTTTGCTTCGTCGCGAGCGTTTTGATAGCTCTGATAGGTTTCTTGGATTTGTTGTTGGGTTTCGCGTTCTAGGGTTTTGAGACTGACTAAGTCCTCCTTCGTAACCATTTTCATCACCAACCTTTCTGACCAAAATTAAAAATACAAGGGACAAAACCCTAATAACCTTATTATAACACAAAAAGTCGATTTTGGGAAGAGGTTATACTTGATTTTCTTTAATTTTGTGATAAAATAATCTGAGCAACCTCTGGTTGAAGTACTTTAAAGGAGGGATCAGATGAATCTGAAACTGAGAAGATGGCTTCTGTTTATTGTCTGGATTCTGATTACGTTTTATCTTTCGAGACAAAATGGGGTCGAATCGGCACAACTTTCGAACGGAATTGCGGATTGGCTTGTAAGAAACCTGGCCAAAATTGGCGTTTTTATTGAGACAAAAACCTTTGGGTTCTATCTCCGAAAAACTGCGCATTTTATGTTCCATCTTGTTCTTGCGGTCCTCTGTTACCGCGCTGTGCGCACGACTGCGTCGAGCACTTGGCTTTCGTTTGCGATTGCGCTGGTGATTTCCGCTGCGTTTGCGGTCATAAACGAAGTCTCTCAGCTCTTTGCGGCCGGCAGGTTTGCGACCGAAACCGACGCTTTTATCAATCTTACGGGCGCCGCAGTCGGCACAATTCTCGCGGTTCCGACCGTTAGAAAAATATGATTCCCTTGAAAATGCCTCCGTACGGGGGCTTTTTCTTGTCGATCGTCTATTGCCATGATATTTCGAGGTTATTTTTTCGGGCGAGAAAGACGAGAGGAGCCGACAACCATCGAGGGGCGCGAGGTAGAGGCTGTGACGGATTTTGAGGCGGGTTTCATGGTTTTTGTTCGGCGGACGATGCGGCGCTTTACGCCGGATTTTGCTTTCTTACGTTCGAGAGCAGCGAGCTGGTTGTTGATTCGGAGGGTCGTGTTCTCGATTCCCTCTTGGTCACCGGAGGCTTCGTAGAGCGCGAGGATTTGACGGAGGGTCGTCGTCGAGGCTTCGAGTTCGTACGCAGATTCGAGAGCGTCAATCGCTTCTTTTCGACGGCCGAGTTTCTCGAGGGCCTTTGCAAGGGCGATAAACCTGGCAGGAATTCCGCCTTCGAGCTCGAGAGCCTGCTCAAAAGCCATCGCAGCCTTTTCGAACGCGCCTGTTTCGAGGTAAATCAGACCGGCGTTATGGAGCGAGGAAGGGTTGTTGTCGAGGGACTGGGCAATTTCGAAACATTCGATCGCTTCGTCGAACTTCGACTCCTTTGCGTAGAGGATTCCGAGGCGGTTATAGGCGGCGGCGTTCTTTTCGTCGAACTTTAGAATCGTCAAAAGCGCCTTTTCCGCACGAAGAGGCTTTCGCTCTTTCATTGAATCTTGGGCGATTGTCCAGAGTTTCTTCATCTGGGCGTTGTAGCGAGGAGATTTTTCGGTCTCAACTTTGCGCTTCGCGAGAATCGGCGGGTATACAAAAATAAGAAAGACAAGAAAAACTAAGATTAGGAGGATACCTAGCATACTTCAATTATATCACATCAAAAGCATATCCGCGACAAAATGGAGCTTTATGTGGCCGTTTTTAGAGAGATTTTCATGGAGTTTCAAGAGATTCGGGAGGCGTTTCAGGAATTTTTCCTGACCGGTCGCAAAATAGGATTTATAGAGGATTTCGATTGCGGCGGCGACAACGTTCAGAGCAAAGTCGCGGGTATTGTCCTTTTTCTTCGAAATTTCGTTCGCGAGTTCAATCAGACCCTTTGTGTCGGCGACAATAAGACGCTTTGCGAGTGCTTTTGTTTTTTCGTCGAACTCAACGGGGCGGCCGAGAGAGTCGGTTTCCTTAAGATAGAAAAGTTGAGCACGGGAAAGGACGGTCGGAAGAAGCGCGGAGGGAGAGGTCGTTATGAGGACGAAATGATGGAACTCCTTCGGTTCTTCGAGGTTCTTCAGGAAGGCGTTTTCGGCAGCTTCGTTCATCTTTTCGGCGAAGAGAACGACGAAATAGCGGTCGGATTTCGACTTTCCTTCAGTCAAGTTTGTAAAATTCCGGACAGCTTCGACGGAGATTTTATTGGTTTTTTCGTCCGGACGGAGAAAAATGACGTTGGTCTTAAACGTCTTTTTGAACAGTTTCTCGAGAGCGAGCGGGTCGGCAGCGAAAATCGAGAAATTGGTTTTCTTTGCAAGGGCCGGAGCGGACTCGAGATTATTCAAAAACATCGAAAAATTCCTTCGGAATGTCCGATTCGAAGGTCCGGCGATCGCCCTCAGGAATGGTGATTTCAAGGGATTTTGCGTGCAAAAAGAGGCGGTTTTCGGAAGTTTTGTCCGCGCTCAAAAGACTGCCGTAGACGCGGTCGCCAAGGATAGGCGTTCCGAGGTATTTTAGATGGACACGGAGCTGGTGTGTTCGGCCGGTAACGGGTTTAAGTTCAAGGAGAGAATATTTTTCGTTCGACTTTAAGACGCGGTAGAAAGTTACGGACGGTTTTCCGTTCGGGTCAACTTGGAAAGTTGTCGGGCGCTTCAGATTCCGCGCAATCGGGAGATCGATTTTTGCCTCGTCGAGCTTCGGACGGCCTTCGACGACGGCAACGTAGGTTTTGTGAGCCTTGCGGTCTTGGAACTGACGGCGGAGATAGCTTTGGGTTTCGGGATTTTTCGCGAGAATGACGACGCCGGACGTATCGCGGTCGAGACGATGGACGAGGAGTCCAAAATCCTCGAGGGTCGGTTCGGGGCAATATTCACCTTTCGCCATGCTGAGGAGGCCGGCGGGCTTGTCGAGAACTTTGACGTTTTCGTCTTCAAAAATCACCGTCGGAGTCTCGGATTTTTCTAACTTTGCTTTCTCGGGGACGCTTAGTTCAAGGGAGACGGATTTTTCGTATTTTTCATTCGGTTTCTTCGCGACGACACCGTCGACGGTTACATAACCGGATTTGATGAAAGTTTGGAGACTAGAGCGGTTATATTCCGGAAATTTCTCAACAAGAAGAAGGTCGAGGCGAACTTTCTCGGGTTTTTCTTCTTCAGAGTTCAAAACACGGTCGCCGTTAATTACGCGGGACATCTCGGGTTTTGAGAATTTTTTTCCGGTTATAATCATACTAAGCCGAGCTTTTCGTAAACTTTGTTCAATTTTTCTTCGGCAAGGTTTTTCGCATATTTCTCGCCAGCGATTAGAAGCGTTTCAGCCTGGTCGTCGGAAATTTCGCGGTATTTATCTTGGAAGTCGGTGAGGAGATTTTCGACAGATTCGGCAACTTTTTTCTTCAAATCGCCGTAACGTTCGCAACCTTCCCATTCTTCCACGACGTCTTCTAGCGGGCGATTGTTAATCAAGGCTTCAATCTGGAGCAAATTCGAGATTCCAGGGCGTTCCTTTACGTCGAATTTGACCGAGCCGAAGCTATCGGTCGTTGCGGACATAATTTTTTTCGCAGCCTTTTTCGGGTCGTCGGAGAGCATGATTTTCGAGTTCTCGGAAGCGGAAGATTTTGACATTTTCTTTTCGGGATTCACAAGGTCGCGGATGCGGATGCCGGTTTGCTGACCCATG
>CAZQMP010000049.1:0-4133 GCA_964594565.1 uncultured Candidatus Saccharibacteria bacterium
CTTCGTAAGGATTTGGCGCAGGGAAAAGAAAAAATCCCCTCGAAAGAGGGGATTTTTGTGGGAATACAGACTTTTATACCTCGAAGAATTGAACGGCGTATTTGAGGTTTCTCAGAGATTTTCCGGAGAGACGAAGGATGTTGTATTTGCCAGTAACAATTGCTTCTTCGAGATCGGGGAAATCTTCCCGAATGAGATCTATGATTTCTCGATAGCCTTTGCTATAGGGGAGGATTTCGCGGACGTGAATGTTGTCGCCGATAGCAGAATAAAATTCGCGTCGGTCCGTGGCGGTGATGATGATACGCACGAGGCCTGGTTCCCATGAAAAGTACGCAGGTTTTTCCAAAATGACTACCTCCAGATAGGAGTATTTTCGGGAAACCCGAATAACTCTATTATACCATACAAGTGTAAAAAAGTCAAGATAAAATAGGGAGGCTTTTATGATATAATAGAAAGAGTAAAAGTAAGTTGAGAAGACTGTAGAGACTTTATAGGGGAAAAATCTCTGTAGTTTTCTCAGAAAGGAAATATGGATATCATAAATCCAAACGGTAAGAAGACTACCGTTGTAAAAACAGAGTGGCTCGGAAAAGAGCTTTCACTTGAGGTTAACAGAGTTGGCTTTAGAACGACCTCTTCCGTGCTCGTAAGATATGGGGACACGGTTGTCCTCGGTTCAGTTGTTGTCGGAACGAAGCCGGTTGTGCAGGATTTCTTTCCGCTCTCGATTGATTATGAAGAAAAATTCTATGCAGCAGGGAAGATTTCTGGATCAAAGTTTATTAAACGCGAAGGGAAACCGAGCGATGATGCAGTGCTTATTGGAAGGCTGATTGACCGTCCGATTCGTCCGCTCTTTCCGAAAGGCTATCGCCAGGAAGTTCAGGTTGTTGCGACAGTTTTGTCGATGGACCCGGCTTTCCGTCCGGATATGATTGCAATGATTGCGGCAAGTTCGGCGCTTATGAACGCTGGCGTGCCGTTTGACGGGCCGGTCGCGGGGCTTAGAATTGGTCGGATTAACGGGGAATTCAAGGCATTCTTGAGCGCAGAAGAGCGTGAAAAATCGGCGCTTGACCTTGTTGTTGCCTGTAAAGACGGAAAAGTCGTCATGGTCGAAGCCGGAGCGAAGGAAGTTCCGGAAGAGATGATTATCGAGGCGATGCATTGGGCGGTTGAAAATGTCCAACCGGTACTCGATCTTCAGAGAGAACTTCAGAAAATTGTTGACTGTCCTGAACAAGAATATGAGCTGGTTTTGCCAGACCCAGAGATTCAGGAAAGAGTTGATAAATGGACCGAAGGGAAGTTTGGTGAGAAAGTACGTGGAAACGTGCTCGAGAGAAGCCGAATTCTCGACGAGATGAAATATGAGATGCATGACCAATTCGCGCTTGAACTAGGTCAAGGCGAGACTGACAACGAAAAAGTCGAATGGTATGACGAGAATTTGCGCGACCAGTATAACCAAGCGTTTGAACTTGCAGTTCATCACGAAGTGCGTCGTTCGATTGTCGAAGAGGGAGTGCGCCCGGATGGACGCAAAATGACAGAGGTGCGTCCGCTGAGCTCACAAGTTGGAATTTTGCCGAGAACACATGGTTCGTCGCTCTTTACAAGGGGTGTGACTCAGGCGATGAATATCGTCACACTTGCGCCGCTTTCGTTCGGGCAAGTTGTTGATACGATGGAAAAGACGGAAGTCGTACGCAGGTATATGCATCACTACAATGCGCCGGCGTATACGGTCGGAGAAGTTGGGCGTCTTGGTAGCCCAGGACGTCGTGAAATCGGACACGGCTACCTTGCAGAAAGAGCGTTGATGCCAGTTTTGCCTTCGGAAGAAGACTTCCCGTATGCGATTCGTTCGGTTACGGAAATTATGTCTCAAAACGGTTCGACATCGATGGCGGCGACTTGTTCAAGTTGTCTTGCGCTTATGGATGCGGGTGTGCCATTAAAGAGACCTGTTTCGGGCGTGGCGATGGGGCTCATGGTTGATGTTCCGAAAGGACAAGAGATTACGGCAGACGATATCGACAAGGCCTATGTTTTGACTGATTTGATGGATGCAGAAGATTTTGCGGGGGATATGGACTTTAAGGTTACGGGAACGACGGAAGGCGTAACGGCGCTTCAGATGGATATGAAGGTTCATGGACTTCCAGTCGAGATTCTCGAGAAAGCCATTAAGCAGTCGCACGACGGAAGAATGTTCATCCTTGAACATATGCTTTCGGTGCTTCCTGGACCGAGGAAAGAACTTTCTAAGTATGCTCCAAGAATTGAGAAGATTCTCGTGAAGCCGGAGAAAATCGGAGCGATTATCGGAAAAGGTGGGGAAATGATTAATAAAATCACTTCCGAGACTGGTGCGATGGTTGATGTCGAGGATTCGGGACTTGTGACGGTTTCTGGAGATGATCCGGCAAAAATCGAAAAGGCTGTGAACTGGATTAAAGGGTTAGTTGAGGAACCAGAAGTTGGGAAAGTTTACGAAGGTGAAGTTGTCTCGATTAAAGATTTTGGAGCGTTCGTAACGATTCTTCCGGGGATTGACGGAATGTTACACGTTTCTCAAATTTCTGACAAGCGAGTTGAGAACGTTTCTGACGTACTTAAACTTGGACAAAAGGTCAAAGTTAAACTTGTAGCGATTGACGACAAGGGAAGACTTTCCTTAACAATGAGACACATCGACTAAAACAAAAAAGCTCCCGTGGGAGCTTTTTTGGTGACCCGGGCGCGAGTCGAACGCGCAACCTTTTCCTTAGGACGGAACTGCTCTATCCAATTGAGCTACCAGGCCAGATAACATAAAACAGCTCGAGTTCGATAAAAATCTACTTCCGTCTTGCTATAAAATCGAAAATGCAAAAGACGGTGGTCGAGCTGTAATTACATTATATCACAAGTTTGTGTTATAATTAAAGAGTATATGAAAACAAAAGATCGCAAAACTGAAAAAGAAAAAGTCGAAGAACGTCGTGAAGAGGTTTTGGCAAGGGGAAGGAAGTTTAAATATCCGCTTCAGTATGCGAAACACAAGCTTGTAATTAATACAATTATCGTTGCGGTTGTTGCCGTTATCTTTCTGATTGTTGCGGGCTGGGCGGCACTATATAAGTTCGGGGACATGGGGGATATTATGTACCGTGTTTCTTCAATTTTGCCGGTTGCGGTTGCGAAAGTGGATGGAGAGAACGTACGGTTCTCGGATTATTTAATGACGGCGAGAAGCAGTTTGAAGACGCTTGAACAGCAATCTGGGCTTGAGAATGACTCGGCGGACGAAGAAGCGATGAAAAACGGTTATAAACGCTCTGCGTTGACGCAGGCGGAAGATTTGACCTATGCGATTAAGCTCGGGAAAGAACTTGGAATTACGGTTACGGACGAGGAAGTTGTGACGGCGTTTGATGAACACAGAAAAGTCGGAGGGACGGAAAGAAGCGAAGAAAGTTTTCTTAAAGTGCTTAGTACGAATTTTGGGCTTTCTAAGAACGAGTATGAGAGGATGCTTTATCTTGCTTTGATGCGCGCGAAAGTCGAGCAGGAAATTGACGAGACTGCGAATAAGCTGGCGGACCAAGTTGCGCAGAAATTGGCGGCAAACGGCGGCGATTATCAAGCGGTTGCAAACGAGATGAACGGTCAAGTTATTTTTGAGTCGACGGGAGGACTGATTGATAATAAAAACGTTGATGGGGGAAGGAGCGGGAAAGCAGCTGGGCTTGAAGCGGGAGGGCAAAGCGGAAAGTTCTTGTCGAGTAACGGGGATGGATATTACTTTGTTAAACTCGTTAAGAAAACCGAAACGCAAGTCGATTATGTCAGTTTGTTTGTGAAGTTTACGGAGTTTGATAAGAGGCTCGCGGAGATCCGAGAGCAAGATAAGATTCAAGAATATATCGTTATTCCGGAAATTAGTGACGAAGAACCTCAAGAGAATAGCGAAACACAAGAATAAAAATAACTCCCCGAACGAGGGGAGTCATTTTTATGGAGCCGATGGCTGGGCTTGAACCAGTGACCTGCTCGTTACGAATGAGCTGCTCTACCAACTGAGCTACATCGGCATGTCATCTATTATAGCATAGAAAGGCTGGTGCGGGTAGAGGGAGTCG
>CAZQMP010000050.1:0-4078 GCA_964594565.1 uncultured Candidatus Saccharibacteria bacterium
TTATCAATTCTCTGTAATTCTTCAAGCGCCTCCTCGACCCCTCCACCAAGAAGTAACTGTCTAGAAACCCTTAATTTCTCTCCGTTTCGAATCTTTCCCTCCCCATATAAAAACATCAAAATCCCCATCCATCTTTCCTTTTCTCCGCCGCCATGCCCTCTAAATACGATTTTTCGAAGTGCATCAAAATGTCTCGGTAGTTTCGGTTTTTCTTCCTCAAAATAATCAATCCTAAACTTCCCGCCTCGCTGGAAAAATCGCACAGAAAAACCCGGCCTCCTCGGCCCGGCTTTAACTTCTCTAATCTCCCTTGAAAAGATGTCTTTTGTCATTTCCCACCTCAATTTTTAACCTTTTATGGCTCCCGGGGCCGGGCTCGAACCGGCAACCTCGAAGTTAACAGCTTCTTGCTCCACCATTGAGCTACCCGGGAACGATAAAAGATCAAAAATGTACACCTATTATATATCAAAAAAGCCTCTTTTTCAAGAGGCTTTTGTGTTTGCCTAAGCAAGATTATCTAGAGACAGAAAGGGAAATTTTCCTTCCATCTTTGTCGATATCGAGAACCTTGAAAGACTTTCTCTCGTTAAGAGTGAAAACTTTCTCTGGGTCAACGTCGCTTCCTTCTCCGAGCTCAGAAACGTGAACAAGTGCCTCAACAGCCGGAGAAATCTGGACAAACGCACCAAACGGAGTGATACGCGTAACGGTTCCTTCGACTTTCGAACCCTTCTTAAGTCCCTCAACTTCAGAGAGCCATGGGTCTTCAACGAGTTGCTTCATCGAAAGGCTAAGACGTTCCTTGTCGATCGCGATAATCTTCGCTTCGACCGTCTCGCCAACCTTAACGTAATCTGCTGGGTTGTTAACTCTTTCCCAAGAAATCTCGGAAATATGAATCAAGCCTTCAATCCCGTCAACGTTAACAAATACACCAAAGTCAACGACTCCGGTAACGATACCCTTAACGACATCGCCGACTTTAAGCTCAGCGAATCTTGCCGCAAGACCATCTTTAATCGCCTCTTTCTCGGAGAAGATTAACTTGTTCTCTTTCTTGTTTGCATCAAGAATACGAACACGAATCGTTTTTCCGACAAGCGAATTGAGTCTCTGGAGAATTTCATCTTTATCTGCCGATCCAACTCTCGGATAGTGTTCCGCAGAAAGTTGAGAAACGGGCAAAAATCCTCTGATTCCCTCGTATTCAACGAGAAGTCCGCCACGATTTGCATCAAACGGTTGAATTTCAACAATTTCGGCATTGTCGAATTTCGCTTGGATTTCATCCCAACCCTTATCTTTGACGGCTTTTCTAAGCGAAAGAAGCACTGTTCCATCTGGCATCTCGGCGTCAACAACAGAAGCGGTAACTTCGTCTCCGACGTTCAGATTCCTTGCAAACGAAGCCTCTTTTCTCGATACGAGACCAGTTCCCTGGGCCCCGAGATCAATCAAGATTTCGTGTTTTTTAACCGAAGTAACAATACCCTTGAGAGTATCCCCAGCAACGGTTTTCTTGGCGAGCTCGGCATTCTGTTCCAAGAGCTCATCCATAGTTAATTTTTTGGCATCAGCCATTAATATTATTTTCCTTCCTTCGGACCCGTTCAAGAATCCCCCTTCTCTTGAACGAGTCCAAATATCCTTAAATTATACTAAATTTCTCTATAAAAGTAAAGCTTTCCCGAACTATAAAAATCAACTATAATAGAAGTATCATGTTTTTGTGTATAGACATCGGAGGTACAAAAACTCTTCTCGCCCTCTTTTCGCGCTGTGGCGTCTGTCTTCGTCGTCTAAAATTTAAGACTTCCCCCTCCGCAGAGACCTTCCTCTCTACGCTTGAAAAGAACCTAAAATCCTTCCTCCCCGAGAAAACCCGCCAAAAACTTCTCGCAACAACCGTCGCTATCCCCGGCGTCATCAAAGTCGAGAAGAACGCTTACTCATTCGAGTTCGGCAATCTCGAGTGGAAAAATATCGATCTTCTCTCTCCTCTCAAAGAGCTCTTGAATGGGAAAGTCTTCTTCGTAAACGACGCCAGTCTCGCAACTCTCTACGAAACAACTCGCCTTGGTCGTAAACACGGCAAATCCGTCTACTTAACCTTCTCTACAGGAATCGGCGGAGGTGTTTCCGAAAACGGTTTTCTCCTTCCTGCCTCAGATACCTTCGAGCCCGGCCACGTAAAATACGAATTCAATCATAAAACCCTCGAGTGGGAAGATATCGCCTCCGCAAAAACCCTCTCCGAAGTCTATCATTCCCCCCTTAAAGAATTAAGACTAAACGACGACATTGAATCCGACCTTGTCCGACGCCTTTCCCTGGGGCTTCTCGATATTATTGAACGCGAGGACCCCGATAAAATTATCGTCGGTGGCCCGCTTGGTTTTATCTTGAAAAAAATCAAACGTCCTCTCCTAAATTCCCTCCGCACTTCCGTCGAAGTTGATATGCCGAAGTTCAGACGCGCCCGTCGTCCAACTGAATCCGTAATTTACGGCGGCTTTTTATATTCTAAAAAACACTATCGAGACTGACCATGCCCGTTTCCATTTTTTCCGACAATGTCCGCGAATCTGGCCCAAAAGTCCCTGAGGAGCCTTCTCTTCCTTCTCTCTCGGCAAAAAACCAAGCTTTCCTCGAGACTCTAAAATCCGAATTCCCTGATTTTTCCTTCAAACCTGGTCGAAAATTCCTGTTCCGCCCAAAAAAGTCTATTTTTTATCTCGAAGATAATGAAAATTTTCGCCTTCTTCTCCTCCATGAGCTCGCCCATGCTCTTCTCGGTCACTTCTCTTTCGAAACTTCCCTCGACCGTCTTAAAATCGAACGCGACGCATGGGACAAAACTCGCTCCCTCTGCGCCGACTTTAACGTTCCATTTTTAGAGGAAGTTGCCGAAGCCGAGCTCAATTCCTATCGTGATTGGCTCCATCAAAAAACTCTCTGTAAAACCTGTGGCTTAAGTTGCATTGAGGTCGATTCAGAGAGTCTTTTCTGCCCTTTTTGTCAGAAAACCTATAAAAAGTCTAAGACAAATTAAATCCGCCTCTAAACCAGTTATACGGATTAAAGAAAATTTTGAGCTTTAAAATTGGACATCCCATCCACATAGTTATCTATTGTCTCCTTCCCCGCTTAATAAATTTCTTTGTTTTCTACTTTCAAGTTTCTCAAGATTCATCTTCGCGACATCCTCAAGCGACACTCCGATATATCTTGCAACTGTCGCCGTATACCAAAGCGTGTCCCCGAGTTCTTTCGCAATCTCAATTCTATCTTCATCGGAAATTATCCCGTTTTTGTCCCTGAGAACTTTTTTGATTTTATCCGCTGTTTCTCCAGCTTCGCCCACGAGCCCCAAAACTTTTTCAACAAACGCCACCGTATTAAAATCGCCCGTTGCTTTAAACAGGTCATATTCCGCAGCCTTCGTCTGGTACTCGTTCATCACACCTCCTTTCCTTTTATATAATTTTACCACTATTTTCCGACAATAAAAAGTCCCCCAAACAGGGGGGCTTTCAAAGAATTTTTACTTAAGCGGCCTTTTTAGCAGGTCCACGGCGAGAAATACGTCCACCTTTAGCACCAGCAACTCTAGCTAATGCAGGGTTTGCAGCAAATCCACCTGTGTGACCATTTTTGCCACCTTTGCGACCAATATTGGCATAAAATTCTTTGCCATATTTCGCCTTATTTGTTGCAGCAGCTTTAAGACCACCGGCTTTAGTTCCAGCCATTCTGGATCTCTCCTTCTGCCCACCATTTTCAACTTTAGATAACAAATCCCACCCGTTTTTGGATGATTATGCTTATTTTAACATAACACTTTTTTATTGTCAATAAGCATTTTGCAGTTTTTATGTTGTAGCTATATTGACTTTATTCAGCTTATGATATATAATAGATATAGTTTGAACAAACCAACTGCGAGGTTGTTCAAATATTTGGCCTAAAAAAGAGCCGCCTTGTAGCGACTCTTTTTCTTGTTTTCTAACGGACAAATTATGGTGGGGATATGTGGACTTGAACCACAGACCTCGTCATTATCAGTGACGCGCTC
>CAZQMP010000051.1:0-4066 GCA_964594565.1 uncultured Candidatus Saccharibacteria bacterium
TAATGACTTTTGTTGAGTAACGGCAGACGAGGTCGTCATGAGAGGCGACGATTACGGTCGTTCCGGCTTTTTGTTGGAAGACTTGGAGAATTTTCAGGACATTTTCGGCGTTCTGTTTGTCGAGGTTCGTGGTCGGTTCGTCGGCGAGGATGATTTTCGGACTCAAGAACAGAGCGCGCGCGATGCAGGCGCGTTCGGCTTGACCGCCAGCAACTTCGGACGGGGTCTTGTCGAGACAATCGAGAATTCCGAGGATCTTCGCGATGGTTTGGAGGCGCTCGATACGGTCTTTCCGCTTCATGCGCGCAAAGACGCCAGGAAGGCAAACGTTTTCGGCGATTGTTAGTTTCGGGTCAAGATAAAAACCTTGGAAGATAAAGCCAACGGAGTCTTGGTAGAATTTCGTATGTTCTTTTCCGTGCATACCACGGATATTTTTTCCGCCGATTACGACTTCGCCAGAATCAGGAGTTTCGAGACCGCCGATGATGTTTAAAAGGGTCGATTTACCGACGCCAGAAGCACCGGTAATTAAGACAAATTCGCCGTCTTTTATGAGCGTCGAAAAAGAAGTTAAGACTGGTTTGTCTTTGTAACTTTTCGATACGTTAATTAGTTTTACGCCCGCCACTTTTGCCCACTCTTTCTAATTCTTCTTTGTTAATCCTTTTTCTTCTGCTTTTTGCGCGAAAATTGTTGCGTAGTTTTCTAGTTCAATGTCTTCGCCGTCGATTCTGACTGTCGGCGTCCCTTCGAGCTTTATGGCAAGACCCGCACCGTGGTCGAACGCCATCTTCTTCGCGACAGCTTCGCTTTCCATGTCGGATTTGAACTTTTCTAAGTCACCTTCACCGTTTGTTGCTTCTTTGAAGTATTCTTTCAGGCGGGAGGTTAGGTTCGCTCCTTTAAGGTAGGCCCATTCGGCTTGGTTTGCGAATAAGATGGTTTTGTATTCTTTCCAATAACCCTGAATTGCGGCAGCATCGGCGGCAGCAGTCGCAGCAACGCTGTTTGCGTTATAATTTAAATGAAAACTGCGGAAGACGATAGCAACTTCTCCGTCAGCGTATTGGCTCTTAAACCGCTCGAGCATAGTCGCAAATTCGGCGCAGTGAGAACATTCATAGTCGGCATACTCAAAAATGACTAGCTTCGCAGTAGATACGTCGCCGTCGATATTCTCGGGGAGATTACCGGTGTTTTCGTCAGGAGAAATGACGGAGTCTAAGTTATAATTTGAATAATCATTTTTCTTCGCAAGATCTTGAATCGCGGCAAGGCTAAAACGAGCATAGTCGACGTTTGTGTCGCTTGTGTTTATTCTAGAGACAAAGATGATTCCAACAAATACCGCAACAATTCCAGCGATTATCAAGCCAGTTTTCTTCATACTATTATCTTACCATAAAAATAGGTTAGAAAAAATCTTGATTTTTTCTTAAAAAGGTTTTGTGGTTTAGAGTTCAGCGAGGAGAGATATGAAGATGATGGAAATATAGGCGAAGAGGCAGAAAACAAGGCCGATAATACCAAGAATAAAGCCAGCTTTTGCGAGGCGCGAGCCAGTACGTTTTACGGATTTCGCGCCAAAAACAATCGCGAGGATTCCGGTCGGAAGGCAGATGTAGTAGAAAAGCGGAGATAAAATCGAGGCGAGGCCGAGGATGAACGCGGCGACATGCATCGAGGATTTCTTGCGAACTTCATCTTTTTTGTTGTATTCGAGCATTTTTTCGTACTTTGCTTCTAATTTATCTTCCATTTTATTCTCCCGTTTCCGCGAGGTTAAGCTCGCTGAGTTTTGTTAAGTTTTCTAGTTCGTTTATCATTAAGGTTTTCTCGGAAATCGTCAGGAGGTTATTATTGATATAGACGCCGCGAATCAGGCGAGAATTTTCATGCGTGATTGTTCCCTTCTCAGAGAAACCATCTTCGAGATTCAAGTTGTAAACGAGATAGCCTTCAGAAAGATAGTAGCTCGTAAGATCCGAGAAAGTTTCGGCAAACTCAGAAATATCGTCGGAATCTGATTCGATTATGAATTCGGTTTCTAGGTTGTTGACCGGGATTGCGAGAAGCTCCTTTTCTTTCGAGAAAAGAAGAGCTTTCGGGTTCGAGAGAATCGCGGACGAGGTCGTATTGTCGCCAATCGAGATTTTCGAGAGTTCCTTCGGGGCTGAGAAGTCGGAGATATCGAAGAGGGCCATTTTCATGCCGAGGATACGGGTCGTCGTCCAGAGGACATGGCCGTTTTCGTCCTTTTCGGTATATTCTTCGGTGTCCATGCCGATGCCGATTAGGTGTGTTTCATCGTAAGGGTGGAGATAGACGGAGTAACCCGGGATTTTGAGCTCGCCGAGGACGCGAGGACTGGTTTCGGTAGAGAGGTCGATAACAAACAATGGATCGGTGTTTTTATACGTTACGAGATAAGCTTTGTCGCCGACAAAACGCGAAGCGTACATGCGTTCGCCTTTCGCAAGTCGGCTAGACTTGCCGAGAAGGTTTAGGCTTTCATCGAGGATTGCGACGTAGGACCCGTCGCTCGTTTCGAGCGCGATGCGGAGATGGTTGTCTTTTTCGTCGAGAGAATACTGGTTTATGGTTTCACCTTCAAGAGAGGTTTTTGCGACGTAGTTGACACCGTTTTCGGAAATGTCGAATTTGCGAATTGAAGTTTCGTAGCCGTATGAGTAGTTGGTCGAAGAATTGTAGACGTCGACTAGATAGCCGATTATACCATGAAGACCAAAGAGTGAGCCCCAGTCCGTCTTAAACTCCCCTGCGTAAGAATAGCTTTCGTCAAGAAGATAAAAGGCATTTTCGGAAACGTAGGCGTTAGAAATGTCGATTAAGAACGGTTCGACGACAATGTCTTTGTCGAGGTTAGCTAGGTCAACAGTCGAGACAAGCGTCAAGGAGTCGGATTTTAGGTCTTTCAGATATTTTATTGAGTCGAGTGCGAGGGTTTTTGTTTCGTGGCCTTCTTCGTAAGAGTGAAGAACGGTTTTTGAAGAAGAATTGTCTAGGCGAAGACGGCCGGAAGAGATGACGTAAAGTTTGTTGTCGATACGACGAGAGGTATAATATGGAGAATAAAGCTTAAAAGATTTTTTCAGGAGAGGGTTTGTCCGGTCGGAGATATCAAAGACGCGGACAACAGTGTTGTTTGTGTTGTAATAGCGAGAATAGAAAGACAGAAGGCGGCCAGAGTTCGATGTTTCAGTCGAGATGACAGTCAAAGTATCGCCGGAAAGAATCAAATCTTCAGGAACGGCTTCGTCAGAAGCGGAGATACGTGAAGCGATTTTCGGGGCGGAAGGGTCTTTTACATCAACAATCACGACGTCCGTGTCGGAAATAGAGTATGTGTAGTCGCCGTCGGTTTTTATGATGTCGGCTTCATCGACGTTTTCGACTTGGATGTTGGTTGAAGAGAAGTCTTTTGCGCTCGAGGCTTCAGAGCCAGCCTCAGCGACGTCGGAAATGTCATTTATGGCGTCAGTCGACATGCCGCGGTAGATAATTTCGTCTTCGATATAAGACGGAATGTAATATGAGTAAGTATCGAAAAAGAAAAGTGAGAACGGGAGGGTTGCATAGCGGAAGAGAAGTTCCTCGAGTTCAGTTCGCCCAGCAGAGCGATCATAGAAGCTATATAGCTCTTCCTCGGAGGAAATCGAGCGTAAGTCGCCGGAAGAGAGCGAGGGTTTAATAATAAAGAAATATGAACCGACCGCAGCAAGAATAATTACGACCGGCACAGAGATTTTAACAAAAAGAGACTTCTTCATGATTTAATTTTAGCATAAGCTTTTAAGATTCTCAATAACAAAGAAAGTCCCTCTCGGGACTTAGTCTAAATTGCATTTAGATTTCGATAAACTCTTGCCAAGGGGCGGGAGCTATCTTAGACTTTCGGCGCGCTGAGGATTTCTTCTCAGAGCGTTTGAGTCTGATACGCATTAGAGTTTTATACTCCTTTTTAATTATTAACGCTCGACGACCGGCCCACCTCGCGAAGATCTCGCCAAACTGATCTACTGGGAAAAAAGAGCGTTAGAGA
>CAZQMP010000052.1:0-3982 GCA_964594565.1 uncultured Candidatus Saccharibacteria bacterium
TAAGATAGGTTCAGCAAAATCCCAGCGACGATTAAGCGCGGGAGCATGCGTTTTATGCCGTAATTATCAATTCCGAAGCCGGTGATTTGGGAGAAGATAATTGCGAGCATGATGACGACGAGAAGGATGTTCGCGACGTTGCGGAAATATTGCCACATACGGTAGGCTGGGCTTGTGTTGTAGTCGCCAGAAACAAGGACGGGGTCTATGTTCAAAAAGCCGGCTAGAGCACCATAAATTCCGTCGCTTCCTTCAGCCGCAAGCTCAATTCCAGGGCAAACAATCCAGCCGGTTGAGCCAGCGAGAGAACCGCAGGTTTCGTCAGAGTCACTGCTACTGCCAGTAGTTCCGGAAGCACCGGCAGTAGTTCCTGCTGTGCCTTGGGAACCGCTTGGAGCGTTAACCGAAAACGAACCTGATAGAGAGCCAGATGTGATGTTTGTACTTCCGAGAAGAGTTGTGCCGGTCTTATCGTAGACTTCGACTTTGTCGACACAAACACCTGTAGAATAGCTGAAGGTTTGTACGCTTTGGCCTCCAGAGGAAACGGTTGTGCTGCAATTTCCTTGAGCGCCATTCCAGCCAGTGCTACTGTAAGAATAGCTCGTCGAGCTAGAGTTTAGGGCTTTTGTGTTCAAAAGCGTATTGTTCGCATAGGTTTTAATGATGCGACAATTATCTCCTTCGCCGTTACAATCCTGCGGAACCGAAGCAAAGACGAAATTGGAATTAAAAACTGCCGAGCCAAAAAGCGCGACAGAAAGAACAAAAACAAGAAAAGTTTTTATTTTTCCAAAAATAGACGAACGCATAAGTTAATTATATATTTAAACTTAAGCAATTTCAAGAATTTTTCAACAAAAAATCCCCCGAGTCGTAAGAAACGGGGGATTTTCTTTTACACCTCCAGAGCGGTCAAGCTTTAGAAGCGTTTGCGGCTAGCAACGTAAGAACCAGCAGCAGTGGTCAAAGCGCCAGCGCCAAGAACAGCAGAAGCGATTGAGGCAGCACCAGTCTCAGGAAGTTGTTCCGGAGTAACTGGAGTCTCAGGCGTTGTGCTTTCTGGGCAAGCAGGGTGAACGAGGACATCAGCATAATCTTGCTTCATCGTATCGTTCGCACCGATATAACCTTGTCCCCAAGAGCGGAGAACGTTATCGGCGCCACAGCCAAGTTTCTTAGTCTCAACGACCTTAGCGCGGAAAGTAACCGTAGCGGTTGTTCCAGCACCGTAGTCACCAATGTTGATACCTTTACCTTTAACGGCGATAGTATCAGCAGAGATAGCGAGACCAGATTTGTTGTTTGCGTTGTAGAGTTTAGTCGAACCAGCGACATATTCGAGATCAGTTCCAAGAACGTCAAGGATTTGAACATCCTTTTCCATGACTTTCGAAGTGTTTTTGTAGGTGATTTTGTATTCAACAGTATCACCAACTTTGGCGTAAACTTGGTCAAACCAACCTTGTTCACCACCAACAACACGAACTTTCTTCTCTACTGTAAAGTCGTAGTCATATTTAACTTGAACCTTAAAGCTGACGATTGCAGTATAACCGAAACAGCCAGGGATTTCACCGTTGAGGGAGTCATATCCGAGAAGAACACCGGAAGTAAAGAGGTTATCGGAAAGGGTAGTTCCGTTAACCTTACCGTTGGACTCGATACGAGCAGATCCAGCAACGTAGTTAAGGTGGAAGTTAGTGTCGGATTTAAGGACAACATCGTCCCAAACCTTCGACGGGGTTGTGTTAGAACCGGAGACAACACCATTAACGTGAAGTTCTGTACCGGATTCTTGAGGAATAACGAAGCGAGCAGAAACACCCTTTGCAACTTTTTCAGTTCCAAGGCGGTTGTTGTTGTGAACATACATACGAACGACGTAAGTCTTGCCGTCTTCGACGGTCATTTCGCTAGGGTTCCAAAGGTTATTCGTTCCATCTTCGCGAGCTTGAACGAAATAAAGCTCATTTCCGATATTAGGGTTATCGGAGATAGAGTTAAGGACGATTTTGTCGTCGATAGCTCCGCTATTGATTTCTGCGATGGTATAAGTTTTACGACCACCATCAGAGTCGCCATAAGCTGCAACGTTCGTCGCGGCAATGGTTGTGCCAAGGACAGCAGTAAGAGCTGCAAGTCCGAGGACGGATTTGATATTTTTCATAATAACTCCTTATAGACTATTATTAAGATAACATTAAATTGACTAAAAATCTACAACTTTTTTAGCTTTGCTAGCCGAATTGTTAAAATTCTTCGTCGATTAAGCCGAATCATCTCAGATACAAAATTTAGGATGTATCCCGGGGGCCGAAGCCCCCAGGAAGGGTAAGGTACTTATACATCCATTCCAGTTAGTCGAAAGGTATGTCGAAGTCGTCTTCGTCTACCGTTGCATCGGTAACTGGGGGTTGCGTCGCAACTTCCGGAGGCTTTTCCTGAACTTCGCGAGTTCCCTCTTCAACGGATTGGACTGGCGCAGCAGGCTGCGTGTCGTCTCTCGTTTCTGAGCCAGGAACATAGAAGTCGACCATCGTTGGGTCTACGGCGGCAGTTGGCGCGGGAGCTTGCGTCTGCTGAGAAGGTTTGTCTTCTTCGACAGTACGCGGAGGATTAGCCGGAGCTGGCGGCTCAGTCGGTTGGGCCCTTTCGGGCGGTTCGGTCTGAGTTACGTCAGCCAGTCCAGTTCCCTGATCTCCAGGTTCCGGATCAATCACATGATCGTCTTCCGGATTCTTCGTCGGCGCGGGGGTCGGCGTAGGGAGTACCGGGGTCGGAGTCGGTGTGACCGGAGTTGGAGTTGGAGTCGGCGTCGGGGTAACCGGCGTCGGGGTGGGTGTTGGCGTCGGATCAACCGGCGTCGGAGTAGGAGTTACTGACGGGGGATTTGTCGGGGTCGGAGCAGGAGTCGGCGTTACCTGAGGTGGAACGGTCGGAGTCGGGTTCACCGGAGTCGTAACTGGGAAGATTCCCAGACGACGATCGTACTTGTTAATTCCGATGATGAACTCAATCTTGCCATCCTTCCTAAGATAGCCGAACAGATACCAGGTTTTGGTCTCCGGGGTAGTCGATTCGAACGCCATGCGATAGATGTCCATCACCTGTACACTTTCCAGAGGATAATGATACAGCGGGGCATCGTTCGTTTCTCCCATGTAGACCAGGTTGTCGAGAATCTGCGCCATGAAAGCGACATAAACTCGACGTTCCTCGATGATGTATCTCTCTTCAGAGACACTCCCATCAGCGTTGATGACCGTGCGGCGTCTGAGCACATCTTCCCATCCGCGATAGCCTTGTTCGGTGTTCGAGAGGGCGGCTTGGTCGTGATCGACAATGCGTTCTTTGATGAACGGGTTAATATCGATACCGACAGATTTCCCAGTCGACGCCATAGTTACGCGGCAGAAAGCCTGCGCAGCGGCGTTTGCGGAAACGGGGTTGTGCATCCATTCGCTGGCGGTCTGCCAGATAATCTCTTCCGGAGAAGAGGGTTCAACGATTGTCCAGTTGGGCTGAATCCCAATCGGCAACGTCAGAGCATCGCTGAAACCAGAGGTCTGTACCCTCATCGCGTCATATTCCGTGAAGGAATAGGGGAAGAAGAGATCAGTGGTTCCAGTGAAAAAGCGGTTGGACTTGAGCTGGTCTTCGTTCAGATCAACTCGGAGACCTTCCTCAGCCTCGGCGATGTATCTCGCTTCGAGCATTTCGTCAGTCTCATAGCCCAGAGCGGCACCCTCAGCGTTCGCATTCTTCGACTGATTTCTCAGCCAGTTGAAGCTCGTGCCGGGGAATCTGGTTTCGAGCGCATTAGCCCAATTGTTAGTCCACCCTGTCGCAAAGGAAATTGCAAAAAAGATGGCCAAAACGAGAATAATGCTGCCCAAGATTCCGAAGAGTTTCTTCATTTTTTCTACCTCCTTCTTGACAGGTTACGGACCTTTCTTCTTGGTCTTGAGCGTCAAGACAC
>CAZQMP010000053.1:0-3941 GCA_964594565.1 uncultured Candidatus Saccharibacteria bacterium
CCTTCGGCAACGATTTGGCCGCCGCCTTGGCCGCCTTCGGGACCCATGTCGATGATCCAGTCAGCGGATTTAATGACATGGAGGTTGTGTTCGATGATAATCATCGAGTTGCCGCCAGAGACAAGCTTGTCGAGAATTTTAAGGAGACGCTTTACATCGTCGGTATGAAGGCCAGTCGTCGGTTCATCGAGGATATAGAGGGTTTTCCCGGTGCTGCGACGGGAGAGTTCGGTCGCGAGCTTTATACGTTGGGCCTCGCCACCAGAGAAGGTCGTTGCGGGCTGGCCAAGACGGACGTAGCCAAGACCGACTTCTTGGAGCGTTACGAGTTTGTTGTAAATTGCGGGGATATTCTTGAAAAATTCACAAGCGTCGTCGATTGTCATGTCGAGGACTTCAGAGATGTCTTTGCCCTTGTATTTAATTTCGAGAGCTTCGCGGTTGTAGCGACGGCCGTGGCAGGTCGGACAAGTGACGTAGACGTCGGGGAGGAAGTGCATTTCGATTTTGTTCACGCCATCGCCTTGGCAAGCTTCGCAACGTCCGCCTTTGACGTTGAAGGAGAAGCGGCCGGATTTATAGCCACGGACCTCGGCTTCGGGTTGAGCAGCGAAAAGGTCACGAATGGCGGTGAAGACGCCGGTATAGGTCGCGGGGTTCGAACGCGGGGTACGACCGATTGGGGATTGGTCGACGAGGACGACTTTGTCGAGGAACTCGATGCCCTCGATACGGTCATGAAGGCCGGGGACGGTCTGGGCATGGTTTAGACGAGCTTGGAGTTCCTTTGCGAGGATTTCGTTCACGAGCGTCGACTTTCCGGAGCCAGAGACACCAGAAACGACGGTCATGACGCCAAGCGGGAACTTTACAGTTAAGTTTTTCAGATTGTTCTCGCGAGCGCCGACGACGGTAAGGAACTTGTCGTGTTTTGGCTTCCGGCGAGACTTCGGAGTCTCGATTTTTAGGTCGCCCTTTAAGTATTTACCGGTGATTGAATTTGGGTTTTGCATGATTTCTTCCGGGGTGCCAGCGGCGACGAGTCGGCCGCCTTTTGAACCAGCGGCGGGACCGATGTCGATGATGTAGTCGGAAGAAAGCATTGTGTCTTCGTCATGTTCGACAACAAGGACGGTGTTTTTAAGATCGCGGAGGTGTTTTAAGGTCGCGATTAATTTGTCGTTGTCGCATTGATGGAGGCCAATCGAAGGCTCGTCAAGGACATAGAGGACACCTTGGAGACCAGAGCCGATTTGAGTTGCGAGGCGGATGCGTTGAGCTTCGCCGCCGGAAAGGGTGTTTGCGGCGCGGCCGAGCTCAAGGTAGCCGAGGCCAACGTCCTGCATGAACTGGACACGTTCGCGGATTTCTTTCAGGATTGGGTCAGCGATAAGATGTTCGGATTCGGAGAACTTCAAATCTTGATTTAGGACCTTTAACGTCGAGTCGACGTCAAGGCTACACATATCGACGATGTTTAAATCGTGGATGGTGACGGCGAGGACGGCGGGTTTTAGGCGGGCGCCGTGGCAAGTCTGGCATTCGCGGACGCGCATGAAACGCTCGATGTCCTTTTTGACGAACTCGGAGACGGAAGAGTCGTTGTAACGGCGCTCGAGGTTTGGGATGACGCCTTCGTAAGTTGTTTCATAGACGGTTCCGGCGGCAAATTTGCCACGTCCGGAGACGGTTACTTTGTATTTTTCGTTGCCGGTTCCGTAGAGGATTTTTTCGATGTCTTCGGGACGAAGATCGCGAATCGGGGTATGGACGGAGAACCCGTGACTTTGGCCGACGGTTGCGAGGCGCTTTAACCAATAAGAATCATAAGAGATACGGTTAAACGGACGGATGCCACCTTCGGCAATTGTCAGGTTCGGGTTTAAGACGAGAGAGGGGTCGATTTCCATGCGAATTCCGAGACCGGTACAAGTTGGACAGGCACCTTGGGGGGCGTTGAAGGAGAAGAGACGCGGTTCGAGCTCGGGGATGAGCTCGTCAGGGTGGAGTTCACAGGCGTAGCGCTGAGAGAAAGAGATGATCTCGGAGTCGGTGGCGCCTTTGCCTTCGATCGCGGTTGAGTTATCGTTGATTTTTAGGAGTTTGATGATTCCCTGGCCAAGTTCGAGAGCTTGCTCGATTGAGCCGGAGATGCGGGTTCCTAAATCAGGAGAGAGGACAAAACGGTCGACGACAAGTTCGATGTCGTGGCGTTCTTGTTTTTCGAGAGTTGGAAATTCGTCGAGGGCGTAGACGATGCCGTCAACGCGGACACGAGAAAAACCTTTTGAGATGTATTGTTCCGGAATGTGGGCAAATTCACCTTTTTTTGCTTGGACGAGCGGAGCCAGGAGCATGAGTTTCGACCCGAGAGGGAGTTTCATGACTTCGCCCACAATATCTTCGACGCTGCGGCGGGAGACTTCGCGGTGGCAGATTGGGCAATGAGGGACGCCGACGCGGGCAAAAAGAAGACGGAGATAATCGTAAACTTCGGTTACGGTCGCGACGGTCGAACGAGGGTTCCGGGAAGTTGATTTTTGGTCGATTGAGATGGCGGGAGAGAGGCCCGTAATCGAGTCGCAGTCGGGTTTGTCCATGACCCCGAGGAACATACGAGCGTAAGAAGAGAGAGATTCGACATAACGACGTTGGCCCTCGGCGTAAATTGTGTCGAAGGCGAGAGACGACTTTCCGGAGCCGGAGAGACCGGTAATCACGACGAGTTTGTCGCGAGGAATGTCGACGTCGATATTCTTTAAGTTGTGTTGGCGAGCGCCACGAATTTTGATATAATTCTCTTCCATAAACTTAACTATTTTACCAGAAAAATCGAAAAAAGTCCAGAGGTCAGGAACGGAAGAGACGAAGAAAAACGCCCCGGGAAGACCCGGGGCTTGGGGATATGATAGGTTTACTATTGCACTTGGCTTCTTTGACTTCTTTGAGTTGTTACTCGGTATTGGTATTGGTTCAGAACGTTGGGTACGTAGACCAGTGGATTCGAGTACGAAAGAATTAGACGATGGGATCATCTCGAATGCGATTGGTTTGGCGCAGGTGGTGAGTGAATGGCGGGCACCAGGGCTCCACCTTCGATTCAGGCTCAAGTCCGGAAAATTCCGAAAGGTCGCTAAGCGACAACTGTTGGACTCCGAGAGCCTTAAGGACCTGCGCGAACGGTCTCACAGACTTCAAAGGGGTAAACCTCCTCTCTAACGAACTACCTTAAGACCAGAGGCCATAAGGTGATAAAAAATATTCTATCACAGAAGAGGAGAGATTACAAGAGGTTTTTACGATTTTTCTGAAGATTTTTAATAATCGGATTCTTGGAGCGATTCGTACCAGAGGTAGAGCTCTTCGAGAAGATAGAGCTGGTCCTCGCGACCGAAACGGGTCGCGGTCTCCTGAGCTTTCTGAAGTTCCCTGAGGAAGACGGGAGCTTGGCGAGTCAAGCGGGCGCGGCGGTATTCTTGCCATTGTTTTGATTCGGCGTCGGTCAAGGACATCGGGAAGTTTTTTGCCTTGTAGTGGACGAGGAGCTCGGAAAGACGCTCATCGTCAAAATTCGGATGGAAGTCGGCGAGAGAATTGGCGGTCCCAGAGCGAACGGCGGCGATACGAACGCGGTCGGTCTCGGGAGCAAAGGAATCGTAAAGCGAAGATTCGACATCGGGGGATTTGTTTTCGAACTCGTCAGAATCGAACTCAGCTTTAAGCTGTTTAAGAATGTCAGGGTGGGACTTTAGAATCTCGAGGTTTTTTGTGACGGTCTCGCGAGTAAGGTCGATTTTCTCCCAACCAGATTCTTGGTCGAGGACGCCGAGCGGAGCGACCGCCGGACATCGGTTAAAAGCGAGTTCCTTGACGGCAGGAAAGAGAGCGTCGGAAAGTTTTTTCTTCTTTAAGTCTTCATCGGAATGGATTTTTTCGAGGAG
>CAZQMP010000054.1:0-3708 GCA_964594565.1 uncultured Candidatus Saccharibacteria bacterium
AATGGAACGCATCGACCGCCAGAATTAGCCGAACGAAGCCTCAAGGCGACGTATTTGGCCCTCCTGTTCCTCCGCCAACCGCCTAAAATCGCTAAAATCTTACAAAATCGCCCAAAAATGGGCGATTTTTTGGAAAAACTTACACCGTAGACATTAACGAAAAAGTATAGCGCGTAAACTTTAGCGCCTAGCCCGCTTGAAAATAATCGGAAATAACGGTACGATAAACTTATGTTCAATATCGATATTTCCGATCCAATCGAGTTTTCTGAAAAAACTCCAGAAATTCTCGAGACTTCGAAATTCGGTAAAGAAAAATGGCCAGGAAAAGAATGGCCCGTTGTCTATTTGGTTTATAACGAAGAAGAAGTTTACATCGGCGAAACCGTCGATGCGAAAAGCCGCATGGCACAGCATTACGCCAACGAGGCTAGGCGCAGTCTAAAAAAAGTCGTTCTAATTTCCGACGGGTCATTTAACAAATCCGTCATTCAAGATCTTGAAGCATATTTAATTGCGCATGTAGCTGCGGACTCAAGATTTCTCGAACTCCAAAACGGCAACAGTGGTTTCCAAAAGCACGCATATTACAGAAGTAAAAAATACGAAGAACTTTTTGGGGAAGTCTGGAAAGAACTTGTCAAGCGAAGGCTCGCTAGACAAAGTCTAAAATCCATAGAAAACAGCAACATTTTCAAATATTCTCCATATAAAACACTTACCTCCGACCAATACATAATTGCTTCTGATATTGTCCAAGAATACTCCAACACATTGTTACACAACGAAGGAAAAACTTTCCTTGTTAATGGTGGCGCCGGAACAGGAAAGACTGTCCTCGGTGTCTATCTCATGAAGCTTTTAACCGCAAAAGTTGCCGAAACGATAAAACTAGACGACGTCGAAATGGCAAATAGTCTTGATTTCATTCGAACCAAGAAAAAAGATTTTAAAATTGGTCTCGTAATCCCGATGTCGAACTTGCGCACAATCGTCAAAGATACTTTCCGCCACACTTACGGTCTGTCGCCAAATCTTGTCCTTAGCCCAATCGACGTTGCAAATTCTGCCGAGAAATATGATTTGTTGATTGTCGACGAGGCGCACCGCCTCCGTCAAAGAAGAAATCTAACGATGTATAATTCTTTCGATAAAGCCAACGAAAAACTCGGCTTCGACAAAACCGGAACGGAACTCGACTGGATTTTGAAGAAAAGCAAAAGCCAAATTCTTTTTTACGACAGCGCCCAATCCGTAAAGCCGACAGATATTCCAAAAGAAAAAATCGAAGAGCTGAAACGATCGCGTAACTGCCATATTTCGAATCTACATGCACAGCTAAGATGTAACCGCGGCGGAGAACGTTACATTGACTATATTAGTGATATTTTTAGCCAAACGCCGCCCGAAAAACGTGAAGATTTTTCTCGCTACGAACTAGTTTTGTTTGACAACGCGAAGAAAATGGTTAAAGAAATTCGAAAGAAAGACGACGAATTCAATCTTTGTAGGACCGTCGCCGGATACGCATGGGACTGGAAGACCAAAGGAAAAATAAAACCATTCTCAAAAGATGATGCTCGTCTAACCGACGAATTAATAAAAGCTGGTTTGTATGATATAGAAATCGATGATGCGAAATTCATTTGGAACACAAAGTTCGACGGCTGGCTCTCGTCGCCAAATTCCAGAAACGAAATCGGTTGTATCCACACAATTCAAGGATTCGACTTAAATTATGCCGGCGTAATTATCGGAAACGAACTTCGTTATACGCCCGAGCGAGGACTTTATATCGACAGAAAGAATTATAAAGACGCGAATGGCCTAAAAACCGCAAACGACGAAGAACTTCTCCGATACATTCTTAACATTTATAAAGTTTTATGTACACGCGGCATGCTTGGGACTTATGTTTACGCTTGCGATGATGGCGTACGAGAATATTTAAAACGATTCTTCAAATCAGAAGCCTAGATTATGTCCATGAAATTTAATTAAAAATAAGGAGCAAAAGAAAATGGAAAAAGCTAAAAAATTTATCCCACTCGTTATCGGCATTGCCTTAATTGGCTTTGGTGTTTTCATGTATTTTCGAACCGGCGAGCTAGTCCGAGTCTGCACGGAAAAAACTACCGCCACGGTTGTCGACATGCGTGAAGATTTCGACGCAAGCAGCGATACGATTAGATATGTTTACTATCCTATCATTGAATATACGGTCAACGACCAGCTCGTCGAGCAAGAACTTAGCTCCGGCTCAAACACCCCCGCTTATCGCATTGGTGAGACTCTCGAAATTCTTTACAATCCGAACAACGTCAAAGAATTCCTCGTCGCCGGAGAAAACCAAAATCTCAGCTGGATTCTCGCGTCCGCGGTCGGCGTCGTCTTTCTTGTCGTCGGCATAGTCGTGTTGGTAAAGAAATAATTATGTTTCGTCGAACTCGGCCGTTTCCGTATCGACAATAATCATTTTTTCCGAGCCAAACTTTTTGCCCCAGCTCGTCGAAAATACATCCACAGAAAGTACGCTGCCCTCGAGCGTATTTTCTTTCATTGGAGTATGCCCTACAACTTGCAAAATTCCATCAAGTTGTGTTGGAACTTCAAAATGTCTAGCCTGCGGTCTCGCCCAAATCGGCGAGTCGTCTTCCCAGAAATCCGCGAATCGCAAATCATTTATTTTTTCAATCAATTCTTTGGCGTCCTTAGAATCGGCTAACCCACCCCGTTCAACAAATTCCCGAAAAATTCCCGCGTGAGAAAAAACAACTTTTCCGTCGAGGTGTGCGAACTTAGGAGAAAAAGTTTTTTCATATCGTTGCGCCATCCTTTCTCCCCAGACTGTATTTCCGGTTACTGTCCGTCCAATTAAATAAGAAATTTCATGATTACCAAAAAGCCAAACTGTTTCTGGATGTTCGCGATAAAATTTTTCCATCCTCGCTTCATGTGCGCGATATTCGTTTTCGTAACAATAAAAATCATCAACATTATCACCAAGTTGAACTGCATAATCAATTTCGTGCTCACTTAAAATTTTATCTGCAAGATCAAACATCTTTGGCTTTAAATGTGTATCTGGTATTACTAAAATTTTTGACATATTTTTCTCATTTTTACTCGTTACTACAAGCCTTAGCTAATAAATTATAGCACGAAAACAAAATTCAATCGAGGATACTAATTTAACGCGATTTTTGCGCCAAACGCATTGCAAAATTGCGAATAATATGTTATGACGAAGAAAAATCCACGCAATTCCAACTTCCGTACTGCATTCTAAAATATAAGCTCGGGAAATACGAAGAAGCAGCTGCAATCTTACTCATACTGCTAACCAATTTTTCGATTGGTGTAGAAACGTTTTGTCTAACAAACACATACTGCCCGGCGAATAATCGAGAAGCATAAAAAATTACGCCATATTCGGCGCAAAAATCAAATTGGCGAGGGGCGAGAAGACTACCTTATTCGGCTTTGCATGGTTGTGGACTGGTGTATTGACCACCCCGAATACACGGCTGGGATCAAGGTTATACCTAGGAAAGACTACCCAGTGCTGATGCCCTGCGAGTTCTGAGGTATACATACACAGGCAAAGAGATTCGAACTTTTAAAAATATATGGCTTTACTGGAGCCGTAGAGACCTAAAACGATGACAATGGAGAAAAAAATACAATGTCAGTGGTATAATAGTAACT
>CAZQMP010000055.1:0-3364 GCA_964594565.1 uncultured Candidatus Saccharibacteria bacterium
CGGGGTTTGGCGTGCGTCCGGCTTTAAACTCAGCGAGCATGTAATCGACGACTTTTTCTTTGTAGGCTTTCTCAAAATCAAAGACCATAAAATCGAGGTCGAGTTTCGTCGCAACGCGTTTTGCGTCGGCGAGGTCTTCCGCCCAAGGACATTTCATCCCCGGAAGGTCTTTTGACCAGTTTTTCATGTAAACGCCGACGACGTTGTAGCCTGCTTCCTTCAAAAGAATTGCCGAGACCGAAGAATCGACGCCACCAGACATACCTAAGAAGACTGTAGGGGTGCTCATTTTTTATTCCTCTCGTATTCTGCGTCTACCGCTTCGCGAATTAGTCTTCCGGCTTCTTTAATGTTCTCTTCGTTATTCAAGACTCCGAGAGAAAGACGAAGGGAGCCAGCGATTTCCTCATTGGAGAGGCCAATAGCGCGGAGAACATGCGAAGGTTCGCCTTTCGAGGCAGCACAAGCGGCGCCCGTCGAGACATAAACCTCTTTTTCCTCGAGTTTGTAGACTAGGCGTTCTGCATCAAGACCCGGGAAAGAAACAGGGAGGAAGTTCGCGAGTTTGTGATTTTTACTGCCGAGGAAAACTGGCTCAACTTTAGCTTTTTTTAGCTCAGCTTTAAGGTTTTCCACAAGACGCGTGTAATTTTTACGTACGGACGGGGCGTGACCCTTGACCGCTTCGAGCGCAGCCGCAAATCCAATCGTTCCGGCGACGTTTTCCGTCCCCGAACGGAGGTTACGTTCCTGGCCGCCACCGAGTTGGAGCGGTTCAAGCCGGACATCATGTCCGACATAAAGTGCGCCAACTCCTTTCGGGCCGCAGACTTTTGCGGCGTTCAAGGTTAGAAGGTCGACGCCGAGGCGAGCGACATTAATTTCGAGAAGAGAAAGCCCTTGAGAGGCGTCGGAATGGAGAAAAATCGGCGTAGCAATTCCGCGCTTTAAACGATCGGTCCGAACTTCGCGAAGGATTTCTGCAACCTCAGAAAGAGGCTGAATTGTGCCGAGTTCGTTGTTTGCGAGGGAAATCGAGACGAGCCTTACATCATCCGTAAGTTTCTTCCTTAAATCTTTAAGGTCAATCAGGCCGGTTTTATCGACTTTTATCGTCGAAAAAGGATATTTCGCGGCGTTTTTTAGGACAGAATCGTGCTCAGTTTCGAGGACTAAAATGACCGGATTTTTCGGAAGTTGCTCCTTCGGAGAAACCTTCGGTTGCGTCCGCGCTGAAAAAGAACTCATAACAGAGGTAAAGGCAAGCGCATTGGCCTCAGTCGCGCCAGAGGTAATAACGAGGTCATTTCCCTTTGCGCCGATAAAATTCGCAATCTTTCCCTTCGCCGCTTCAAAATCTTCTCGAACCCGCTTCGCTGGAAGATAGGCTGCCGAAGGATTGAAAAACAAGTCCGCAAAATACGGTTCCATGGCTTCTCTGACGCGCGGGGAGACCGGCGTCGCGGCGGCGTGGTCGAGATAAATCATGAAAATATTATAACATTATTCTTCGGTTTCTTCAACCGTTTCGGCAGCTTCGGCCGCCTTGCTCTCGGCGGTTCCGAGTGGAACAAACGTCGATTCTCCACCGTCGACTAGGTTTTTGACGGTAAATTTCCCTTCTTCGCGATTAATCGACATTTCGAAGCTGTCGTCGAGCTCATAAAGCCAGGCAGTCGCAATCTTTAGGACAAGCGGGAAGTCTTTCGAGGTTTCTTTCGAGCTGTTTTCGGACAGAGTCCAAGTCATTTCATAGTATTTTGTCTTGTTCGTCGTTAGTTCCCCAGTCCCATCCTCTTTCAAGGTCCAGATGACCGTCGGGGCGTCTTCTTTTTCCCAGGCATGCAGCGCGAGATACTGGACGTCAGTCAAAACGATTTCCGGCTCACGATTTCGCCAATAAAGGAAGTAAAAAAGAGCCGCCGCAATCGCGAAAACGCCAATGACGATTCCGATGATAAGCGGGGCTTTAGATTTTTTCTTAACTAAAGACTTTTCTTTTTCCATATTCCCATTATAACACAAGTTTAAGCGTTATAAAGGTTTGTCTTTATGAGCGTGAGGTAGGTCCGGGTTGCGGCGCGAAAATTCTCGAGTTCCTGACCTTCGATTTTTACGTATGGGGCGTTATTCACCATCTTAAACACGCCGGTCGGGCGAACTTCGTAGCGAATCGTGGTTCCCCTTCTGGTTCCGAACTCGTTCCAGGATTCATGCCAGATCCAGAGATTTTTCTTGTGTTCGAAAAATTCGCGCTGATGACCAGCGGCGACGGGACCAAAAATCGTCCGGCCGAGCTCGGATTCAGCGTTGATTTTGTCGTCAAGGGTCTTTAAGCTGCGCCGCGACATCTGTCGATCTCCTCGGCGATTTGGTTAAGTTCAAGAAAAATTTTGTAATCTTCGGCTTCGGTATTTACGGTACGAAAAACTGGCTCGCTAGAGTTCACGCGAGAGCCGGGGATTTGGAAGGTGGAAGACTTGTTGAACATTTTGTGTGGTTTTCTCTGAGACTTCGTCGAGAGAAACTCCCAATTTTTTACTTAGCCATTCGGCAACATATCTAACGTTACCGGGTTCATTTATTTTACCACGTTTTGGGACTGGCGTCAAGAAGGGGGCGTCTGTTTCGAGGACGAGGCGGTCAAGAATTTCCGGAGAGAGGTCTTTATAACAATCGAGGTTCGCAAACGTCGCAAGACCGTTCATGCCGATATAAAAGCCACGGTCCAGAGCCTTCTTAAGGTTCGCCTTCGAATCGGAAAAAGAATGGAGGACGCTCGGTTTTAGTTTCGGGAAGTTCTCGATAATCGGGAAAAAGTCGTCGAGAGCGTCGCGAACGTGGAAGCTGACAGGGAGATTGAGCGAGACGGCGAGGTCGATCATCTCTTCGAGGAGCGCAATTTGCTTCTCGCGGTCAAAGTCGGGATAGTGATAGTCGAGACCGACTTCTCCAATCGCGACGAGTTTGTCGTCGTCTGGACAGTCGACTTTATAGTTCTCGGCTCCCTCGGGGTGCGTTCCATAGGTCCAAAAAACGTCCTCGTGATTTTCGGCGAAAGCTTTCGCGACGAGCGAGTCGTCATGGCTTGTGCCGATACAGATCATCTGGAGGACGTTTAAATCTTTCGAATTTTTAAGCATCTCGACAGACTGCTCTTCGGTGAAGAATTCACGGTCATGGAGATGTGTGTGAGAATCAATTAAATAAGACATATTTCAGTCAGTTTGTCAAGAATCAGAGTGGTGGATCCTAGAGGACTCGAACCTCTGACCTTTTCTACGTCAAAGAAACGCTCTAGCCAACTGAGCTAAGGATCCTTATTTTTATGATTTTAGTGTACTTTTTAGAAAGCAGATTTTTG
>CAZQMP010000056.1:0-3322 GCA_964594565.1 uncultured Candidatus Saccharibacteria bacterium
CGGAATCCGTCTCTCCTAAACACCCCGACAAACTTTGCGACCAAATCTCTGACGCAATTCTCGATGCGTATTTTTCCAAGGACCCTGATGCTCGCGTTGCCGCAGAAACATGTGGCGGACACGGCGTTGTCTTCGTGACCGGAGAAATCACTTCGAACGCAACCGATGTTGACGTCGAAAAAATCGTCAAGCGCATCACCGGCGACGACAAAATCGAAGTCCATACCAAAATTGTCAAACAATCTCCAGAAATCGCCCAAGGTGTCGACACTGGTGGCGCTGGCGACCAAGGCATTATGATTGGCTACGCCACTGACGAAACTCCAGAACTTCTTCCGCTCGAGGTTGTTCTCGCTCGCCGTTTGAACCAATATATTTATGCTAAGCATCCGTTTGACGGGAAAACTCAAGTAACCTTGAAACCCGTCGGAGAACTCGATTCGGTTGTCGTCTCCTTCCAAAACGTAAAAAAGGAAACGCTTGAAGACGAAGTAAAGGCCTTCTTCTCAGAAAAAGGTTTCTCACTTGACGGTGTCAAACTCCATCTAAATCCCGCCGGCGACTGGTCTCAAGGCGGCTTCGAAGCGGATACTGGCTTGACTGGCAGAAAACTAATCGTCGATAACTATGGCCCGCGTATTCCGATTGGTGGTGGTTGTTTTTCCGGTAAAGATCCCTCGAAAGTTGACCGCTCCGCAGCGTACATGGCGCGCCGTATTGCAGTTGACTATCTAAAAACCCGTAAGGCTCATGAAGTCTTCGTCCGCCTCGCCTACGCAATCGGCGTCGCTGAACCGCTCGAAGCGACCGTTATTGTCGACGGGAAACCCGAAAAAATCGAGGGCTACGATCTGACTCCAAACGGAATCATCAAATTCCTCGATTTAAAACGCCCGATTTACGAAGCGACCGCTCGCTATGGTCACTTTGGCGAAGGCTTCCCCTGGGATAAATAAAATCAGGAGCAAAAATCCCCCGTCGAACGGGGGATTTCTTTTACATGCGGATTTCTGCGTCAACGCCAGCCGGAAGAGCGAGATTCTGAAGAGATTCAATCGTCTTCGGAGTTGCATTGGAGATGTCGATAAGGCGTTTGTGAACCTTCATTTCAAAAGCTTCACCGCCGGTCTTATAAACGTGCGGAGATTTAACAACCGTAAATGTTGAACGCTTAGTTGGAAGAGGAACCGGTCCCGAAACGGAAGCGCCGGTGCGAATCGCCGTATCAACAATTTGTTTCGCGCTCTGGTCAATAACGCGGTGGTCATACGCCTTAAGGCGAATGCGGATTTTAAGACCAGTGTCTTGTGCAGCTTTGTCTGCCATAAACCCTTTCTTTCCCGTAACCTCGAAGAATGGAGTTCTCGGGAATATATTTTAACTTTTAGCATATATATTATATATGTTTTTTCGCCGAACGTCAAGACCTTGATTTATTAAAACCGCTGATTTATAATTGAAAGTAATTATGCTTTCAGGAGGTCTTTATTGTGCGAAATAAAAATCTTTTATTAGTTTTTTTGGTTCCGATTGTTTGTGTCGGAATCGCTTTAGGTTTCGGACATAAAGCCTTCGCAGCCGACATCGCCGGTGTTTGTTCTTCGGTCTTAGATTCTTTCGCCGATACGACCGGCGGTGGCGGGTCCGACACTAGTGGTGGCGGCGGTTGTTCGGACCATGGCTGTGGTTGTTACTCTGGTGTTAGTTTTGCTTATTTTAAATTCTCAAACGGAAACGGCTATGGCTCGGTTAACGGCGTTACCATGAACTGTGGTAGTCAATACGAAGGCGTCTGGGTCATGATGCGTCGACAATCCGGAACAAATTGTTCGACAAGAAACTCTCTCTTCCGCGTCGTGACGATCGGTACCGCTAGCGCATATGGCGGGGATGCCGATTACATCACTGGTTCTGTAAGCTGTGGATCGTCGAGCAAGGGTATATGCGGAGTAAACGCCACGCTCTCTGGACTCTACACATATGATTACAACATAAGTCTGAGCAGCGTAAGGGATAAATGTTACGAGGCCGACACAAACGGCCTTTGCGACTCCATCTTTAGAAGTGGAAGTAGCTATTCTTGGTTCTGTGCAAACTATAACCCCCAACCAGTTATCACTTATTCTTACGACACACAATATGACTGGGGAACAAGCACAGCAAACTACACTACCTCTTCAACCGCCACTGCGTCGCCTTACGTCGCCGCTTCTATTTCGGGCTTAACTGCCGATTCGACTTCGAACGGGACAACCTACTATACCGCTCCGGAAAGTGGAAACTATCCCGCGGCTTATACCGTCAATCTTCAGTACGGCGGACGTCGCACAGACACAAACAGCCCAACGTCGGCTTCATTCTGGTTCTCCGCTCTTGGCCCCGGAACAACGTCGGTAGCCTCTGGCCGAGTTAGTCTCGCTTATTCGACTTCGAACTCGCTTTTTGCCTACTCTAACGGCACCGCTATTACTGCTTCTGGAAATATCTCCGTCGACTGGCGCAGCTCAACCGACAATTCTTATCCGACCGCAGTTTGTGGAACGATGAAGATGAAACCAGTAACTTATACATACTATTGGACGCGTACCGACACGACTTACCGCACTCGCAGCGTAACTTACGAATACACTAACGGAACTTGGACGAATACTTATTATGGCACTTGGAGCTCATGGCAGACTTACTCGACCGGAACTCCCTCTGCCGATACGTCCTATCCACACACAAACGGCTACACGACGTCCGATGGGACCGAAGTCTCTTCGACTAGGTGCGCGACTATCCGTGGCCCTCAAGAAAAAGTTGCGACCTTCTCCGGCAGCGTCGCCGTTTCCCCGGATTCGAATCTTACTGGAAACGTAACCTCGAACACGACTTCTAACGCTCTCGAAGGTGACGGCCTCCACTCGAAATATTATTTTGACACGACATATACGATTAAACGCACGAACAGCACCCCGACAAACGCAACGTCCCAGTATAACTTTAACTCCGGCGCCAATTATCCGACGACTGCCGCCTGGACGACCGGGAACCTGACCAATAACAGTACAGAAAACCTTACCGGAGGCTCCAGCTCGCCTCACCGTTACAACCTAAACGTCGATATCGGCGGCACCGCCAGCCTCTGCTTTAATCTTTCCTTCGACGCGAACGTAACTTATCGTTATACGACGGTACACTCTCGCGACTTTGCTGGCCGCCAGCGTACTTGCGTCCAATTAACAAACCCGGCAAAGACTTATAGTACAACTTTCGCTGCCTCGACGACAGGTTGGTTGACTTCCGGTCATGACCGCTTCAATCTCTCGAACTGTGACAG
>CAZQMP010000057.1:0-3312 GCA_964594565.1 uncultured Candidatus Saccharibacteria bacterium
AGTCGGCCGAGAATATCGCCGACGCGGTTCGGATGGGCGCGGAAGTTTTCCATGCGCTTAAAGACGTTCTAAAGGAGCGCGGTTATCCGGTTACGGTCGGAGACGAGGGCGGCTATGCACCGAAGGTGCGCGAAGGAAATAACGAGCCGCTCGAATGTATCCGACTTGCGATTGAACGCGCGGGATATAAGCCAGGCGAAGACATCGCGATGGCGATGGACATTGCGAGCTCAGAATTCTTCGACAAGGACCATTATGTCCTGAAAACGAACGGAGATTGGAAGAGCGCAGAAGATTTGACGAACTGGTATGATTGGATTGTGAATAACTATCCGGTTGTTTCGATTGAAGACGGCCTCGCGGAGAACGACTGGGATGGTTGGAAAATGATGACCGAGCGCCTCGGTTCAAAGACACAGCTCGTCGGCGACGATCTCTTCGTGACGAACTCGCGACTTTTGAAGCGTGGAATTGAAGAGAAGGCCGGAAACGCGATTCTTATCAAGCCGAACCAAATCGGTTCCCTTTCTGAGACGATTAATGCCGTCATGATGGCGAAAAAACACGGGTTTAAGACGATTATTTCTCACCGTTCTGGAGAGACGGAAGATGTTTCGATCGCGCATATTGCGGTCGGACTCGGCGCCGGACAAATCAAAACCGGCTCGCTCTCGAGGAGCGAACGTATGGCGAAATATAACGAACTCATCCGCATCGCCGAAGGAAATACAAGACTCGGACTTGCGAAGCCGTTTTAGCAAAAAATAACCCCCGGAGGGGGTTATTTTTTATGGGGCCTATTTTCTCTTTTCTTTCTTCCCGCCCCAGATAATCTTGAAGGCGATAAGAATAATCACGAAGATAATTAAGAGCAGGAGCCAAAGCGGGCAGACGATGACGATTTTGTCGACGTTAGATTCGACACCTTCAAATTCAACATTGTAAATCACGTGGAAGATACCGATGGATGGAGTTTCTGTCCAGACCGTCGAGGTGTAATTCGTATTCCCTGGCATAATCCAGACGGTTTTCGGGTCTTCCTCGTTGGTATAGATTTCTTCGCTAGAAAGGAACGGGAAGATTTGGAGAGTTTGAGTCGAAGCGGAATGGACGTTGCCTTCGTTAGTAATTGCGGCGGAGCCGGCGATATTTCCGGAGAAGAGGAAGCTTGGGACATTAACGTCGGTTACATTGCCTTTACGAACGGTCTCACCAGCGACTTCGGCGTAAATGAGATAAACCGATTCAAACACTTCATGGATTGAAAACCCTTCGTCTGCTGCGGTATCTTCCTTGGAGCCAACAACAATTGAAGCATATTGTCCGCCCGCCGGCGCATCAGACGGAACGATAATCTTGTATCTCACAGTTTCTGACGTGTTTGGCGCAACAACACCTTCTGTTTTTGATAGTTCAATCCATTCCGTCATGTCACTATAACGACCGTTTCTGGTTGCCGTAATGTTCATCTCACCATCTTCGGTAAACGGATCAATTCGGAGTTCATAATAAAAGTTTGAGGTGTTCCCGACCGGATTAACGATATTGAACGATGATTCGAACACTTCGCCTGGCGTGAGCGTAATAAGGTCATACATCGGAGAAAGCGAGAATGACTCGGCAGCAGAGGCTCGGTTCGGCTGCATGGCGAGAATCTGTAGAACGCTCGCGGCGAGAACGGTAACGGCTAATAGAAAACGGTTGATTTTGGAAAACATATTACTCCTTTGATGTATTGGTTATATCGTTAAAATCTGTTCGGCATGAGAATCCTTGATTCTCATATTCTGCTCGGAACTCAGATAATGTAGAAGGAAGCTCTTCGGAAGCGATAAGGAAGTATCCTTTACTGAACTCATCGAGCTCGCTCGCCTTGGCGGTTAAGTTGACCAAGAGCTTGTTATCCATGATGGAAAACTTATTCTCGAATTTCCCAGTGCTGTAATTATATGGGCGTAGGCCGATATTGAAATTTGCATGAGTGCGAGCTTCGGCAACAATCGCCTCGGAGTTTGACTCAAAAGTCATCAGTTCTTTAACGCTGAGCGATTTCAAGGTTTCTTCTCCGGAAAAGACCGCAGTCAGGACAAGTTCGTTTTCTTGTGGCGCGGGAGAGAAAGAACCGAGTTTGGGATAGATTAGCTCCGTAGAGGTACATTCAAGCGACTCATTCTTGACGTTGGCAGGATATTGACCGGAAACGGTCGTCTTTCCCCGCAGTAACCAAAGAATAATCAGAATAATAATGAGTAGAAATAACAAAAAGCCGAGGAGTTTAAGGATTCTATGATCCTTCTTCTCGGACTTTTTCTTTGGTTCTTTATGTTCTTTCTTTTTGCCGGAACCGTAGCTCTCGGGTTGAAAGTATAAATCTTTCTCGTTCAAAATACCTCCTGTATGTATTTTTATTATACATTATTGGTATCAAAAATGGAACAGTCAAAAATCCCCCGATTTTCTCGGGGGATTTAACGTAATTCGAAGTGAATTTACGGTTGCTGTGTGCCCGCGCCGTTAACGCCCTTGTAAAGCTTGTAGACAACTTTACCAGCGTAGGTGTCAGCTTCTTGGGAAGTAGCGATGCCCATACCGTAGGTGACGGTCAAGGAATCACCAGCTTCTTTAGAGACGCCACTCTTAGTAGCGATGATGGTCTCGGTAGTCGGGGCAACATCAGCGGCAGTGCCGATGGTCATTGCACTAGATTCGTCAGCGGTCGTAATAGCCTTCAAGAGGTACCCAGACCGAGTAGCGCTGTAACTTTGGACAGCGATAGTCTTCGGGCTAGTTTGAGCACCGTCAGTGAGAGCAGCAGCTGTGGCGGTGATAGAGTAGCCATCGCCGTTGTTGCAGACTACCCACATGGTGGTCTGAGCGAAGGTGTCGGTTGTGGTACCAGCGAGCATAGAGCGGTGGACAGTGTGTTCAGAAGAATTATTCTTGTCATTTATAATACCGCCTTCATTGTTGATGCCGTAACCGGTCGAAGCGACGTCATCGGCGGTGTGACCACCTTCATCGGTGCCGGAAGCAGCTTCGGCAGTTCCGGTAGCAGTGTTCCAGGCAGTAGCGGAAATTTTACCACCCGCAGCATAAGTTGTATCTGCCGCATTCGCGCCGTAGTTGCCCGTTTGGTCGTCGTGAGTAATGCCACCAGGATATGGATCGCCACTCTTAACGCCAGAGCCGAACGTACAAGATGGGAGAACCGTGACAACGAGTTCATCAGTGTGTTGGTCGCTTGGGCTAACCGTGTCAGCAAATGTTGCAACCGGAGCCATAGCAACAGCCAACCCAGCAACAACGCCGAGG
>CAZQMP010000058.1:0-3283 GCA_964594565.1 uncultured Candidatus Saccharibacteria bacterium
GGAGAAAACGAACTTGCCCTTGGAAATATTCTCGGCTCGAACATCTTTAACATTTGTATTGTTCTCGGCGTTCCTGTCGCGATTTTCGGGTCTGTAACCCCCGAATCCTTTGCTGTTCTCGATTTGGTTGCGCTCGTCGGCTCTGCCGCCCTTCTCTTCGTGTTCTCTGTCACGAACCATAAAATCAATCGCTTCGAAGGCGCGATGATGCTGACGATTTTTGCTGCCTATTACGCCACAGTTTTCTTGTCTTAAATTAAGAAAATCCTGTATAATGGATATATGGCAACTATTTATGACTTCAAAGTAAAAACCAGATCCGGCGAGGAACTTTCTCTTGCCGACCTTAAGAACAAGGTTCTATTGATTTTTAACTCTGCGACCGGTTGCGGATTTACGCCACAATACGAAGGTCTCGAAACTCTTTACGAGAAATACCATTCTAAGGGTCTCGAACTCCTGGATTTCCCCTGCAATCAGTTCGGTCATCAAGCCCCCGGTGACAATAACGAAATCCATGCTTTTTGTACCGCAAAATACAAGACTCAGTTCGACCAGCTTTCTAAAATCGAAGTTAACGGTGACCATGCCGACCCCCTCTTTGCTTTCCTAAAGTCAGAAATCTCTGACGACCCCGAGCCAAAGGGCATGAAAAACAAGCTCGCCATGAAAGCTATCTCGAAGCTAGCCGAAAAAACCAACGAAACAGGTTTGATAAAATGGAATTTCACAAAGTTCCTTGTCGATCGGAACGGTAAAGTTGTTTTTCGCTTTGGTCCGACGGACGAACCGCTTGATTTTGAAGATAAAATTAAAGAACTTTTGGAGGAAAAATGAGCGTAATCGAAGGAAAACTCGATAATTTTGACCAGCTAACAAAGGAAGGCCTCGCCCTCGTCGACTTTAACGCCGACTGGTGTGGTCCGTGCCAGATGCTAAAACCGACCGTCGAAGAACTTGCTGACGACCTTAAATCCGCCGGCTCCGACACGAAAGTCATCTCTGTTAATATCGATGACGAAGAAGAAATTGCTGACCGTTTCGGAGTTGAAGGAATTCCTTGCCTCGTCCTCCTGAAAAACGGGGAAGAGATAAATCGCTCCGTTGGCGTCGTTCCGAAGAAGAAACTTGAAAAAATGTTAAAGAAGGGAGCTTAATGTCGGAAAAAATCTACGACGTCTTGATTGTCGGCGCCGGAACTGCCGGTATGACCGCCGCAATTTACGCTCTCCGCGCAAAAAAGTCCGTCCTCCTGCTCGAATCCGTTACTCCCGGCGGACAAATCATCAACACCCATAAAATCGATAACTATCCTGCCGCCCCAGGCGTTTCTGGCGTCGAGTTTGCAAACACCTTAAAGTCTCAAGTTGAATCCTTTGGTGGCGAATTTGAGTTTGCTCGTGTCGAAAAAATCGAAGAAAAAGACGGTATTTTTGAGGTTTCGACCGACGATGAAGATCTCGGTCTTCTCCGTGCATACTCTGTTATTCTCGCAAACGGCTCGGCGGAACGTAAACTCGGGCTCGAAAATGAAGAAAAATATATCGGCCGTGGCATTTCTTACTGCGCAACTTGCGACGGCAACTTCTTCAAAGACAAAACCATTGCGATTTACGGCGGCGGCAACACTGCTGTCTACTCCGCATTATATCTCGCGAACCTCGCAAAAAAAGTTTATTTAATCACTCGCTCCAACTTCCGCGCGGAAAAATCCCTCGTCGAAAAGATTTCTGCCGTCGAGAACGCTGAACTCCTCCGCGGAACGACCGTTATCGCCCTCTCTGGGGAGAAGAAACTCGAGTCGATCACTCTCTCGTCCAAGAGCGGCGAAGAAACGCTCGCTGTTGATGGCCTATTTGTCTCGATTGGCCGCGTCCCCGATAACTCCGCCTTTAAAGACTTTATCGAACTTGATGAATCTGGCTATATAAAATCTGACGAAACCTGTAAAACATCAAGAAAAGGCGTTTTCTGTGCTGGCGACACCCGTACAAAACTCCTTCATCAACTCGTTACTGCCACCTCCGACGGCGCCATTGCTGCCACAAACGCAATCGAGTATTTAAATTCATAAAACAAAATACTATTGACAAAAACGCAACTCCGTGCTATAATGGAGGCATATCTCGTTGTGAGATGAGTACCTTGAAAGGAGTTGTTTACTATGGCAGAGAAGAAAAACATCTTCAACTGGCTCATTGGCGACCCGGAAACGGAAACGGTGGAGGCCCCGAAGAAGGTCCCAAAAACGGAACCCAAAGCGGAGACCCCGAAGCCCAAGCCGAAGTCTGTACCCAAAGCCCCAGCTGGAGAAGTTCCTCCTCTCCCCGGCGAATCCGCCGGAACAAAAACCAAGGAGGAATCTTCCATGGATCGTGATCGCAGCGAACTTGACCTGTTCCGTGATGAACGCCCCGCTACCCGCCCCACTCGGAGGGATACGAACCCCTTCGGATTGTCTCCCGCCGCCCCGGCGGTTGAACCGGAGACTCCGGCTAAGGACCCCGTAATCGAGGAACTTCGGCGCCGTGTTGCGGCGTACGATCGGATCGAGAATGCCCGTCCCGTCGTAAAGGCCTGGTATATCGGCAAGAAGCCGTATGATGCCGCCAAGTACGCGGAAATCACCGGCGAAGAGCCGGCCGCCGCAGATGCCATCTATCTGTTCACTGACACCGATGGCAAGCATCTCACCCGTGACGCGAAGAGCGCAACCGAGGACGACATGTTCCTCTGGGAGTGCAAGCAGCGCGGCCTCGGCAAGATCGTCGTCTAAGGCACAACAACCCACCCCCTGGGACCCCTAACCGGGTCCCTTTTTCTTGTAAAACTTTACAAAATAACAAGTTTATGGTTAAATGTATTGACAATTTCGCTTATGTGTGCTATAATGGAATCAGTCTATTTGAGAGCGTGTTAGTCTCAGATAAAGGGTCATTAAAACCGAATCATCCCAGGTCCAAACGCAGGACCTGAGAAAATACATCCATATAGGAGGTGTTGTAGGTATGAAGGCTTCTTTGACTATCTTCAATCTCATCTCGTTGCTTTTTACCCTGATTCTTCCCGTAAGGGGTTTGAGACAGTGGAGCGTCTCTATGAACTCCCTGTGGAAGGGTGATTACCCGACGAGAAGGAAACAAATCGTCGTATTCGGCGGATTGCTTCTCTCGGTGCTGGTCTGGTTTATCCTGGCCGTTGCTCCTGGGACAGCAATCATCTTCGCACTCATCGGCATTTTTGGTGTCGGTGTCTCGTTTTGGCTGGCCTGGATTGCAAGGGA
>CAZQMP010000059.1:0-3024 GCA_964594565.1 uncultured Candidatus Saccharibacteria bacterium
TCCCGTACGAAACCAAAATCGTCACCGAAGACACCGATTCGACGATTTTCGAATACAAAGCTGTCTCGGCGGCAGGCCTCGAAAGCGACATCGTCGAAGCCGAAGTGAAGAAAGATTCTGTCTCTCCGTCCGGCTCAATCACAACCGGAGAAAATTCTTGGAATAACTTCCTGAACAAAATCACGCTTGGTCTCTTCTTCAACGAAACGAAACAATTCGAAGTCTCCGCTAGCGACGACCGCTCCGGCGTCGAAAAAATCGAATACTATCTCTCCGACTCTGAACTTTCTACTGACGAGTTGAAAGATATTTCCTCTTGGACCGAAACCGACAATTCTGTCTCCTTCGACCCAGAAAAAGAACCCGTTGTCTATTTTCGCATCACGGATAACGCCGGCAATATTGCCGTTGTAAACCTGAACGGAATCGTCTTCGACATTCCTGGCCTTGCAAACGTCGACGTCGAAATTGAATCGAACGAAGACGGCTATACAACTTTCGTCACTGGCTCCGGCTCGGTCAATCTTCTTGACGACCTTGACCATAAGACCGTCGACGATCTCGATGACATTGACGACGCGAAACAAGAACTCGAAGAGTTCCTTGAAACACATGACGGTCCTGAAGCTGACCTAGTCCGCGATGTGCTCGACGAATATGAAAACACTGTCGAAGAAATTAATGAAACCGAAGAAAAAGTCGACATCATTGAAGAAACCAACGAAACAATTCCCGATATCGACCATGTTACTTCCGACGACAAAGAAACAATCACGGACCTTATCGAGGCTATCGAAAACACTCTCGAAGAGAACGGGAACCATCTCACCGATGAAGAACGTGAAGAACTCGAGAATCTTCTCGATGAACTTCGCGAGAAGCTCGAACGCATCGACGACATCGAAGAAAGAATCGAAGATATCGACGAAGAAATGAACGAGTATGTTCTCGAAACCGTCTCGAAAGATGATCTCGAAGACCTCGAAGATTTGCGCGACAGAATCGAAGAACTCCTTGAGACCGACAACCTTACTGACGAACAACGCGAACATCTCGAAGATCTCCTCGATCAAATCGATGAGCTTGAGAAGCGCATCGAAGAAGCTGAGAAAGCCCTCGAAGAAGCTAAGGAGAACGACAAGACCGGCGGAGAAATTACTCCGGAAAACGTTCGCCCAGAAGACCAAACAACCCTTGAAGACGCTTCTTCTGGCTACGCCGAGGCCTTGGGTGTGTTCGACGGGAACTTCTCGATTGCTGACCTCTTTGACATCAATAACCGCATTTCTATCATCAACTCCGCCCTCGACATTCTCGATCAAGTTGCCGAGTTCGAAGCGATGATTTCTAAACTCCCGAACCCAGACCAAATCGACTTTGGCTCTCGCGGCGCAATTAAAGCCGCCCAAATCGCCTATGGCGAGCTCTCTGAATATGGCAAAAGCCTCGTTGGTCCGAGCCTCCTCGCTAAATACAAAGCCGTTCTCGAAGCTTACCGTGCCTTCCTTGAAGGTTCGCCGTTACTCTACGCATTTGAGACTCTTGATGTCTTCTGGTGGGCTCTGACGACCTTCTTCATCACCGGCGTCTTTATCACGATTGTCCGTCGTACTCATCGCCGCTATGCTGAAGACGAAGACGACAAGTTCTAGATTTGATTTTCTGATATAATATATATATGTCAGAAATCAAATGTCCAAATTGCGGAAAAACGTTTAAAATTGACGAGTCGAGCTATGCCGATATCTCGCGTCAGATTCGCGACGCTGAGTTTAATTCGGAGCTCGAGTCTCGTCTTCATTCCATCGAAGAAACCAGCCGTTTAAAATCCGAAGCGGCCCTGAATAATGCTCGCTCTGAGTTTGTTAAGCTTCGCTCCGAAAAAGACGCTGAAATCTCCGAGCTGAAAGCCAAAATCTCTTCCTTTGAGGCGGAGAAAGCTCTTGCTGTCTCAAATGCGACTTCCTCGCTCGAGAAAAATCTTTCAAAGCTCGAAAACGAGCTAAAACTCAAAGATTCTGAAACAAAAACCAAAGAGATTTTGACCCGCGACAAATACGAATCTGCGCTTAAGTTAAAAGACGAAGAAATCGACCGTCTGAAAGATTTGAAAGCAAAGCTTTCGACGAAGATGATTGGAGAAAGTCTCGAACAACATTGCGAAAACGAGTTTAACCGCCTCCGCGCGGCCGCTTTTCCGAACGCATATTTCGAGAAAGACAACGAAGTTTCTCGTTCCTCCGGTTCAAAAGGCGATTTTATCTTCCGCGAAACGGACGAAAACGGCGTTGAAATTATTTCCATCATGTTTGAGATGAAAAATGAGAACGAAACAACCGCGTCGAAGCACAAAAACGAGGATTTCTTCAAAGAACTCGACAAAGATCGCCGAGAAAAACACTGCGAATATGCGGTCTTAGTCTCCCTTCTCGAGGCCGACTCGGAACTTTATAATGCCGGAATCGTCGATGTCTCTCATCGTTTCGAAAAAATGTATGTCATCCGCCCGCAATTTTTCATCCCAATTATCACACTCCTAAGAAACGCCGCTCTCTCTTCTCTCGAATACAAGAAACAGCTTGTCGAGGTTAAAAACCAGAATCTCGACATTACTCACTTCGAAGAGGACATGAATAATTTTAAGCTCTCATTCGCACGTAACTACGAGCTTGCCTCGAAAAAGTTCAAAAACGCCATCGAAGAAATCGATAAAACCATCGACCATCTCCAAAAGACCAAGGAGGCCCTCCTCTCGAGCGAAAACAATCTCCGTCTTGCTAACAACAAAGCCGACGATCTCTCTATAAAGAAACTGACCCGGAACAATCCGACCATGGCCGCCAAATTCGCCGAGCTCGGCTCTGGCGAGTCGTCTCCCTCTTGATTTTTTACGCTTTTTGTGGTATAATAGAAATATGCGACCAGTTTGTCGCGGTTCTTTGATAGTTTAGAAAATTAGAATCTGGAGGTGGTTTCGTGTCTAAAGTCGAAGAATCTCTCGTTGGCCCCGGTCTCCCTGTTCAT
>CAZQMP010000060.1:0-3019 GCA_964594565.1 uncultured Candidatus Saccharibacteria bacterium
GACCCTGAATGGTATAAAGGTCTTGGCTTCGGAGACGTAAAACTCGCCGCAAACGACTGCACGAAAGTCATCCGCGAAATCGAAAAATACGATTGGGACGCTAAGGTCGCAACCGCCATAATGAAAGCCGAATCAAAATGTGACATAAATGTCCGCGGTGATGAAGATTTAATTTTCGAAGAAAATGGTCGCGAATATGGCTATTCCGTCGGAGTGTTCCAAGTTCGCATTCTCCCTGGCCGCGAAGATTGCGACACGTTCGACCTTGAGACAAATGTCCGCTGCGCTTATAATATCTATACCGACCGCGGACGCGATTTTTCCGATTGGTCAATGTTCTTAAACGGCAAATATCGCGAATATCTCGACGAGACATAATCCTTAAGCTCGCATTTTTTCGTCAAATATGCTAAAATCCTCTCTGGTGGGAAGTACCTTAACAACGAGAGGAGGAATTCTATGGAACCTTTATTCCCAGTCATCGGCTTGTCCCTTGTTGTAATTGTCTATACGATTTACAACTACTACAAAATCCGTGGTATGGACTCAGGAACCCCAGAAATGGTTCACCTTGCCGAAATCATCCGCAAAGGCGCAAAAACCTTCATGAAAACTCAATACCTGACGGTCATCATTGTTGCGGCCGTACTCGCATTGATATTCACGTTCTTCATTGAAAGAACGAGCGGCGTGACTTTTGCAATCGGCGCCATCGCGTCGAGCATCGTCTGCGTTTTCGGAATGAACACTGCAACCCATGCTAACGTCCGCACAACAAACACCGCCCGAATTGCTTTATCGGAAGGAGATTCAAAGCGCAAAGCAATCGGAAAAACCACCCGAACCGCCTTGATCGGCGGTAGTATCCCCGGACTTTCCGTCCAGACCTATGGTGTACTCGGCGTCGCCGCAATTTTACTCGGCTACGGCGGAGTCCATCTCTTAGATCCAGGCTCCGGACTGTTCCTTGACCTTGGAGTTAACGCTTCGATTATGCGCCTGACGACTTTCTCACTCGGCTGTTCAACCGTCGCCATGTTTAACCGCGTGGCTGGCGGCAACTACACAAAGGCAGCCGACATTTCTTCTGACATTCTCGCGAAAATTCGCCATGATATGCCCGAAGATGATAAGAGAAATCCTTGTACGATCGCGGACTTTATCGGCGACAATGTCAACGACATCGCCGGCAACTGTTCGGATCTTCTGGAAAGCTTTGTCGCTACAATGGTCGCCGCAATCATGATTGTGATGACGATTTTCTCGACAGAGTTTGGCTCAGAAAGCTCCCTTATAACCGAAGACTTGCTTAACTCTTCTGTTTTGTTCCCCGTCCTGGTGGCGGCCGGAGGATTGTTCTCTTGTTTCATTGCTCTGTTTATCACCTCGAAGCGCAAGCTTGGAGAAAACCCCGCTACAAGTCTTAACTCGACGACTTATCTGTCCGCCGTTTTGACGATTTTGATAGCGCTTGGAGTTTCTTATTTGAGCTTTGGAAACAAGGAACTTTACTCGAGCTTCCACGCAGGCTGGTGGTCACCTTGGATCGCAACCGTGCTCGGAATCTTAAGTGGCGTAGCAATCGGCATCGTAACTGAACGCTATACCAGCACAGACTTCCGTCCAACCCGCAGTCTCGCGGAAATCGCTCCCGAAGGCACAGCCTTCGTCATCACAAAAGGCGACGCAATCGGCTCGCGGTCAGTATTGATTCCGACTCTGATTATCGGTATCGCGATTTTTCTTTCCGGAAAAGTTGCCGGTAACTTCGGAATCGCTATGGCCGCCCTAGGCATGTTATCTTTCGTTGGCACGACTGTCTCAATCGACGCATTCGGACCCATCGCAGATAACGCCGGCGGAATCGCCGAATCTTGTGACCTTGGAGAGGATGTACGCTCTGTAACCGACAAACTCGATGCGGTCGGAAATACAACCGCCGCAATCGGAAAAGGTTTTGCAATCGGCTCAGCCGCCCTTGCGACTGTCTCGCTGATTACAGCCTATGTCGGCAACTACACCGCTAACGGCGTCGAACCCGTCCTCAACATCGCCAACTTCGTTGTTGTTGCCGGTGGAATAATCGGCGGTGGCTTGATTGAATATTTCTCAGCCATGCTGACCGACAACACAATCGAAGCCGCAAAAAAGATGGCCGATGTTGGCGACAAAATCCTATCCGAACCTGGTGTTATTGAAGGAACTAAAGACCCCGACTACAATACTTGTATCGAACTAGCCGCAAAAGAAGCTCTGCGCCGCATGCTCGCGCCTTCGCTTCTGGCAATGTTCATACCTGTTATTGGTGGAATCATCTTCGGCGTTGAATTCGTCGGTGGTATCCTAGTCGGTGCGACAATCGTCGCTATCCCGCGCGCCATCTTCATGGGCAACTCCGGAGGAGCGTTCGATAACGCCAAAAAGTATATCGAACAGGGTCTCCTTACCGGCTACAAGAAAGGTAGCTCCGCCCATAAAGCTTCAGTAAATGGCGATACCGTTGGCGATACGCGCAAAGACGTTGTCGGCGTCGCTCTCGACATCTTTATAAAAATGATGTCGACCGTCGCAAACACTTTGGCTCCGATTTTCAGTCGCTTCACATTCCTTAGGTAACTTCCCACCTCTCGACCATCCCCTGGCCATGTCAGGGGATTTTTTATTTCCAATATCCTTTTCGTTCGATTCTTACATCGATGTATTGCGCATCAGTAATTCCCTGTGCTTCCAGATATTTCAACATCCTATCGCTATCTTCCGCAGAAACCGCCGCATTTCGATCGATAGAAACTTTTATAAACCCGGAAAATCCTTCAACTTCAACATCGAGTTCCCTCGCTTTATCCGCTGGGATCCTTACGCGCATAATTTTTCGCCCAACCAACGTAAATTCTTCTTCGAGATTAGCGATATATTCTTTCATTCTTGAAGAAATTGTCTCCGCTCTCCTCCCGGTCGCATCGTCAATAACTTCAACAGTCGGCTCTTTCGGAATCTCAATTACTTCTTCCTTCCGAGA
>CAZQMP010000061.1:0-2861 GCA_964594565.1 uncultured Candidatus Saccharibacteria bacterium
ATAGAAAAGGTCTTACGTTCTGTTTTGACCTGGATGGAAAACCGCGATATAATAACAAAAAGCGATTTAGAAAGGGTAGTGGGTCTCGAACTCGATAAATATTCTCCAGATTTGGCGTTCGTTTATCGTAACCGTGGCAAGATTATTTAATTCATGAAGAAAAAATTTGACTACGATTTAATTGTTTTAGGATCTGGTCCAGCCGGATCGAGCGCTGCACTTGCTGCCGCAAAAGCGGGACAGAAAGTCGCAATAGTCGAGGCTGGAAAATGGGGCGGTTCGTCGCTCAATGATTCCGACATCCCTCGCCGTGCGGTTTTTCAATTTTCTCATCTTTATTATGACGCGCTAAAAGGTTCGCGTTTTGGCCTCTCGACCTCAAGTCTTCGTTACAACTATCCAACCGTCCAAAATTGGCGTATGCTTGCGACTCGCCGCTCTGGCGCAAATTCCAAAAAAGCTTTCGAAGAAGCAAAAATCACCTGCCTTTCTGGCTATGCCACATTCCTCTCGCCTTACGAAATCGCTCTTGGCGATAAAGTCATCGCTGCACAAAAATACATCATCGCGACCGGCGCTTCTTTAAACCGCGATAATATTTCCGGAATCGAATCCGTGAGCTGTTTGACGCCCGAAGACGCGCTTCGTCTTCCGCGTCCGCCGAAGTCTGTCTTTATTGTCGGCGCTGGATCGACCGGCTGCGAACTTGCTAATTATTTTTCCGAACTCGGCTCAAGCGTCGTTCTCGCCGATCTTGCTGGACGACTCCTTCCGAAAGAAGATGAGGAAGTTGGTCAGCTTCTAAACGGCTATTTTGAAAACTCTCTCCACATCAAGGTTTTAACGCAATCTCGCGTTGTTGCTGTTGAGAACGTAAAAGACTCGAACGTCCTAAAGCGCATTTTCTTCTTGCGTGGCGGCCAAGAAAAATCCGTTACGGCTAATCTCGTTGTTCTAGCGACCGGATCGAACCCTGCCTTAAACCTAAGCCTGGAGAACGCTGGCGTAAAATATTCTAAAGATGGGATCGACGTCGACGATATGCTCCGCACTTCGATGAAACATATTTACGCCGCCGGTGACTGTATTGGCGGAGAATCAAGCTCCGAACGCGCTGCGTATGAAGGCTCGCTCGCCGCTTCGAACTTAATCAACAAGTCAAAAAATCTTCGCAACTATGAAGGTTTTATCCGCACGACCGATACAAATCCCGCCGTCGCAACAACTGGCTTAACCGAAGACGACTGCGTCCGCAAGGGAATCAAATGCAAAAAAGCCGTCCTCCCTCTTTCAAGCGTATCCGCCTCGAACACTTCCGACTTTCGATCAGGATTTATCAAAATCCTTGCCGACCCGAAAGATAAACTGCTCGGTGCGACTGTTGTTTGCCCGAACGCCGAACTCGTCATTCAGGAAGTTGCTGTTGCCGTCCGCCATAAATTCACCATCACCCAGCTCGCCTCAACTCCCCACGTTTCCTCGTCTTGGTCTGAGCTTGTCCACCTTGCTGCGAAAAAGCTTGCAAAATAGACGATTTTAAGATATTATTAAGTTAATATTACATTAATCAAAGGATTAAAAATGTACAACTCTTATTATTCAACTTATGACCCGGATCTCCTAGTCTCGACGAGCAGCGCCGCGACTGCTGGAATTTTTGCTGGAATCGGAACCTTCTTCATGATTCTTATCGCCATTGCTTGGGCCGTTCTCGTTATCGTTGCCGAGTGGAAGATTTTCAAGAAAGCCGGAAAAGATGGTTGGAAATCCCTCATTCCTGTTTATAACGCCTACACCATGCTCCAGATTTTGAACATGGAACCGATGCTTTGCTTCCTCACTCTTGTTCCTGGTGCTAACTTCATGCTCAACATCGTTATGCAAGTTAAGCTCGCCAAATCCTTCAAGAAGGGAACCGGCTTTGCAATTGGTCTCATCCTTCTCGAGCCTATCTTTGAGATGATTCTCGGCTTCGGCGACGCAAAATACACCCAACTTCCTTCTTCGAAATAACTAACGAATCGAAGTCCATCCCCCTTCCTCGGAAGGGGGAATTTTGGTATAATTAAAATAACCTTAAACGGAATATTTTTATGAACGAAGAAGAGAAAAATACCAACGCAGAACCGACTGAAGCGGAAATCGACGAAGCTTTCGGAGTCGAGCCAAACGAAGAGCCCGAGAAGCCGAAAGAAACCGCCGAAATCATCACCTCTAAGCCCGTAAAATCCAAGGCCCCACTTGTCGCAATAATTTTAGGCATAGTTATTTTTGGGCTCGGCGTCCTAAGCCCAATTACCATTCAACACCTCCGCGGCCAGAACACGAATTCCTCTTCCAATTCCGAACCTAGTCCAGTCATCCTAACCCCATCTTTATCTACGGGCATTGAAACTACACTTGAAGAAGAGGAAGAAGAAGCGACCGAGGTCGAAGAAACCGTGATTAGCGCCGAGACTGGCGAAACCGTTACGACCATAAGACCAAAAACTCGCCCGGCGGTAAACATCAATGCAAACGACGACCTCGTCATCAAACTCTTGAAACTCCATAATTATAACGAAAATTCATGCATCTCTCCGCTTTCTATTCGTTACGCACTCGCAATGATGCGCGACGGCGCTAATGGCGAAACTCGAGAACAAATCGACGCCGTCCTTGGCTCCGCCACTATTCCGCGCTATGAAAATGTCGAAGGCCATCTTGCTGTCGCGAACTCCCTTTGGGCGCGCACGGATTACGCCGACGCAATCAAACCCGAATTTGCCGAGACTCTTCGCGCAAATTATGGCGCCGAATATAAAGTCGATTCATTTACAAGCGCAGCGAACCTTAACTCCTGGATTGAAACCAACTCGCTC
>CAZQMP010000062.1:0-2750 GCA_964594565.1 uncultured Candidatus Saccharibacteria bacterium
CCAATTTCCGCCTTCAGAAAAATCGAAATCGAAGCTCCATATCACGAACTTTGTAACGCTGGCCACATTTCCTATATCGAACTCGACGGTGACCCGACCCAAAACATCGAAGCTTTCGAAGCAGTCATTCGCAAAATGCATGATTGCGGCATCGGCTACGGCTCCGTAAACCACCCTGTCGACCGTGACCCCGTCTGCGGATTCTCCGGTATCATCTCCGGTTCTGTCTGTCCAAGCTGCGGACGTGAAGAAGGCGACATTCCGTTTGAACGTCTCCGCCGCATTACCGGCTATCTCGTTGGTACTCTCGACCGTTGGAATGACGGCAAGAAAGCCGAAGAAAAAGAGCGCGTAAAACATAATGTCGATGGTGTCTATACGACCGACGAAAAAGCTAGGCGCGAAGTCGAAAAACTTTACGCCGATCGTGCGCTTGGGAAGGAGTAAGATGGCGCTCGCAGAAAAGGGAAAAATTCGCCTTTCTGGACCTCTTGAGCATGACAATATCGTCAACGGGTACGGCCTCCGGGCCGTGCTCTGGACCCAAGGTTGTCTGTCTCATTGCAAAGGTTGTCAGAATCCCGAAACTTGGGACCTCGAAGGTGGGTTCGAAGTTGAAATCGACGAAATAAAAAAGCGTCTTTCCGAATTTGAAGGCCAAGCTGGTCTTACATTCTGTGGCGGCGAACCTTTCCTCCAGCCCGAAGCTTGTAAAGAAATCGCAGACTACGTTCGCAAAGAACTCGGCTGGAACGTTTGGAGCTTCTCCGGTTATACTTACGAACAAATCAAGAAAAAAGGCGGCACTCAGTGGGAATTCTTGAAATCCCTCGACGCATTAATCGACGGACCATTTATTCTCGAACAACGTGATTTGACCTGTAAATTCCGCGGCTCGCGCAATCAGCGCCTTCTCCATCTCGAGCAAGGCACCGGGAAAATCCTCAAAACAGAATAGTTTAAAATAAAGTTGACATTCCTCCCAGAAGGTGATATAATGTTCATTACCTCGTAATCTTGCGGGGCCTCAATCGCACCTTAAAAGGAGGAATGTTTTCATGTTGCACCGTTTTCTGGCTGTGATTCTTGCACTGGCCATTGTCTGTGGTCTCTGCGCAACTGCCTACGCTACGGGATGTGGGATTACGTATGATCCCGTTGTTGGCGAAGACGGCTCTGTTTCCTACTACGACCCCCGGCACGACCATCGTCCGCCGGCTATCTACATCGAACCCATCTATTTTCATGAACCGTGTCCCACCGAACGTGATCGTTGTCTTGAACAAACTCCTTGTCCTCAGAAGCCTAAAACATGCGCTCCTACAGCTTGTCAGGTCGAAGCTGCGGGCAAGGAAATCCGCTGCAAGTCCACGAACGTTCTTGACCTGCTCGACCGAGAGCTCGCCGGAACTGGCTGGACGCGGATGAAGGCGAAGCGTATTTTGTCCAAGAGTGGACGAGTCATTTACGGCGACACCTCATCTGGCGTTTGGCGGAAATGTAAGTTCACGAAACCCGGCGCTGCTCCGGTTCGCTTCGTGAACGAAGAGCTCGAGCTCGAAATAACGGCTTATATCGTTATCCGGACTCCGGATTCGAGTAAGAAAGTTTGTTCAGGCCGGAACTACTACGTTCTCTTCACGACAAACTTCAACACCGGAAAATCCGCCGCAAGCTACAACGATAGTTGGCTGATTTCTTCTGACACGGACCTGGATGCGGAAACCGCCGTAGTTGAATTCGTCAACTGGCTGGTATCCGAAGGAACCCATGGTTAAATTCCTCTTCGCTCGAAAGAGCATTGTCGTCCTCCCGAAAGGGAGGCGCTTTTCTTTTAAGAATAACCCGAAAATGGTATAATAAAGGGTATGCCGAAAATAAAATTTACAATCATCACTCTTTTTGAAGAAGCTTTAAAGCCCTATCTTTCGACTTCCATGATGTGGAAAGCCGCAGAGAAGGGGATTGCTGAGTTTGATTTTGTGAACCTGCGCGACTTTGGCCTCGGTGCTCATAAATCCGTCGACGACACGCCGTATGGCGGTGGAGACGGAATGTTGCTTCGTTGCGAACCGGTTTTTGCCGCGATTGAATCCGTGAAAGAAAAAGACCCCGACGCAAAAGTCATCCTCCCGACGCCGGTTGGCGAGCCTTGGAGCCAAAAAATCGCAAAGAATTTTTCCGAATCCGGTGGCCATTACATTATCCTCTGTCCGCATTACGAAGGCTATGATGAACGTATTCTTTCGATTGTTGACTATAAAATCTCTCTCGGAAACTACATTTTAACCGGAGGTGAGCTCCCTGCTTTAATTATGATTGATAGTGTCGTCCGCTTGATTCCAGGTGTCCTCGGTGGCGAAAATTCCGCAATTATCGAAAGCTTTTCCGACGGAGATAACCTCGAATATCCTCAATACACAAAGCCTGCCGAATTCCGTGGAATGAAAGTTCCTGATGTTCTTCTCTCCGGTAACCACGGCGAGATAAAAAAATGGCGAGAGGAGCACAGCGGCCATGCCTCTGTCGATGTTCTCTAAAGTCGAAGACATCAAGGGTGTCGGCCCTAAAACTCGCGAAATCATGGAAAAAGCCGGCATCTCGACCTTTCGCGACCTTCTTTATTATCTCCCTAGAACTTACGAAAACTTCACAAACACTACAAAACTCTCCGAGATTCGTCCCGGAAAAGTTGTTGTACGCGGAAAAATTTCCGATTTGCGTGTCATCCGCACGTCTCGCCGGAATTT
>CAZQMP010000063.1:0-2716 GCA_964594565.1 uncultured Candidatus Saccharibacteria bacterium
ATTCAGAAGCGTCGCGATGGAGATAAGGCGGGAGAGGGACAGAGCCGAATTGTTCGGTTAAGTTGGCGAGAGGTTCTTTAGACTCAACTTCAGCAAGGCCGCCTTCGAGAAGTTTTGTAATCTTAACTCTATACTCGGTTTTTTCGAGGGACTTAAGCTCTTCGGTGCGCTTTGCGGAAGAATTTTCACGTCCGGAAAAGTCGGCTTTCAAAACGGTCAGCACGTCACCGACGTGCAACTTTCCGCGATACATAACTTTCTGGGGCTCGGAACCGTGCTTTTCAAGAACAACGAGCTCGCGCGGGCGGCCATCTTCGAGTTCGCAGAAAAGGCGGGATTGCATGACCTTTGTGTCGTTCAAAATCAAAACATCGCCTGGGTTCAGAAATTCGTCGAGATTTCTGTAGAAAGAGTCGGTCATTTCGCCAGTTTTGCGATTTAAGACGAGAAGGCGGGTCGAACCGCGTTCTTTCGGGGGAAATTTAGCGATTCTTTCCTCGGGAAGATTATAAGAGAAATCAGAAACTAACATATCTATATATTATCGCATAAAAAGGGCATTTTGTACAGGATTAGAGATTTGCGTCGAGATAGAGGAAGGCAGCGAGGCTGAAGATGGTTATGAGCGCAATTATGATGATAATGAGATGTTTCTTTCTTTCCGCGACGAGAGTCGCGATATATTCGCGGACGAATGCATTGAGCCAGAAGTAGGCTCTTGTTTTGGCGCCGATTCCTTCGACTTGCCAGCCAAGAGAACTGGCGAGAATACCGGCTCGGAAGACGTGGTAGTTTGAGGTTGAGAAAGCGACCCGCGCAGATTTGTTTTGTTTTTCGATTATGGCTTTAGAGAATTTAAGGTTTTCAAAAGTGCTTTTTGATTTGTCTTCGAGAAGAATACGATTTTCTTTAATTCCCTTTTCTAGGAGATAGTTTCGCATGGCCTTTGCTTCGGAGAGCGGTTCGTCGGGGCCCTTCCCGCCGGAAGGAACGAAAATAAGTTCTTTGCCGGTTTCTTGGTGCTCGAGGTCGGCAAACTCGATTGCACGGTCGACGCGGGCGCGAAGGATGTTAGTTAGACTTCCGTTGTCTCTCATTCGACAGCCGAGAATAACGAGAAAGTCTTTGTCCCGAGCGGGGAGATGACGGGCGGAGCGAACGCTAAGGATGATGGTTGAGAGTAGAATACACTCAAGGTATGTAACGAGAAAATAAACGCCTGATTCAAAAAAGCGAAAGAGGTGTGGCCAGATTGCGCTTTGTCTATGGATGTCGATAAACATGGAGGTTTGGAGCGCTCTGTTCGCGAGTTCGGGGGCGATGGTTAAGAGGCAAAGAAAGAGTCCGAGAAAGAATCCGAGGGCATTTTTCCAGGAGTAGCCTTCGCGAATAAGAAGGATGATGTTTGTAACGCTTACGAAGAGAAAGACAAGGAAGGCGATGGGCAAGATGTAGGTCGAGAAGGCTGTAGTTGAGGAGAGGAAGAATTCTGCGGTTTTGTAGAGTCCGGTATAGTTGAAAATTTGAAGAATTTGGGCGGGGAGAATCGGGCTAAGGAAGAAGATAAGACCAAGCAAGAAGATGTTTCGATAAGAATAGGGGTTTTCTTTACGACTCTGGCGATATTTTTTGATGACATGATAAAACGCGAAGAGCAGAAGAAACGTGGCAGTGAGCGGAATGATTTCGTCGCCGGTTGTGTCTCCGAAGAAGTCGCCGTAGGTTATAATTCCAAACCTGTGAACGTAGAGCCTAAAAAGGAACGACTCGTCTTTTACATAAACGTCGACAAAAACTTTTCCTCTTGATTTTGATGCGAAGGTAAGGGAGAGTGTGCCGTTTTCGAGAGTTTCGCCGGTTAAGACGACGTATTCTTGGTCTTCCTGTTCGATTACGACGCTGACATCTTCAAGAGAATTAAGTTCGCTAAAAGTTCTCGGTTCTATCGTTACAGTGTATGATCTGCCAAAAATAAGGAGCGTCGACACAAAAAGAACTAACGAAGTAAGGATTAGGGCGATAAATTTTTGTTTTGCGGTCTTTAACATAGCTTAACGAATAAATTGCCAAATTGGGCCGGAGGCGGAGTCGAGAATGGTGACTCCCTCGCGAGCGAGTTTATCGCGGAGCGCGTCGGCGGTTTTATAATCTTTTTCTTTGCGGGCGGATTCGCGTTTTTCGATAAGTGGACGAAGTTTTTGGTCGAGAGCTTCATATTCGGCATCTTTGTCGACGTTTGAAATGTCGAGTCCGAAAAATGTTTCGATGACAGACCAGTCGAGAAGCTGCATTTTGTCCAAGTTTTCGTCGATAATGGCAAAGGCGGCGGCGGAATTTAAATCATTGTTCACGGCGCTAAGAATCTTCGTCTTAAAATCGATAAATTTGGTTTTATCACCGGAGGGCATTTGACCCAGCAGGGAGCGGTCATATTTACTTGTTTTTTGGAAGTGAGCGACGTAGGCATTTTGCCATTTTAGCCTACGGGTTTTGGCGGCGGCGAGGTCGTCCCAAGTGAAGTTGCGTTCGGAACGATAGTGACCTTGGTAGAGCCAAAGTTTAAAGTCGAAAACGGAGAAACCTTTTTCTTCGAGTTCGGACAAAGTTACGGTGTTGCCGAGGGATTTCGAGATTTTTTCGCCGTCGATTGTTAGGAAGTTACAGTGAAGCCAGAAATAGGCAAGCTTTTCTTTGAAGGCGCCGTAAGTTTGGGCGA
>CAZQMP010000064.1:0-2716 GCA_964594565.1 uncultured Candidatus Saccharibacteria bacterium
ATTCAGAAGCGTCGCGATGGAGATAAGGCGGGAGAGGGACAGAGCCGAATTGTTCAGTTAAGTCGGCGAGAGGTTCTTTAGACTCAACTTCAGCAAGGCCGCCTTCGAGGAGTTTTGTAATCTTAACTCTATACTCGGTTTTTTCGAGGGATTTGAGTTCCTCGGTGCGCTTTGCGGAAGAATTTTCTTTTCCGGAGAAGTTAGCTTTGAGGACGGTTAAAATATCTCCTTCGTGAAGTTTGCCACGATACATGACCTTTTCGGGTTCGTCGCCATGTTTTTCAAGAACGACAAGTTCGCGCGGGCGGCCATCTTCGAGTTCGCAGAAAAGGCGAGATTGCATGACCTTTGTGTCGTTCAAAATCAAAACATCGCCGGGGTTCAGAAAATCGTCGAGATTTCTGTAGAAAGAGTCGGTCATTTCGCCGGTTTTGCGATTTAAGACGAGAAGGCGGGTCGAACCACGTTCTTTCGGGGGAAATTTAGCGATTCTTTCCTCGGGCAGATTATAAGAGAAATCAGAAACTAACATATCTATATATTATCGCATAAAAAGGGCATTTTGTACAGGATTAGAGATTTGCGTCGAGATAGAGGAAGGCAGCGAGGCTGAAGATGGTTATGAGCGCAATTATGATGATAATGAGATGTTTCTTTCTTTCCGCGACGAGAGTCGCGATATATTCGCGGACGAATGCATTGAGCCAGAAGTAGGCTCTTGTTTTGGCGCCGATTCCTTCGACTTGCCAGCCAAGAGAACTGGCGAGAATACCGGCTCGGAAGACGTGGTAGTTTGAGGTTGAGAAAGCGACCCGCGCAGATTTGTTTTGTTTTTCGATTATGGCTTTAGAGAATTTAAGGTTTTCAAAAGTGCTTTTTGATTTGTCTTCGAGAAGAATACGATTTTCTTTAATTCCCTTTTCTAGGAGATAGTTTCGCATGGCCTTTGCTTCGGAGAGCGGTTCGTCGGGGCCCTTCCCGCCGGAAGGAACGAAAATAAGTTCTTTGCCGGTTTCTTGGTGCTCGAGGTCGGCAAACTCGATTGCACGGTCGACGCGGGCGCGAAGGATGTTAGTTAGACTTCCGTTGTCTCTCATTCGACAGCCGAGAATAACGAGAAAGTCTTTGTCCCGAGCGGGGAGATGACGGGCGGAGCGAACGCTAAGGATGATGGTTGAGAGTAGAATACACTCAAGGTATGTAACGAGAAAATAAACGCCTGATTCAAAAAAGCGAAAGAGGTGTGGCCAGATTGCGCTTTGTCTATGGATGTCGATAAACATGGAGGTTTGGAGCGCTCTGTTCGCGAGTTCGGGGGCGATGGTTAAGAGGCAAAGAAAGAGTCCGAGAAAGAATCCGAGGGCATTTTTCCAGGAGTAGCCTTCGCGAATAAGAAGGATGATGTTTGTAACGCTTACGAAGAGAAAGACAAGGAAGGCGATGGGCAAGATGTAGGTCGAGAAGGCTGTAGTTGAGGAGAGGAAGAATTCTGCGGTTTTGTAGAGTCCGGTATAGTTGAAAATTTGAAGAATTTGGGCGGGGAGAATCGGGCTAAGGAAGAAGATAAGACCAAGCAAGAAGATGTTTCGATAAGAATAGGGGTTTTCTTTACGACTCTGGCGATATTTTTTGATGACATGATAAAACGCGAAGAGCAGAAGAAACGTGGCAGTGAGCGGAATGATTTCGTCGCCGGTTGTGTCTCCGAAGAAGTCGCCGTAGGTTATAATTCCAAACCTGTGAACGTAGAGCCTAAAAAGGAACGACTCGTCTTTTACATAAACGTCGACAAAAACTTTTCCTCTTGATTTTGATGCGAAGGTAAGGGAGAGTGTGCCGTTTTCGAGAGTTTCGCCGGTTAAGACGACGTATTCTTGGTCTTCCTGTTCGATTACGACGCTGACATCTTCAAGAGAATTAAGTTCGCTAAAAGTTCTCGGTTCTATCGTTACAGTGTATGATCTGCCAAAAATAAGGAGCGTCGACACAAAAAGAACTAACGAAGTAAGGATTAGGGCGATAAATTTTTGTTTTGCGGTCTTTAACATAGCTTAACGAATAAATTGCCAAATTGGGCCGGAGGCGGAGTCGAGAATGGTGACTCCCTCGCGAGCGAGTTTATCGCGGAGCGCGTCGGCGGTTTTATAATCTTTTTCTTTGCGGGCGGATTCGCGTTTTTCGATAAGTGGACGAAGTTTTTGGTCGAGAGCTTCATATTCGGCATCTTTGTCGACGTTTGAAATGTCGAGTCCGAAAAATGTTTCGATGACAGACCAGTCGAGAAGCTGCATTTTGTCCAAGTTTTCGTCGATAATGGCAAAGGCGGCGGCGGAATTTAAATCATTGTTCACGGCGCTAAGAATCTTCGTCTTAAAATCGATAAATTTGGTTTTATCACCGGAGGGCATTTGACCCAGCAGGGAGCGGTCGTATTTACTTGTTTTTTGGAAGTGAGCGACGTAGGCATTTTGCCATTTCAACCTACGGGTTTTGGCGGCGGCGAGGTCGTCCCAAGTAAAGTTGCGTTCGGAACGATAATGGCCTTGGTAGAGCCAGAGTTTAAAGTCGAAAACGGAGAAACCTTTTTCTTCGAGTTCGGACAAAGTTACGATGTTGCCGAGGGATTTCGAGATTTTTTCGCCGTCGATTGTTAGGAAGTTGCAGTGAAGCCAGAAATAGGCAAGCTTTTCTTTGAAGGCGCCGTAAGTTTGGGCGA
>CAZQMP010000065.1:0-2469 GCA_964594565.1 uncultured Candidatus Saccharibacteria bacterium
TTGAGTTCGGGGGCGCGTTCGCGCATTTTCCCGGTCGCACGAAGAACATACTCGTCACGGACAGATTCGGCAAGCGAGAAAGAGTCCTTTGTATCCGGAGTGACGACGAGCTGGATAAGACCGGCAAAATCTCGGAGATCAATAAAAATCAAACCACCGTGGTCGCGGCGGGAATTAACCCAACCAGAAACTGTTACGGTTTTGCCAAGGTAGTTTTTTAGATCGAGAGATTTTATGTTCATGATGATAGTATTATATCACTTTGAGGCAAATCTGTAAAATTGTGGTATAATATTTCAAAGATGACCAGTAATAGTGAAAAATTTTTAAAGAAAGTTGTTAAAAACCTCGACCCAAAACTCGAGAAGTATCGTGAAAAGGCGCCAGAAGAGCCGAGGCGGATTCCCGCACCACGAACCGAGGCGGAGCTGCTTGACGTGCTTCGACGTACTTCGCAAACGATTCTTTCTCCAAAGCAAAGGAAGATTATCGCGAGCGCAATGACTTTTGCTGATACGAAAGTTTCCGACGTAATGCTTGAACGTCCAGCGATTACGTTCGTTAAAGAAACTGAATTTTTAGGACCACTCGTGCTCGATAAACTCTATAAGTCTGGTTTTTCTCATTTTCCGGTTGTTGATGCGACGGGGAAAATTGTCGGGACGCTTTCGACGGAAGCGCTCAATTCCCTTTCAATAAAGGATGCCGATCGCGCGTTTAAGTACACCGACCCGAAAGTTTTCTATGTCCGCGCAGATTATTCGCTCGAGGAAGCCTTCGCGGCATTCCTACGCACGAATTCTTATTTCTTTATTGTAATCGACAAAAAAGATGAAGTTGTCGGACTGTTAACCGTCGATATGTTGATTAGTTTTCTGCTTGGAAAAACTCCTCGAGATTCATTCGACAAAGATGATTCTCGAGAAGCTGTCGTCAGACGCTAAAATTATTCTTTGATTTTCTTGGCGAGATTTTTGCTCGAAAGTTGGTCGAGGGTCAGGATTAGGCAAAGCGGGGCAGTCGCGAGAACGGCGAGGACGATTTCCGTTACTTCAAAGCTGAGCCCGATTAAGATTCCAGAGTCGACGGAACGAGAGTAAATTGAAGTTAAGATTCCGGAAAGAAGTTCGGCATCTTTTAAGGAAATCATCGTAGCGATGTCCGCGCCGAGAATAACAGCGAAAAGGACGGTAATCAAACAAAGTTCGACAAGATAAGAGAAGTGGATAAATAAAATGTCTAGACCGGAAGCGCCGAGCGAGCGATAAAGAGCAATCGAGCGAGCGTTTTCAGAGAGAAGGCGAATGAAGGTCGCAACGGAAATCGCAACTGCAATAAGAAGCAGCACAAGTCCGCCGTATCTAAAGAAGAGGTAGACGGTTTCTAGAGCGTCTTTAGTTTGGAGACGGTTGCCGACGAGTTCAGCGACGGTATAGCTTGAGCAACGTCCGAGGTTACGCTCGAGATTACAGTTTTCATTTTCGTAATATTCGTATGCGGCTTCGAGATTCGAGAAGCGAATGATTGGGAGAGAATAATCTTCGTCGGAAGCCTCGAAAATGGCCTTGAAGTTTTTGGAGGCATCAGTGTCGCGAGAGACGAAGAGATCTGTCATGGCAACTTGAGAGTCAACACGATCTAGGAAAAAGTCGAGGAATTTAATGTCGCCATAACCCTTCGCGAGGGAGAGGCTAGTTTTCGACGTGCCGACTACGCCAGCGACGATGTAGCGCAACTCTTTTCTTTCGTAAGCAATTTCAGCAGGAGTTTCGGTTTCTACGGCAGTCTCTTCTTCAGATTCGAGAGGAGTCGTCGGGACGAGATAGCTTTCGATAAATTCTTTGCCGAGGACTTTCGACTTTAAGTCGCTAATTTCGGAGATTGAATAGACTTTTTGGGCGCTGACAAACGTCATTTCGTCTGGATTTTCTTCGCCGCCGGTTTTTATTAACTCTTCGGCCTCATCAAGAGAGATTAGCTTAAATAAAGTTCCAGATTCGTATTTTCCGAGATCGATTTCGATGAGGTTTTTTACGTAATCTTCGCTGATTACGCGGAAAGTTGCGCCACCGTTTTTGTAATTATAAACTTCAAGTTTTCCGTTAACTTCGCCACCATACGGGCGGGCAGTTCGAGCGGCGAGACTCTGCATGTCTTCATATTGAAGGCAATTACCGTTGCTCGTGCACGAGCTCGAAACAACGTAGACTTCTTTCCCGCTTAAGGTTTCGGAAGCGCGAATAAAAAGGTTTTCCAGGCCGTTGAACAGGAAGACAACGCCAAGCAAAACTCCGAACAAAATCCCAGTCGAAAGGACGGTTAAAAAGCTCTGTTTTTTGTGAACGTAGATGTGAGCGTGTCCGAGTTTAATAAGATCGAAGATTTTCATAAACCGAGCGAATCTCCTCCTAGAGTAATGACTTTTGTTGAGTAACGGCAGACGAGGTCGTCATGAGAGGCGACGATTAC
>CAZQMP010000066.1:0-2467 GCA_964594565.1 uncultured Candidatus Saccharibacteria bacterium
GCTCGACGCAATCGTCTTTGACTTTAAACGTCGTTTTGTCGACTATAAACGCCCTTGGCTTCCATTCGAAGACCCGGAGCGCCTGAAACGCATTTTAATGAACCATCACGCCGACTATATTTTAACCGGCCGCGTCCATCAAGGCGACGTAAATATGATGGCGAAGCTAAATCACGTCCTTGAAGTAATCGGAAAAGATGATTATCTCCGTGAACACGTCCACTATATCGCCGACTATGACGAAGAGCTCGCGCGCGCGCTTTCTGTCGGTTCGAACGTTTCGATAAACATCCCGATTGTCGGTCTTGAGGCTTGTGGAACGAGCTGGGAAAAAGACGTTGGGAACATGTGCCTTCTCGTCTCAACACACGACGGTGGCGTTGCTGATTGTCCGAAAGATTCTTATCTTTGCGTCGAAGGCGAAAATGAAGCCGAAGAAATCGAAAACCTTTACAGTCGCATGGAAGAAGCCGCTGCGGCGTGGGAAAACGATTTTGACCTCGAGTTTTTGACCAAAAAACAACTAAAATCCTATCTTCCAGTCGTGTCCGGAACGCGAATGTTGAAAGATTATTTAGATTATTTGTTCTAAAATTCCCATAAAATATGAAAAGTATGATAAAATAGAGGTAATATGGAAGGTAATAAGGTACAGCCAAGAGCAATTCTAGTTTTCGGAGCGCCAGCGAGTGGGAAAACGACGTTTTCCGAGCGTTTTGCTAAGAAATTCCATTCCGCGTTTTTCGATCTCGGGGAATTGGAAAAAGAAAACAAGTTAGATCGAAAGATGACGCTTTTCATCCTTGAACAGCTCGCTCATACAAACGTAACCCTCGTGATTGAAGGCATTCTCGACACCGAACGTGAACGAACCGAAGTCCGTAACGTCCTTCGTCGTGCCGGCTATAATCCGTCGCTTGTCTGGATTCAGACCGACGTCTCGACAATCAAACAACGTCTGAAGCTAAAAAATCGTTCCGCCCAAAAGGCAAAACAAGAATACGATTCCCGTATCGAGCGCATGGAAGCGCCGTCTGAAGTCGAGGCCCCGATTGTTCTCTCTGGGAAACACACTTTCGAGACTCAACTCCGCCACGTTCTCACCCAGCTCGCTTAATAAAGAGGCGTTTTTATGATTATCAACGATCCGGAATTCGGTGAAGTTTTGGTGCGCAAAAATCCGCTTGTTCGTGGCATAAAATTCACGGTCTCGACAAGTGGCCGGCTTGCCATGTCCGTTCCGAGCCATACAACCGAATTCCTCGCGAAACGTTTCCTCGACCGGAACCGCATCGCCGTTCGTGAAAAACTTCCGGTTTCCGACCCGAAAACCCAGCGCGCCCGCGACGCAAAGAAGAAAATCCTCCAAAAAAAGGCGAAGGAATACCTTCCGTATCGTCTTGAATTTTGGGCAAAGAAATACGGCTATTCCTACGAAAAATGTCGTCTAACGCACGCAAACACTCGTTGGGGTTCCTGTTCTTCGAACCGCACGATTTCCCTTAATATCGGCCTCATGAACGTCCCCGAGAAACTGCGTGACTATGTCATTCTCCACGAGCTGGCCCACCTAAACCACATGGATCATAGCGACGCTTTTTGGGCCGAAGTTGGCTCCCACGATTCAAATTTTAAAGACCATCGCCGTCGATTGAAAGCATTTTCACCCGGCGTTTAATATGATATAATAGTCTTATCATGAAATCGAAAAAACTCGTTCCTGGGTTGATTCTTATCCTTTCCGGCTTTGTCCTCGTCTTCTGCGCCGTAAAAATTTTTAAATACAAACTCGAATCCGACTCGACAAACACTCAAATCGAGACCGCCGTCGAACTCGCAAATCTCGAAGAAATTCCCGATGAACAGGGATCGTCGGCTCTTTTGAGCGCGGACGCAACTTCCGAAAATTCTGACGCGCTTTATTGGAAATATTTGAACACTCCGCTCCTTTCTGTCGACCTTTCCGCCTTGAAATCCGAGAACGCTGATACCGTCGGCTGGCTCCAAGTCCTCGGCACGAACGTAAACTACCCCTTCGTCCAAACTTCCGACAACCGCTTCTATCTTTTCCATTCCTTCGACAAAAGCTATAATTCCGCCGGCTGGGTTTTTCTCGACTATCGAAATAACCCTGAGCTTTCCGACCGAAACAACATAATCTACGCCCACGGTCGAACCGATAAGACCATGTTCGGCTCCCTCAAAAACCTCCTCTCTTCCGCCTGGATAAACTCCCCCGAGAATTACCTCCTCCGCACAAAAACCGAGAAAACCTCCTCCGTCTGGCAAATCTTTTCGATTTACGTCCTTCCGACAACGTCCGACTATATCGAAACAACTTTCCGAACCGACGAAGAATTTACGGAATTCTTGAACCTGATTGTCTCTCGCTCGAACCACGATTTTTCTACCGAAGTTTCCGTCTCGGATCGCATTTTGACCCTTTCGACTTGTTTCGACGATGTGA
>CAZQMP010000067.1:0-2465 GCA_964594565.1 uncultured Candidatus Saccharibacteria bacterium
CCCCAGACACCGGTACCTTCACGAAATCTGACGACTCTGCAATCGAATCGAAAGTAAAAACTTCCGTTATCCTCGTCTCCGCCGTCATGATGCTCCTCGGAGCCCGCATGATGAGCCTCGGATTTGCTGGCGTAACCCGTGCGAAGAATTTGGAGAAATAATCTCCGCTTAACCTAGCTTAAAAACAAACACGAAAAATTCCAAGTAGCTCTCGAAAGAGAGCTACTTTTATGATAAAATAGATTTAGCATGTCCTTGAAGAAGAAACTCGAAGGTCTAAAATTCTACAACGAGCTTGTCCGCCCGTACCATTTTGCTCAGGCTCTCGCCTCCGGCGTAAAGTTCGGCTTTCCTGGTCGTAAGCTTCGCGTAATTGGCGTGACCGGAACGAACGGGAAGACAACGACCTGTTTCATGATTTGGAAAATGTTAAACGAATCCGGTCATAAAACCGGTCTCATGACGACTGTCGCTTGGGGCGTAAAACGTCTCGAGCCCGAACTGAACCACATGACAACCGTCGACTCCCGAACCTTGAACTCCCGAATCCGGAAGATAAAGGATCAAGGCGCCGAGTTCCTCGTTCTCGAGACAACGTCTCACGCTCTCGAACAGTTCCGAACCCTCGGCATTCCCGTCGAAATCGCCGTCTTCACGAACCTGACCCATGAACACCTCGACTATCATAAAACCTTCGAGAACTACAGAAAAGCGAAGTGTAAGCTCTTCAAAAAGGCTCGCTTCGGCGTAATAAACGCCGACGATAAATCCTCGAAAGCTTTCATGAAAGTCTCGAAAGATTATGTCACCTATGGTATAAAAAATGGAAAAATACGCGCAAAAGACGTCAAACTGAGTGTTTCTGGCGTAAAATATTCTGTTGGTGATATAAAAATCGAGACGAACATCCCCGGCGAGTTTAACGTCTATAATTCTCTTGCCGCCGTCGCCGTCGGTGAACATCTTGGTCTCGAGAACGAAGAAATCTCGAAGGGGATTGCCGCGCTCGATTCTGTCGAAGGCCGCATGAACCGCCTCGACGAGGGTCAAGATTTCTCTGTCATTGTCGACTACGCCCATACTCCCGACGCTCTAGAAAAAGTCTTCGCCGCAATCGGCGAAGTAAAAGGCCGAATCATTTCCGTCCATGGTGGCGCCGGCCGTCGTGACGAAACGACTCGCTCCGAACGCGGAGAAATCCTCGGAAAGAACTCCGACTTTGTAATCATAACCGAAGACGATTCTCGCGACGAAGACCCTGAGAAAATCGCTCACATGTTCGTTGAAGGCGCCGAGAAGGCCGGAAAAACGATGGGGAAGGACCTCGCCGTAAACCTCGACCGCGAAGAAGCAATCCGCGCCGCAATCCGCCTCGCGAAGAAAAACGATCTTGTCCTGATTCTAGGGAAAGGTCATGAGAAATCGATTCTTAGAAAAGACGGCCCTGTCGATTTCGAAGACATAAAAGTCGCCCGTAAATACCTGAAAGAAAAAGTTAAGGAAGCCGAACTCCGCCGCGAGAAAGAGGAACACCTCCGCAAACTCCGCGAAGAACAGCTCCGCAAAGAAGCCGAAAAGAAACGCCGCGAAGAAGAACGCCGCCGTAAAGAAGAAGATGTCTACGGCAACATCACCGAATAATTATTGAACGTTTTCTGGGTTATAGTTCGCAATACCTTCGGCGATTACTTCCGTAGAAACGTGAAGTGCTGTTGCAACCGCCGCCGCACATGCCATATAAGAGACAATCGGCTCGCCGGTCAAGAAACTTGCCGTCGTAAACCTCGACGAACCAAGAGAAAGATTAGCTTCCGTCCCTTTCTTGTAGAGCTTCGCGGAGTCGATTCGTATCGTCGCCGATCTCTTCGTTCCGTAGGTAAGTGTCTGTTCTTTTCCGGTAAACTTCGAGAATTCTTGATAGTTCGCGTCGTCCTCATTGAGCACGACCGTTTCCGGATTCATCTTAAACAGCGTTTCTTCGTCGGAAACAAACTCTTCTACGCTCGGCGCATTAAGCGACGCCGGGACATAATCAGTCAAAGCCGCAACGGAAATAGGAAGACCATAAAAAACGTTGTTTTTAAGCGATTCTGCGGGCGCCGTAACAACGCAATAGTTCGAACCCGCCTTCCATGCGTCAGAAAAGAATTTATGCAGCAGAGAGGCTTTAATTGGCGAATCCGACGCAAGCACGGCGACGTGTTGTCCTGCCGCGCGAAGAATTTCGTGAACGAAGTGCGCCGTGGTCGCTTTTCCGCTCGTCCCCGTAATACAGATAAGTTTCATATCCCGAATCGGGTTTCCGTAATAGCTCGCTAGAAACTTCGCGCGAGCGCGCTGGGTTTTTGTCTTTAGTGAGGCTTTCTTCGTCGCTTTTTTCGCCATGACTTTCTTTTTCTCCGTAATTATATCTTCAGTATACCATAAATGAAGCGATTATTGAAGTTAAAAATCCCCTATAAATA
>CAZQMP010000068.1:0-2429 GCA_964594565.1 uncultured Candidatus Saccharibacteria bacterium
CTTCTTTCATCTTTTGGTATTGGTATTTGCCCCAATCGATGATTTTGACGACAGGAGGGTTGGCGTTTGCAGCAATTTCTACAAGGTCAACACCTTCATTCTTGGCGAGAATTTGGGCATCGCGACTCGACATGATTCCGAGTTGCTCTCCATTAGCTCCGATTACGCGAACTTCAGGATAACGGATTTCTCCGTTTAGTTTGGTACGTGAATTTTTACTAATGGGAATTGTCCTTTCTCTTGAATTAACCTTGTTTGACATTATACTAAATTTTTCAAAAAAAATCAAGGGGTCAAACGGGTTATCGTTTACGAAAATTGAGGGCTTCAGAAATGTGTGGGGCGTCGATTTCTGGAGCCCCATCAAGGTCGGCGATAGTTTGGGCGACTTTGATAACTTTGAAATAGGAGCGTGCGGAGAGGTTTAATTTTTCTGAAGCGGATTGAAGAAGGGATTCGGCAGACTTTGTAAGATGAAGTAGAGACGAGACTTGATGAGAGGTTAGGGAAGAGTTGTAAACATCGGTTTTTTTGTAGCGGGCGTGCTGACGGTTAATTGCATCTGTTATTTTATTTTTTACAACATTATGTTCGGGAGTCTCAGAGGAGGTTGCGGAATTTCTATTTGAGAGAAGGTCGGCGTTGTCGACTTTTGAGACGGTAATATTCATGTCGATCCTATCGAAGAGAGGACCGGAGAGCTTTTTAGTGTAGTTATGAATTTGGGTTTGAGTGCAGGTGCATTCGTGCGTGGGGTCGCCAAGATAGCCACAAGGGCATGGATTCATGGTTGCGATAAGCATGAAATCGGCGGGATAGACGGTTTTTGAGTTGGCACGCGAGATTGATATCTTTTTGTCTTCGAGGGGCTGACGCATGGCTTCTAGAACGGAACGAGGGAATTCTGGGATTTCGTCCAGAAAAAGGACGCCGAGGTGGGCGAGGGATATTTCGCCCGGCGTTGCTTTCGAGCCGCCGCCAATGATGGAGATTGAGCTTGCGGTGTGGTGAGGTGCGCGAAAAGGACGTTCAGAAACAATTCCGTCGGCTTCGCCGGAAATTGAATGGATTTTTGTAATTGAGATCATTTCGTCAGGAGAGAGTGGAGGAAGAAGGTTTGCAGCTGCGCGGGCGAGTAATGTCTTTCCTGCGCCCGGAGGACCGGAAATTAAAATGTTATGATGTCCGGCGATAGCGATCGAAAGTGCGCGTTTTGCAAAAGCTTGGCCGCGAATATGGTCGAGAAAGGGGCCTTTTTTATCTGTTTTGATATTTTCTACAACGTTTTTGACTGGATTTTTGATGAACTTTTCTCCTTTGAGATGGAGAAAAAGATCGCGAAGATTTTTAACGCCGATAAGAGTAACACCAGAGAGTAGAGAAGCTTGGTCGAGATTGTCCAGAGGTAAATAGATTTCGGTGATACCGGCGGATTTTGCAGCTTCGACGATGTTGATAATTCCATGAACAGGGCGGAGATCTCCATTTAAGGAGAGTTCGCCGACGAACAGGCGATTTTCTACGTCGGTGGGGAGGAGCTGGTGAGAGAGAACCATGACGGTAAGGGCGATTGGGAGATCGAGATAAGAACCGTCCTTTAGGAGGTCGGCGGGCGCTAGGTTTATTGTGACCTTTTTGTCGGGAAAAGAAAAGTCGGAGTTCATAATTGCGCTTTTGACGCGTTCACGGGCCTCAGAAACGGTTTTATTGGCCATCCCGACGATATTAAACGCGGGCAGGCCTTTGTTCATGTCACCTTCAACTTCAACGAGGCGCCCTTCGTATCCGTAAGGTATTGCTGAAAATGTTTTTGCGATCATATACTTTAAGGATATGATAAAACTCAAAAAAGAACAAGGGGAATTTAGGGTAGATTTTTCTCTTAAAGTATGATATACTTAAGGTTAGTTGGGGCTGACAAAGCTTAGACGGATTATTAACAGATATCAAGCGTAACGATTGAACACCGTAAGTGTTAAATAAGTGCTGAAAACACTACTGCAAGGCGTGTTGCTTACATGCCTGCTTTTGCCTAAATAATCTTTTATAAGGCTGGTTTAGTCCTGAGATTCCGTAGGGGCTGAATTATCAAATTACGGGATTAAGGCTATCTTTGTGACGATAGATAGCTCGACAATTAGTCATGATAGCTAGAAGTTTCGTTCCTTGCAGCTTCTGGTAGATATCGAGATGAAACAGGGAACTATTTGCGTAGAATGGTATCCAGTGATATTTCGGACCCGGAGGCAGTATCCGGCAGCTCCACCATGAATAGTCCCTTGAGACTATTTTTTATTTGAATAAAATTTTTATACGTAGATTAACAGGGGTATATCCCAAGAAAAAGACCGGTAACTGCGAGGAAAACCGGTCTTTTTTGTGTAGAGTGTGGAGTTATTTTTGGCTAAAATGTTTGTTTTTGGCTTTGA
>CAZQMP010000069.1:0-2385 GCA_964594565.1 uncultured Candidatus Saccharibacteria bacterium
CCACCTCGCGAAGATCTCGCCAAACTGATCTACTGGGAAAAAAGAGCGTTAGAGAATATTTTAGCAAACAATTGCGAAGTATGCAAGGTCTTGACGAAACGGAGAAATATTTTAACTATAAAAACTCCGCCTTTCGGCGGAGGAACTCAATCGGCGAGTCGAGATGATGAACTTTGTTTTCGTTGTCCCGGCCCAATTCATCGCCCAGTATACCTGAAACCAGTCGCCCATGCTGTTGTCGCCCCTTGGGCTTGTAGACGTCGTCACCGATGACGTCTGGCTCCTGGTGTAGTTATACCCAACTTGGTCCCAGCCTCCATACCAGTTCTTCTTATAAAGCTTAATGTTAAAATATCCGTCATATTCTGCCCAAGCGAAAGCATCGAATACCATGGTCTGGTCGCCGCTGAAAGAATATTCTTCGAGCGTTTTTACAATATTATTGTTTTATATTTTTTGCTGTGTTTTTTGGAGAGAGCTGATCAATGGTTAGAATTGAAGCAATCGGTGCGGATATTAGAAGTATCAAAACGAGTCTCAGAATTTCCGGATTATACCCTATGACATAATTAACCTTTATTTCGGACAGATAAACTGCACTGAAGTAGCCTGAGACTTTAGACGCATTAAGGGCGCTGTATGAAATTGAAATGATCGCTCCTAATAGTATGGCAAACAGCCCAGTTATAACACAAAGGTTAATTAGAAAGAATAGATAAATGAGAAAAACGTCCTTTTTCTTTGCGCCGAGCGCTAGGTAGAGCGCGATTGTCTTGCTATTTTCTTGGATGATTCGAAGGAATGTAAAAATCATAATGACAAGGGCTATTATTCCTAGGATTATTTCGACTTTTTTGAAAACTTCAAACATTCTCGTGAACGATATTTTAACGCTTAGGGCATTTCCGAAGAACTCTTGGAACCTAAATCTTGTTTTAAAACAGCTTGAGCTGTTTGTCTTGATACAGATTTCGTTTAGATAAAAGCTCATGGCGTCATCAATTGTATTGAATGACAAGATTGGTTCTGTGAACTTTTTTTCTTTGTCTATGGACGCTAACATGCTATTGCCGTCCGACTCCGGCGTCAAACTCGAGCTTAGACTCCAAACTCTTTTTTCTATAGACGTTAGGGCGAGCCCAAAAAGACTATAATCATTATCAACGTTAGAAAAGAAGGGCACGTCTTTTTTCATCTCAGTTTCGGAAAGGTTCAGAAATGGTTCGAATTCGTCCGGTATCGTGGCGACAACGTTCGGAAGACCGTTTTCTTGATAGAAATAATGTGCAATTTCGCCCTCAACTACGCCATTGTATTTTTCTGCATATTCGTTTGCTTTGGCCATTGTTTCGTCTGGCGATTCGCACGCTTCGATATCGGCGCAACCACCAAACAGTAGGTAAACTTTACCACTTGTATAATTTAGCGATTCCTTAATAAGCCTATTTTCTAGCCCCTGGAATAGAAAAATTGCACCGCACATAACTCCCGAGAGTACGCCGATTGCTACGATTGTTAAAACACTCCGCTTTTTGTTTTCGGAAATCTTTTTATAGCCAAGTTTTACAAGATTAAAAATCTTCATGTATTTTCCCTCCCTCGACCTGAAGTTTGCGCGTCGAATATTTTTCCGCTCGTTTATCATGAGTCGAAACAATAACCGCAACATTAGTTTTATCGTGGAGCACCTTCAGAATTTTTAAAACTTTCTCAGCGTTTTCCTCGTCAAGATTGTTCGTCGGCTCGTCGGCTAAAATAATTTTTGGATTATTGAAAATTGCTCGAGCTATACAGGCTCTTTCCGCTTGGCCGCCGGAGATTTCGGAAGGTTTGTTTTTTAGGATATCTTTTATGCCGAAAACCTTTGCTAAAATTTCAATACGCTCGGAACGCTCTTTCTTCGTTGAAGTTTGGAAGTATGCAGGGAGTTCGATATTTTCAGCAATAGTTAAATCGGGCTCGAGATAGAAACCTTGGAACACGAAACCAACGTCTTTGGCATTTATCGGTCTGTTATCTAAAAGGATAGATCCGTGGTCCGGTTTTTCAATACCGGCAATCATGTTCAGCAAGGTGGTTTTTCCGACACCGCTTTCCCCGCTCAGCATGACAAAATCGTCGGAGTTTATATTTAGATCGACGTTATCAAAGATAATTTTATCTCTAAATCTTTTTGAGAGATTCGTGATTTTTAGCCCACTCATTCTAAGAACTATGACTCCACGTTTCTAAAGATAATTTTCTTTAGCTTTTTTACGAACGGAGCGACTTCGTCAAGGTTCAAGAAATAACTTGCGAGAAGATAAGCAATAAAGCTCACGAGCGTGATTGCGCAGAATTTCGGGAAGGTCACGAAGAACGAGTTGTCTGAAGCCATAAGCGGAA
>CAZQMP010000070.1:0-2325 GCA_964594565.1 uncultured Candidatus Saccharibacteria bacterium
TCGAAATCGTTGGTCTTAAAGAAACTCAGAAGTCAGTTGTTACTGGTATCGAAGCCTTCCACAAGACCCTCGACCAAGGACAAGCTGGCGACAACGCTGGACTTCTCCTCCGTGGTATTGAACGCGAACAAATCGAACGTGGCCAAGTTATCGCTGCTCCTGGCACGATTACCCCACACACCGAATTTGAAGCCCAAGTTTACATCCTCAAGAAAGAGGAAGGTGGACGCCACACTCCATTCGCAAAGGGTTACAAGCCTCAGTTCTACTTCCGTACAACTGACGTTACTGGTGAAGTTGAGCTCCCTGCTGACAAGGAAATTGTCATGCCTGGTGACCAAGTTACCTTCAACGTTAAGCTTCTCGCCCCTGTCGCGATGAACAACAACGACCGCTTCGCTATCCGTGAAGGTGGCAAGACCGTCGGTTCTGGTGTTATCACCAAGGTTATCAAATAACCAACTTCTAAGCTAACGCGAAGAAAAGCAACCCCGAAAGGGGTTGCTTTTTGGCTTATGTATGGTATAATAGAAAGACGCAGTCGCTTCGGCGACAAGTACATTTATATCGGAGGAAAACCGAATGCATGATTATAGCAAGACCAAGTTGTTTGAGAAATTAATTAATAAAACCGACTCGACCGTCAGCGTCTACGAACAGGGAACTGGAGAAATCGTAACTTTAAAGCCGAGCCTTGAGCCCCTTCCCGAGCGGCCTATTGTCGGAGAACTGTCCAAACGCGCAATTGTCGGTTATATCGTTTCAAAAGAAGAAATCGAACTCGCCGGCGCAATCAATCGCTCGGTCGACGACCTCTGCACTGTCGTTTCTACCGACGCCGGTCGTGACAACATTCCCGTTTCTCGCTTACTTTGGGCGGGAGAGCCCGGAGTCCAGGCGATTCTTTTCTATGACAGCGACGGACTAGTTACAAAACACCTCTGATACCTGAGGCCCCCTAGCGGGGTCTTTTTCCATAAAAAATCTCCCCTAAAAAGGGGAGGCAATAACTCCCGTTTAGGGGAGGGGATAAGGATTAGAAGGCTTACGAGGGCCAGGATAGAACAGCGTGCCGGAACCGGCCGGGGTCTTGGTAGAATAAGATATTCTGACGACATAACCGTCGAGCTTCTTGCTCCATTCCGACTCTTCGGCGTGTTTTGGATCTTCGTAAAGCTGAACCATCAGTTCGAAGTTCTCTCCGGTTTGGTCGGCATAGGCCAACCTAATGACTTTTCCTCGCATGTGGAACTTCCGATGACTCGGATCGAGGAATGCAAAGCCTACCCTATGAATGAAATTCCCAGGGTAAGTGTACTTGTAGCAGTCGAAAAGGGCGTCCTTGTTCGGACCGCCACATATCTGAAGACTCGTGCAGTCCATTACTCTTCCTCCTTTGTAAGGTACTATCCTTTAATTATACCACTAATCCCTAAAAAAGTCAATCTATAAACTTTAGCACTCAAAGCTTGACAGTGCTAATTTTTTCTATATAATAGATAACATGCACGACGAATTAAATGATATTATGAATCTTCTTTCTGAGAACGCCCGCTTTGCGCTCCAGAAAGCCGATAGCTTCTCTAAGCGCTATAACAACGGCTATATGGGGACAGAGTATCTTCTTCTTGGTATTCTTGCTCAAGACACCTCTGAAGGCGCAGCTATGCTTCACGATTGGGGTGTGACGCTGGAAGACATGGAAAAAGCCCTTAATCGCCCCGCTATTGACGTCCCTAATGAAGGTATGATGGCGATGATGAATCTTTCCGAATCGACCGTTTTAACCTTGCGTATAGCGCATAATTTCGCGCTAGACAATGGACTCGATGTCATCGGTACGCTCCATCTCCTCGAGGCTATTGCCGAACAAACAAGCTCGAACGCCGCGAACATGCTTAAAAATGCTGGCGTTGACCTTGACGAGCTTATCGAAGAAATCGAAAAGAAAACTGAGGAAGAGGCGAACAGAAAGAAAACCGAGCGCGAACTGAAGAAATACGCTCGTAAATCCTCCCTCCGCTGGCTCAGCCGCTTCGGTACGGACTTAACCGAACTGGCCCGCACTGGAAAACTCGACAACGTAATTGGCCGCGACCGTGAAATCGAACGCACAGTTACTATTCTCTGCCGCCGCACAAAATCCAACCCGGTTTTGATTGGCGAAGCCGGTGTCGGCAAAACCGCCATCGTCGAAGGTCTCGCCCAAAGAATTGTCAGAAACGACGTTCCGTCGCTCTTAATTGGCAAACATATTTACCAAGTCGACCTTTCTTCGCTCCTCGCCGGAACGAAATTCCGTGGCGAATTTGAGGAGCGCATCAA
>CAZQMP010000071.1:0-2266 GCA_964594565.1 uncultured Candidatus Saccharibacteria bacterium
TGAGAGAGATGGCGGAAATTGCTACAAGTCCAAAAATCCCAACCGCAAACATGACCTCAATCAAGGTGTCGCCTTGAAGGATGCTACGTTTGAGATTTAAGCACCCCCCCCCGTGAGCGTTTTTCCTCCACACAAACATTACTTCCATTTTAATACGCGCTTATGTTTGAGTCAAGTTCCAAATTTTCTGAAAATATGATATAATATAGCGTAATCTGGGGGAGTACATTAACAAGGAGGTGAAGTCATGGAAAACTTACGGAGTCTTCAGATGTTCGATTATGACCGTATGGTACACGTGATTGTTGGATATTTTCGTGCACACAAATATTGGGAAGGGCTCGATGCGATTTCTTTCGCTCAGGAGAAACATGGAGACGTGTTTCGGAAAAGTTCGGGGCTGAAATATTTCTGCCATCCGATTCTCGTTGCATATCTCGCTGTGCTTTTGAATCTTGAGCCGGAAGTTGTTACCGTTGCTCTGCTCCACGACGTCCCAGAGGACACACATGCGGATTTTTCTTCTTTACCGGGCGGAAAACGCGTCCAAGACGCGGTCAAAGCTGTTACGATTATGAAGATAAAACCGGATGAGTCGAAGACCGAAACAAAGATTCGCTACTATGGACGGATGGATGAAAACATCGACGCGCTGATTGTAAAAATGCTTGATCGACTGACAAATCTGACGTCGATGGTCGGAAGTCTGGCGCATGATTCGATTGTCAAAAACATTCTCGAAACAGACCAGAAACTTCTTCCGGCCGTCAAACGCGCTCGGAAGACAAAGGAACTCGAATTCCGGAAGAATCGAGATGTTTTGTTCGTGCTTCAGCAAGTTCTACGTTCCGTCAACGAACCGCTCGCGATGTTGTTTGCGATTCCGGAAGTTGTTCGGAAGAAACACGACATTGCGCGGACGCATGCTCGGCTCGAAGGACGGCTTGAGGTTCGTCTCGATACGGGCGAGTTCATCTATGACCAGGCCGACATGGCGCTCATGACTGCGTTTGAGGCAACCGGAAAATATCTGAACGGAGATTCGCGCGGACTTAGGGCGATGCTCATGGCGGCGTTTGCTGTTGCGTTCGGAGTTCGCGATGACGATGCCATCGCAACAATTTTGCTTGGAGATTTGGAAAATGTCGACTTCTCGCTTTTTAATCCAAACATCCAGCGTTCGCTTCGGCGGCTTCGTATGATTCCACTCGAGGGCGAAACTCCCGAGAAAACTGTCGAAAGGTTCTATGCCGAACTGTCCCAGAACAGAGAGGCTTTGCTTGCAAAGACACTTTATCGGTGGGTGGAAATTTGCTATGGCCAAGTCGTTGGCGCAGATTCGATTTCCGACGCGGAAATGTCGAGCCTTATTCATGAAACCGACCTCTATCTTATTCCTGCACTCGAAGTTGGAAAGAATTCTTTCGGAGAATTCTCGTCAATCTTTGAGTTTATGACTGTGATTCTTAGACTGGCGTACGAATCGATTGCTCGTTATAAGTCAATCGAACTTTCGCCGATCAAAGGTCTTTACAATGGAGAACATGTTGATTAGGAGGTAGAAAGATGACCCTGTATGATATGTATCAACTCGTACCGCACTTTGAAGAGCTTTGCGACCTTTTCTATGAAAAGTGGAGCTACGCGATGGACCAGTTGCTCGTTCCGAGAATGGGGTTCGTTAAACTCGGATCCTACTCTTTTCCGCTTGAGGATTTTCTCTACGATGACCCGAAATACGGAAAACGGATTCGTCCGGAAATGATTCTGATTGACGACGCGCATCACGGTTATAGTCTTCAGAAGATGGTATCCCTTTTCGAGGACCTGTTCGGAACTTACGTGATGAGGATTTATAATTTTGCGCCACAGTGGGGCCGGCTCCGAGACGCGATGCTCGACCATGAAATTGGCGAAATCGAAATCGGAGATTGGACCGACGACGCAACGTCGGACCGCGAGCTGAAGGATGAACTCGAGCTGAAAGCCTACGACAACTATCTTGTCGGTTTGCCGAACGAAGTTCGTCGGAATCACCGCGAGGAATTTGTCTGGGTCCAAAAAGGCGACAACATCACAAAGTGTTTCGACAAAGCCGAATTTGTCCTTATGCAAGGTTGGTGCGCGCGTCACGGAATCTTCGGAAGTATGAAGTTTAAGACCGACAATTCTGGTCTGTCCGAACAGGACAAACATTACTGCGAACTTACGCAGTCTGATCGTCCGGTCGACAATCTTTATGCGCATTTTCTCGATATCACGAGAG
>CAZQMP010000072.1:0-2077 GCA_964594565.1 uncultured Candidatus Saccharibacteria bacterium
GCGACCGAGATTTGAACTCGGGACCTCATCCTTACCATGGATGCGCTCTACCGACTGAGCTATCACAGCATAAATTTATTTTATCATATAGCGTTTGATTCGTAAACGACGCAATGGAAATAGACTTGGCTGGGGATGAGGGATTCGAACCCCCGAATGGTGGGACCAGAACCCACTGCCTTACCACTTGGCGAATCCCCAAAATAGGGAATCTACGTCCATAACCTATATTTTATCATAAAAATGTGTTAAAATACAAGTGTTTTGCAGTAATCTGCAACGAACTTTAGAAAGGAGGTGGTTATATGCGTCCGATAGTTTTTCCGAAGAAGCATGTTCCAGTTCTAACTTCGAATTCCATACCCTTGATTGGCGTTATTGCTGTCGATTGGGAACATGTCTCCGGCCAGTTCATGGTTGAAGAGATTAAAAAGGGGAACTCGGTTCTCTTGCGCCTCGGTGCAGAACGCGAACTTGAGCGCGCAGAAAAAGAAACCCAGCTCACGCTCTCGGATATTGGCGGAGTTTTGATCGCGAATCCTCTGGAAAAGTTCCTGATTCGTATCAATCTCGACAAATTTGAATCAATCCACGAGCATCTCGACGAACTAAGCGACTCTGGAATCGAAATTCTCCCTGGAATCTCGAAAGATCTCCGCGAAAAGATCGTAAGCAACAACAATGCTTTCGCCGACTCCGCCACACTCGGGATTATCGAGTTTTACCTTAATTTCTATTTCGATAGAGAGAAAAGGCTTGCCGTCGACCGTGGCGTGAAGGTCGTAGACTTAATCGACGGATAACCACACACCGCCCCCCGTAAAGGGGCGGTTTTTAAAATGAATTTCTCCAAAAACCATAAGTTCTATGTTATAATGGATGTATGATTTTTAGTAAGAGGCATGCGCTCGAAAACATCGAAGATGTTGACGAATTTTACGCGGCAATAAACCGCGAAAACTTAACCAAATCTCTCTCCGAGGATCGTCCATACACGTACTGGACAATCGAACTCTACGACCAGAAAAACGGAATCCGTGGTGGCGGCGGTCTTGGGGTTCTTGCTGCCGATACTCGTCGTGTCGCCGAAGCGATGAACGTCCCGCTGACACTGATAACCCCGTTCTATCCCCGCGAATTTCATCAACATTTCAAAAACGGCGTCAGTTTCGACGAGTCTGTTCCTGTTGACTATAAATCCTTCGGCTTTGAGTTTGTCGACAACGTAAACATAAAATGTAACGGCAGTCTCGTTTCTCTCGACGTCGTCATGAAAGAATTCAACTCGACCCGCATCCTCTCCGTGACCGAACCGAACTTTGGCGAACTTTACTCCGGTGATTCCTGCGGCGACCATCGTCTTTACCAAGAAGTCGCTCTCGGCTTTGGCGGTTATCAAGCTCTGAAACTTGTCGGTCTTCGCCCTGCCATTATGCAACTAAACGAAGTTGCGACGTTTTTTGCCGCGCTCGCTCGGCTTGATGAACTTGCTTCGAACGGCATGGATTTCTATGAAGCCGTCGTCTATACCCGAAAGCATACGCTCTATACAAACCATACTCTCGTCCAGGCTGCCGAAGCGACCTTTAGCGCCGACCAATTCGAACGTTTCGTTTATCCGAACTTAAAGTCGAAAGCCGTGAAAAAATGGCTTCGCGACAAATTCGAAGGCGGTCGTATTCGCCTTTCTTCCGTAACAATCGAAATCGCCGAACTTCGCTCTGGCGTTTCGAAGCTCCATGCTCGCGTCGCAAATTACCGCGACCTTTCTGGTGAAAAAGTAAAATTCAAAGCCGTCACAAATGGCATCGACATCCCGTATTGGGTCCTTCCTGACACCGTCGAATTCTACAAAAAGTCCGACATTCTCGACAAATTCTGCCTCCCGACCGAAGATTATGCCGAAAAAATCGAGAAAATCGAAGCCTCCCAAATCCGCGAACTGAAATCCCGCGGCCGCACCTTCATGAATAAAGTCCTCGAACATCGCCCGGATCAAAACGGAAAAATCCTGAACTTTGAGCTCGACGCAATCGTCTTTGACTTTAAACGTCGTTTTGTCGACTATAAACGCCCT
>CAZQMP010000073.1:0-2042 GCA_964594565.1 uncultured Candidatus Saccharibacteria bacterium
CCGGTAACTTTGTTCTCGAGTTCGACGAGAACATGGAGCGGAGCGTCGTAAGTTGTTAAGTTGTATTTTGCGTCGCGTTCAGACTCAGACGGCTCTTTAAAGTAATAATCTTTAAAGCGGAGAGCGAGCTTTTGGTGAGTGTAGTCCTCGATTGGATTGAGCTCGTTAAAAACTTCGCGGAGTCCGGATTTGACAAAATCTTCCCAGCTGTCCTTTTGGTGGGCAATCAGGTCAGGAATAGGGAGGGCTTGGTCGCCTTCGGTAAAGAAGACGCGGCCGTTGCCAACATTCGGTTGTGATTTCACAAAAATCCTTTGTTCTTTAAGTTAGTAATCTTTAGCGCCGAAGATTACTGCCGAGTTTTAGCATTCAGGATCGCCGGCTCCTTCTTGCTACAAAAAAATTCGGCAAACTGCTTCTTAATGATATTTTACATTATTTTCAAGAGAAATTCAAGAGGAAAATAAGAGATTTTTATTGATTTTTCTGCAACTTTCTGGTATATTAGAGTTCTGAGCAACTTGCTCGCACCTTTAGACCAGAGATTGGAGGAATGAGAATGATTATTCTGACGCCAACGACGTATGAGTTCCAGATTGCGCGGGAGCGCTTCAAGGAATCCGATCAAGAGATCATCCTCGCCGGTGTTGGCCCGCGGAACATGAAGCGCCTGCTCTCGCAGCTTGAGGTTCCTCGGAGCACACCGATTATGATTTTCGGCTTTGCGGGGAGTAATTCCCTTAAGGTCGGAACCGAAGTATATGTCACGGAGAGTTACCTCTACTTCGAGACGGCGACTTACGGAGACGATCCGGCTTCGCTTAGTCGTCCAAACCTCCCGGGGGCGCCGGAACTTGGCGTTCCCTGTTATTCCAGCACGGATTTCGTGACACGGTCGAGCCTGATTCAGCCGGCGATTTTCGACATGGAACTCGGATTTCTGACGGTCGATTTCCCCCAGATTACGGCCTGGCGAATTGTCAGCGACAATCTTTCGCTTAACGAGTTCAACAACTTTGTCGGTCGCGGTCACAAATCCTAATCTCTTTCCAGCCCCTCTTCGGAGGGGCTTTTTCAAAGGTGGAAGAGTTTGTAACCTTGACTTTTTTGGAGTTTTGTGGTATAATGAAAAGATAAAACATTGCACTTTAAGGAGGGATGGAGATGTTTGGATTTTTCCGAAGAAAATCGGAACCTGCCCCGAAAACTCGCGACGACATCGAAAGAGACGCAAGCAACGAAGCTGATCTGAGGATGAAAGTTTTGTTCGACGAATACCGGATGAAGGTGAACGACGTTTATAACGACGGCGCGAAGAAACTTAAGGATCCGGCGTTGACGTCAGCAGAAAAAGTAGAGCTGCGGCGGAAGCTGATGGAGCAGATGAAGGAACTTAACAACGAACTCTGGCGTAGAGCCGACGAAATCCACGAAGAATATCTCGAAAAGGTTTTTAACCTCTGATTCCCTATCAAAAAGCCCCTCGGAAGAGGGGCGAATTTTTATTCTCTGGTTTTTGAGAAGTTATGGATGCCGTAAATGAGGCCGGAGAGGAGGCTAATTGCGGCGATAATGTAACTTAAATCCATCAGGAGGTAGATGTTATTTACAATGACCTGAGTACGGACACCTTTGATTTCGGTCTCGAACCAGACATCGCGTTTTGCGGCTTCGAGCGCGTCTTCGGGGGCGTTATCGAGGTTATAAGTGATGTTAGCTTTGTCGCAAGCGTAGTAACCGGCGCAGGAATCGTAATCATAATCTTCACTTGCGCTGCAAGGGCAGACGTCATAGAGAATCGGATAAATGAAGCTTTCGTGAGTATAAATTGGGTTGGTATCTTCAGGAAGACTTTTCTCGAAAATCATTTTCGGGAACACGAATCCGCAAAGAATTGCGACGATAAGAAAAATTCCGAGATTAATCTTTACGCCGAAGTTGAATTTTTGCATGGAAGGTTTGGTTGATTTTTTGTTTGCCATGATACTCCTTATGGTTAAAGTATAAACGATTTTTGAGGAAAATGCAACAAAAAGCCCCTC
>CAZQMP010000074.1:0-1983 GCA_964594565.1 uncultured Candidatus Saccharibacteria bacterium
AGGGGCCTGTTTTTGAATTTGAACGGCTTTTTTGATTGTATCAATTGTGTGTTTTGAATTTGGAGTAGGGTATAGGTTCCAAGTAATTACTTTGCGGCTGTAAACATCAATAATAGTTATGAGAACAACTTGAGTGCCGTTTTCTAAGTTGAAATAAGTGTAATCCGTGCACCAAATATAATTTGGTCTATCGGCATCGAACTTCTTTACAAGGTGATAAACGATTTGTTTGTTCTTTAATTCAATCTTGTCGCCTTTAATATGTTTGACAATGGAAGCATATTTTTTTCTCCAGTGTTTTCTTGATACACTATAGGAATATTTTTGTTTTGGGGCGGATATTTTTTCTTCTTTCATAATTTGAGAAACATAACGATAATTTACTCTACCAATCTCAGGATGTGTGCGCAATATCATAATCCAGATTTTTCTTGACCCATAAATTCTGTGCGATTTTTCCCAAATTTCTCGGATGATAGGCACCAATTTGTCGTGGCGTTCTTTGGCTTTGGTCTTGCCTTGTAACCCCCGAAAGAGCCGATTGCGTAATGAACCGGACGGTATATGGAATGCTTTTGTGATAGTGTTGTAGCGATAAAGCTGTTTACCGTCTTCGTCAACCTGTTGTGCGATCTTTTCAGCGGCGTTTAATCGTTCAGCTTGGGTTGCGTTTTTGAAGATCTCTGATTGATCTAGTATTGTGTTCATTTCCTGAACGCTATCAAGTTTTTCCTTAATTTGTTCGTTCTTTTGTTTTAGTTTTTTGTTTTCTAATCGGATTTGATTGAAATCTCCGAAAAGACTTTTTGCTCTTTTATATGCGGTTTTAGATATGTGATATTTCTCTTCGGCCTCCTCGGGGCTAAGATTCGTCATTATTATTCGATAGAAGTTTGTTAGTGATAATGAGATGGGTTTTGAATACTTTTTTGTTTTATTTTTGGCTTTTTCCCTTTTCATAGGGTCCTCCTTTTGGTTATTTTTTAATCCCCCTATAATACCATACCGCAAAAATTCATAAATGGGATGACATTTTTTAAAAAATAACACAAAAATAAACAAATACATGGTGACATTTTAATGTGCAAATAACAATGACAAAAAAGCATTTGCTTTTTTCATAATGATAATGTATACTAGATAGTAGAACATAGGAGGAACATGATTAATAAACATCAAAACAAACTTGGGAAGGTTGCAGAAACCATATTATATGGCCGGCTTTTGAGGGGTTCACTCATTGGTCTGGCTGTTTTTGTTTTTGGATTCTTGATCCTTCCATATTTGATCGTAGAGGCAAATGCCGCGAATACGGTCAATTTAACAATTTCCTGGGGAGCGATGAGTATTGAGCTCGATCCGGATTATGGAAATGGTGCAATCGGAGATACGAACCATGGGGACGTTCTATTCGGCGACATTACGCCGACTTCGAAGTCGACTTCAACCGGAAATATCGGCACGATGAAAATTCTCAAAAAGACCATCGGCGTGAATACTCCTGGCAAATACTATACTGTATTCTTATCTATGTCGGGAAGCTCGAACGGACTGGTCATGTCCGGCTCGAACACAACCATTGCAGCGGTTGAATCAACTTGGGCGAACCCAGCAGTATTCTCGAAGTCGGGATGGGGTTTTGCTGTACCTGGAACATCAATTCCTAGTTCGAAAACAGTAGCGACTGCTCCAGATTTCTTTGCAACAACTACTGTTGCGGGTAAGATTGGCCAAGAACTGACGATTACGGACGGCGGAAATGCCTATACTTCAACCAAATGGGCAGCAGTTCCGGATTCTACAGCTCCGCAACAAATATGGAAAGCCAGCACGGAAACCACGAACGGGTTTGGAACCTATACCATCGGTGGCGTTGAAAAAACTGGCGATACAACCAACAATAAGTTCGATGTTTATTATGCGATCATGGTCGACAGTGACGTGATGGCGGGGACCTATAGCAATACAATTACATACACTGCT
>CAZQMP010000075.1:0-1919 GCA_964594565.1 uncultured Candidatus Saccharibacteria bacterium
AATTTTTGGCGAACAAAAATACGAAGGCGGCGAGGCGCATTCCTCGGAGACTGTTCATATCTACGACGTAGTCGGTGACGCTGTCAACTCCGCTTCTATTTCCGCCACGAACACTCTTGATGTTCTTCGCATGGTCAACGCGAACATTATTTATAATGCCGGAACAAATGTCTCCAAGGACTACCATGCATATCGCGTTACGACATATACTGCTCCATGGGATGCAACCCTGGAAAACGGAACCGCAAATTCCAGTTTTGCCGACGGTACTCAATTCCTCCGCATGATTTTAATCGTTCGCTCCCCAACTTCGGGAACAATCCATACATATATTTCCTCAGAATATTATCCGGACAACACCGGCCAGCGCGTCCAAATTCCGGATCTCGCCAACGCGCTAGAAACTGGCGCACACACGGTCGCCGGACGCAACGGCTCGGCCGAACTCGTCAACTTGTTTACGGAATATCTCGGCAACCCAAACGCTTCGACGCCTGTCCCATCAATCTTCTCCGAACAGCAAATCGACATCTGCGTTGACTCCGACGACCTCGGGAACAGTGGGAACCGTCGTGACGTCCGAGTTAACCTCCGTGCCGCAAACTCTTCCGGCGTCAACATGGTCGAACAAGATGACCTTAAAAGTGACGATAATCCGCTCGGCAGTATCTGCGGAGGAAAAGGCAACTAATGAAACTTTCTCAAAAACATAAATCTGGCTTTACGCTGATTGAACTTACGTTCGCAATCGCCTTTATTTCTGTGCTTCTTATTACCGTCTCCCTCATCACGAACGAGATTATTACTATTTACCGCAAGGGCTACGCCATCAAAACCGTCAACGCCGTCGGACGTGATTTGATTGAAGACTTGACGAGTTCAATTCAAGACTCGCCTCCAGCTAGCATTTCTTCCTTCTGTTCGCGTTACAGCGCAAATAGCGCCGCCAGAAACGCATGTGACGGCGACCATGGTAATGATGGTCTTTACTCAGTCTACCAGCAGTTTTACGCGAGCATAAAAATAAGCAGCACGGAAACAAAAACCGTTCCAACCGGCGGCATCTTCTGCTCCGGAAAATATACTTACATTTGGAACACGGGCTATGTTGCCGTAGGTAGCCATTACGTCAAAGGCGACGGCAACTCCGTAGACGATTTAAGACTCCGTATTCGTTTGAGCGACGGCACCTATTTCCCATATGAGAAAAATGCGTCCGGAACCATCAACGACAGCCGCGGTCGAGAAGGCGATTTCCGTCTCGTAAAAATCGAAGACTCTTCCCGCGCGATTTGCGCTTGGAGCATTTATTCCGAAGACGCTTCAAACAGCCGCACTTACTTCACTGGCACTCCGGAAGCGCGCACGCTCGATAACGCCGGAACGACTAAAGGTTTCCAAGTCACCTACATCCCAGTGTTCGAGCCCGTTGAACTCCTTTCTGACTCCGATTCTGACCTCGCGCTCTACGACTTTGTCCTTTTCCCGCCCGCCCAAGTCGCAACAACGAACCGCCTTTTCTACTCCGGCTCATTCATTCTCGGAACGCTTAACGGCGATGTCGACATCATGACAACCTCAAACTTCTGCAAGATGCCAAGCACCTTTAACGCCGACTTTAGCTACTGTGCAATCAACAAATTTAACTTTTCGACCCAGGCTTCGGGAGATTAAGGAGATTCAATGAAGAAAATACAAAAGTATAAATCTGGCGCTACTTCGATTTATGTCGTTGTTATCGCGACGCTCCTTTTTAGCGTCATTACCGTCAGTTTCATCCGTATCATCATTAACGAAGCCAGCCGTACAACTTCCGACGAACTCGCCCAAGCGGCTTACGACTCCGCGCTTGCGGGTGTTGAAGACGCCAAAGTTGCCCTAAAAAAGTATTACGAATGCCGCACGGGCGCCGGTACGGA
>CAZQMP010000076.1:0-1861 GCA_964594565.1 uncultured Candidatus Saccharibacteria bacterium
AGAGCAAAGCTCCCTTTTGCGAGTACTCCACTTGTCGACGCAAGACCTAGACTATCTCCCTTCCCCTTGGCCGTGCCGTCCGCCTCATAAAGCTCCGCGGCGCTACCCCATTTATTCCCCCAGATATAAGTATTATGGCAAATTCCTTCCGTAATTTCCTGCATTTCCGTAACGAGCTTGTTCCCGTTCGAATCAACCGACTGGAGTCCAACGAACGCAAACGCTTCCTGATTACCCGAATCGATTTTACTGACGTAGTTATAGTTGTAGCCTTTGATGTGCACCCAGAAGTCATAGAACCCGCCCGTCGTCGCTGCAAGTTCGTCCGCAACTGTTTCCGAAGGAATTGTACAAGTTAGTGTCGCTCTGCTAGTGTTGATAGAGAAAGTCTGAATCGCACAAAGATCGCTTGAAGAATAATCTGTTCCGCTTACAAGCGTAGTTGGATTATAGTTCGCACTGGCCATCTTGCTATGTTCAATTAGATAAACTTCAATGTCCGAAGAAGAGATTGAGGAGGAGAGAGCGCTTTCCGCAAGGTCAAACTCGATTGTTTCCGTGTCTCCTGCACCGCCGTATTTATAATCGCGAATCAGGTTTGTAGAAACTTGGTCGAGGTTCGAAGCCGAGGCAAGCGCCGTGTAGATAATATGATTGCTATAAGTTCCAGCCATCGTGTCGCTGTCTGCCATGACCGCATAGTAAACGTCAAAGGTATTATCCGTGTCAAGATCGTTGTCGGTCGTATCGTACCCAAAGCCATGTGTCTTTGAAGTCGTGTCCTTATAGATTTGTTGTGGAGCCCCATAAACCGGTACTGCCGCCCAGCGTGTCGCCGTGTAGGCTGCCCCGCCACCCGTATACATCAAATCCTGCTCGAGTTTCCCAGAAACGGTGCTCGCCGTAAAGAAGGAAGGTAAAGAACCTCCAGCTGTCCCGTCAGTCGTAATGTTCGTGTCCGGAACTGCATATCCCCAACCTGCTTTCGTGAAGACCATTGGGCTGGCCCAAGTTCCTTTAGTGTTGTCGTTCGCGTCAGAAACCGCCGGAATTACGACGTTCGATTCTCCAGTCAACTCAAGCGCGTTCGAAGAAGTGCTGTTCGTAGAAAGATAGACGCTGTAGTAGCTTCCTGTCGTCTCAATGCCGATTGTCTTCTTAAGGATTCTAAGCGTCCCGACGTTCCCGTCCGCCGCCGAAGTCGTCCCAGATGTTTTTGCGGACGGAGTAATCTCGCCAAACAAGACATCGCCGTGTCCTGCGTCGCCAATTTGCGAGCCTTCTTGCCCAGAAGTCGAATCATATTGATTTGTCGCCGCGACGTCCGTGTCGAGCGTGAGCGAAACTGTTCCCCAGTTAACGTCAAGGCTGACCGGATTCGCAGCGTTTGCTTCGATAAGAATGTATGGAAGGAAAATAAAACTGAGTACAAAAATCGCCGTCACTAAAATCGAACCCTTTAGTAAACGGCCAACAAGAACAGTTTCCTTTATTCTTCCTAACTTTATTTTTTCTTTTTGCATATACCTCCTTTTATTCTCTCACCTCCGGGAGCATATATACAAAAATGCACCACGAGGTGCACAAGAATTATCATAAATAGGACGATGATTTAGCTTGTGCATATTTATTATAACAAGCCATAACTTTTTTGTAAACACTTTTGGTTATTAAAAGTCAAAAATTATTTTTTTCGTCCACTAGAAATCTACCGAAAACTATGTTATAATTTTCTTAATGAAAAAACTTATCGTTTCTTTAGTTCTCTTTGGACTTGGTTTTCTTGCTTGTTATACTTTCTTAATTGACCCTGAATGGTATAAAGGTCTTGGCTTCGGAGACGTAAAACTCGCCGCAAACG
>CAZQMP010000077.1:0-1852 GCA_964594565.1 uncultured Candidatus Saccharibacteria bacterium
CTCAAATTGCTGTTGTAAAAATGACTTTTCTAGCTTATAATATTTTGTAGAAGAAAGAGAGGTGAAAAGTTAGATGCTCGATGTATTCATTACGTCCAGAGTCAGAAGAAAAATCCTAGTTGTATTTGCGAAGTATCCAGATTTTAAGACGCATGTACGGGGTCTTTCGAAGTTAATTAAGGAAGATCCGGGGAACATTCAGCGAGAGCTGAACAGGCTTGAGAAGGGTAAGTTTTTGATTGTGACGAAAAAGGGGAACACGAAGGTTTATCAAACTAATAAACAATTCCCGATTCTTAAAGAACTTCAAAGTATGGTTATTAAAAGTCAACAGCTCTCCAACCAGGGGAAGCCAAACAAGACGATTGGGTAGAGATTTTGAGCGAGCTGTTTGATGAACTCGTGCGAAAACGAGGGTTTTCGCAAAGATTTTTAAAGCCAAAATATGAAGATTTGGCGGATCCGTTTTTGTTGCCAGATATGAAAGAGGCAATTGAGCGGATAAAAACAGCGAAAACCCGTAAGGAAAAAATATTTATTTATGGGGACTATGATGTTGATGGGGTGACGGCATCGACACTAATGAATGATGCGCTGAGGCTAGCGGGATTTACAGAGGTAAGGACGCTATTGCCGGATCGTTTTAAAGACGGTTACGGGATGAGTAAAAAAATTGTTCAGGAAGCACTTGATTATGGAGCGAGGCTTGTGATTACGGTTGACTGCGGAAGTGCTAACGGAGAAATAATTGCGGAGCTGGCTAAAGAGGGGATCGATACGATTGTGTCGGATCACCATGAAGTGCCAGCAGAGCTGCCGAAGGCGGTTGCGGTCGTGAATCCTAAGAGACGGGATGTCTGTATGACGATAGAGAATTTTGAAGAAAAAACAGAGACCTTGATGAACTTGAGGGACCTTGCGGGAGTTGGGGTGGCGTTTATGATTGCGAGAGGGATGGTCCAAGAAGGATTAATTCCGGACGGGCAAGAAAAGTGGATGCTCGATCTCGTGCTTATTGGGACAATTTGTGACTCAATGAGGATGAGCGAAGAAAATCGGATTTTGTGTTTTTATGGGGTAAAAGTTTTGGCAAAGACAAGAAGATTAGGTGTTAAAGAATTATTAAGGACGGCTAATGTGAGACAAATTTCTTCGGAAGCAATTGGATTCCAGATTGGGCCGAGGCTTAATGCGGCGGGGCGAATGGCAAATGCGGAGATTGCATTTAAGCTGTTGAATTCAACAAAAAAGACAGAGGCGGCGAATCTCGCGAAGGAGCTTGAAGAATTTAACTTAGAGCGGAGGAACCAACAGACTGCGGCGCTTGAAGAATTTTCGAAGAAAGGGTTGCCGAGCGACCCAGTGATTGTTACGACGGGCGATTGGCACGAGGGAGTGCTTGGGATTATCGCGGGGAGACTAGTTGACGATTATCGGCGGCCAGCATTCGTGTTAAGTGAATCTGAGAAAGGTATACTTAAGGGTTCTGGAAGGAGTTTTGGGGATTTTAATCTTGCGGAAGCGCTTAGGGCCTGTGAGAACGAGATTATTGGGGGCGGCGGTCACGCAGGGGCAGCAGGAGTAAAAATCAAAACAGACAAGCTTGAAGATTTTAGACATAGGATAAACGAGTATTATCTTTCGCTGGGGCTTTGTGACCAGGAGAGATTTTTCGAAACCGAGGCGGACCTTGAGGTTTTTAATCTCGGGGAGTTAAACCTTGATCTTATTGAGGAGTTGAAGAGTTTGGAGCCGTTTGGGGCTGGGAACGAAGTGCCGGTATTCGGGCTTCGGGATGTTTTTGTGCTTGATAAAAAGATGATAGGAAGTGATGAGCAACATCTTAGAATGA
>CAZQMP010000078.1:0-1834 GCA_964594565.1 uncultured Candidatus Saccharibacteria bacterium
TCGGCGGAAGTGTTCCAACCGTTGAAGGTGTAATTGTCGCGTTGCCACGGGTTCGCTGTTAATGTGACCGTGTCGCCTACGTTGACTTGCTGGACAGAGGTATCTCCGGAGCCGTCGTTCTTGTCGAAGATTATTTGGTAGGTGCCAGCGTCGTAGGTCGAATCGCTAAGCATACAACGAAGTGACATGCCATAATAGCGATAAGCCTTTCCTTCAGCCGTGTTGCTCCCGTAAGTGCTGCTTGAGCTTGCGCGCATAAAATTACGCTCGGTGTAGCTGCCGATGGTAGCAGACCACCAATATCCCCATTCACCAGAGGCAACGAGATTTCCATTGCTGTAATATCCAGAGTAGTTCGGCGAGAAATACGGAGTTAAGACTGCAAAATCGTTATGATCTGTGCCGCCGGACTCGCTTATCGCGCTGAATTGAGCCTTCGTCGGGAGTTGCCAACCAGATGGGCAGATATCTGAGGAGGCTGAGTCACTATTTATGTTGCCTGTAATCGTACCTGCGGTAGCAGCGGCATAGTTATACCAAACAGTTTTCTTGTTAGCTTCGTCAGTACCAACACGGCAATTGGCGACATCGTAGCTATTAGAGGAAAGATCACCGACACAAACATCAAAGTCGTCTCCGGAGAAGTTTGAAAGTTCACTAGTGATTGTGCCGGTTATAAGAAGGTTTTCAGTCATCCAAACATTACCATCGGAAAGCATTGTGACATCGTAAGCCGAAAGGTCACGCGCGTCGCAAAGTGTGGTCGAGTCACCACGGTTTTGAAGCGATGTATTCCTCCAATCTTGCATAGTCGGGAGACCGAGATCTTGACAGGTTTGAGGAGTGATTATTTCCCATTGTGCGTAAAGGATAATAGCTTCATCGCGGGCAGCAAGGTTTGTTACGGATTCTTCATCGGAGTAAGAAGTTCCGGTTCCGTCGGCGGAAGTATTCCACCCCGTGAAGGTGTAGCCCGAACGTTGCCAAGGATTAGCGGTTAGGGTAACCGTGTCGTTTACATTGACTTGTTGAACGGTCGTGGAGCCGGAGCCGTCATTCTTGTCGAAAATGATTTGGTAGGTGCCGGCTTCGGGCTGATTGTTGGCGAAATCGAGGACACAACGGATTGTGAGGCCACCATATTTAAATACTTCCGTATCGACTGTAGCCCTTGTTGAGAAAAGTGCCGAATGAGCGAAAGAATTAAGATAAGCCATGTTGCTCCAGTAACGACCGGCCGCATTACGACTTGTTATGGAACTTGTATTGTACCATCCTGATAATACAAAATTATTTGGAACAGAAGTAAAGATAGATAAGTCATCGGTACCAAGGATTTCTAAAAGATGATAGAAACTACCGTTGGTGCTGTCAGTGCCGCCGTAAGGAAGATGCCAGCCAGCAGGACAGAGATCGCCGTTTACGGAACCGGTTTCTAAATAAGTTCCTCTTCCGGCAGTTGCAGTGTACCAGTTATAGTAAACTCCGTATTCGTCATAGGTATGTCCAAGCGAATCGATAGTTTGGTCTCCAAGATTTGCAGTATTGTAACGGATTTGGTCATAGACCTCACTTGTGGTGCCTGATTGTGGCCATCTGTCGTTAGAGGGGGTCGGTGCCAGATTTGCATACCCAGCAAAGACGCCTTGAGGATTATTAGTATTCTCTGCAGAAATATCCTGCTTCAGATCGGTAAATATGAGGCGTAAATTCTTAGTCATCCAAACATTGCCGTCAGCGAGCATGGTTACTGGATAAACCGACAAATCACGGGAGTCACAGAGCGTTGTCGTGTCGCCGGTATTTGTCAGGCCGGTGTTAACCCAGTTCTGCA
>CAZQMP010000079.1:0-1822 GCA_964594565.1 uncultured Candidatus Saccharibacteria bacterium
ATTTTCTTGTTTTTCTTATGATTTTATGGTAGAATAATAAAGTTAGACGCTGCAACTAGGCACGTCTAGAACTTTTTTAGAGGGAGGGATTTCCATGATGACTACCTTATCGGAAATCAACGGAAAGCTGAGGTCGCTCGAAGACCTGACACATGAATATCAGGAGAATTTCTCTGGGGTTTCCCGGGAGAAACTGATTGACATGAATGGGTTTGTGCGCGATGCGGCCGCTAAAATCGATTGCGAGATGATAGCAACGCAAAACGCGATTATCGAGCTCGAGGATTTTTATCTCAACGAGTTTGGCGAGAGCCCGACGCGACCGGTTATGCGAGCGCTGAAAGAGTTGACGCACGCCCGAAATGAGTTCATCAGAATTCTCGAGGACCATCTTAGCGTGGTCCGGGCGCATATGCTTCAATAAATCACAAAAATCCCAACCTAAAACCAAAACCGCCCTTACGGGCGGTCTTTTTTGTTTTCTAGGCGGGGTTATTCGGCTGGTTCGGTAGCTTCTTCAGGCTTTGTGCCGTTCTCGGATGGAACGTCAGCAGCAGAAACTTCCTCGGCGTTTTTGTCAGCTTCTTCACGAGCAGCAGCTTCGGCGGCGGCATCGTAAACGTTTGCGATGACGGTCTCAGGATCAAGCTCTTTGTCGGCAAATTCGACTCCGGAAGGGAGAACGAGGTCTTTGACGAAGAGTTTGTCTTCGACGGTCGCGAGCTTTGAGCCATCAACCGTGAGTTCCTTCGGAAGATCGGCCGGTTTTGCCTTGACGTCGATTTCTTCGAGGACTTGGTCGAGGGTTAGATGGATTTTGTTCGCTTCGGATGTCTCGAAATTAATCACGGTAATCGGGGTCGTCGCTTCGACGGCTTGTTTCGCGGAAATCGCTTGGAAAGAAACGGCGATAATTCGGCGAGAAACCGGGTCGGTCTGGACAGACTTTACGATAGCCATGGTTTTCTTGTCGTCAATCATGAGGTCAACCGGAGAGTGATAACCGGCAAGACGTAGAACTTTCTCAGTCTCGTTATAAGGGGACTTTGCGAGAATTTCTTTCTTTCCGCCATAAATCACCGAAGGGACAAGACCTTCGTTTCGGAGAGCAAGGGCTTTCTTTCCGGTCTCAGTGCGGACGCTCAAACTTAAATTATAATCAGACATAATACCTCCTTAGTATGATACTATTTTACGCTAGAAAAAGCGCCCAGTCAAGGGCGCAAAGAGGTTATCCTGCTTTTGGAAGATTTTGGACTTCTTTAGGGGTAAAATAGTACACGAAAGTACCAGTGTCGATGGCGAACTGGGGGTTATTTTCTTCCGTAAAAACGGGATAAATTGAACGGATATGGGAAAGGTGTATTTCTCCAGGGTCGAACCACGCATCGTCGTGGGCAATAGCGAAGACCTCGAGACCCTCAGGGATTTCCGTGATGGCATCTTTGGCGGAAACTAGTCTTTCCAGAAACTCATTGAGGTATTCTTCGTCTTTGGCCTGGAGAAAGACTTCTTCCGGCAAGGGATAAATACCGAAGACAACGTTCGTTAGAGAAGGAGTCAATAGTTCCACATCCTTTCAAGATTAATAAGGGACAGGGTGAAACCCATTTTTCTATTATAGCACAAAACGCTTATTTTTGCAATAGGAAAAAGCCCCGCTTCTATGCGGGGTGAGGTTTAGTCACGAAAGAGTCGATTAATGGCGGTGGCGGTAGCGGCGAAGCCGATGGCATAGACGAAGAGGATGGTAACGGCGGCGAGAATAGAGAGGATGACGAACATTTAGCAGGGTCTCCTTTCATTTTAAAGATAGCGGTGG
>CAZQMP010000080.1:0-1804 GCA_964594565.1 uncultured Candidatus Saccharibacteria bacterium
TTATACAACATCAAAATTCGCTAACTATACTCATGTTCATATGTATGCTGTTCATGATATTTTTTCTAATGAGTTGAGAGAGAATGGTTTATCCGAGGAATTCTATAAGTTAGATGCGGATATTGATGGGAATGTAGCGACTTGGTCTTTTGAAACTGACAATAAAAGCGTTCTTGAAATTTTTGCAAATGTCATTAATGAACATATTTTTTCCAATGTTGAAGTTAAAACTGCTGTCCAGAGAATCGCGAAGAAAAATTCTTGGAGTGCGGAGATTCTTGATCTTGAAGGCCTAACTTCTGAAGTTAATAAAATTGAATTACAAAAAGAAAAACCGTCTATGAAAGACGATTCTTTGAATGCTCCGTATTTGAAATTTAAGAAATAAGGGTGTGGTAATAGTCGCAGTGAACACGCCAAATAAATTCAAATACATGACTTATTCGGGAATCTTGCAGTTCTTTATGTCCGCTATATAGTAAAAAATAACTCCCCAAGGGGAGCTATTTTTATGACTTTTATTCCGTGACGCCGAGTTCGATGCGTTTGAATTGGCGGACGGTGATGTTTTCGCCGGTCTTGGCGATTGCTTCTTTGATGAATTGTTCGACAGTTTTCGAATCGTCGAGAATGTAAGGCTGAGAAAGGAGAACTTTGTCGGCGAAAGCCTTTTTCATTTGGCCGCCGAGGATTTGTTCTTTCATCTTTTCTGGGCCCTTGAAGTTCTCTTCAAGTTCTTTCATCTTTGCAGCGCGAGCTTCTTCTGGGATGTCGGCTTCAGAGACATAGAGTGGGCTCATCGAAGCGATTTGCATCGCGAGCTTGTGCGCGAGATCCTTGAATTCGTCGGTTTTTGCAACGAAAGAAGTTTCACAGTTCACTTCGACGATGGCGCCGATGCGGCCGTCGTGAATATAAGCGTCGATTAAACCTTCGCGAGTTTCGCGATCACCACGTTTCTCGGCTTTTGTTAAACCTTTTTTGCGCATGGCTTCGAGAGCTTTGTCGAAATCGCCGTCGGCTTCAACGAGTGCGTTCTTCGCGTCGGTTAAACCAACGCCGGAAAGTTCTTTAAGTTTTTTGATTTGGTCGATAGAAATATTGGCCATAATTCCCTCCTAAAGTTAAATTATTTTTTGCCTTCTTTGATAGCTTCAACGAAGTAATCGAGAACGAGTTTCTCGGCTTTTACGGCGTCGTCGTTCATCGGAATAACGTAATCGATTCCGGTCGGGTCGACGTTTGTGTCGCAGATAGCAATGACAGGGATACCGAGGGTTTTTGCTTCGCGGACGGCATTCTTGTCTTCAACGGCATCAGTGACGAGGACAGCAGCAGGTTGTTCGTTCATTTCTTTAATTCCGCCGTAGCGTTCGTTCAAAACATCGATTTCTTCTTGGAAGCGTTGGACTTCAAGTTTCGAATAACGAGATTCGAGTTCGCCGGAAGCCATTTTTCTTTCGAGATCTTTAAGTTTGCGGATTTGGCGATTAATAGTCTCGACGTTGGTCAAGGTTCCGCCGACCCAACGGACAGTAACATAAGGCATCTCAACGGATTCGGCAGATTCTTTGACGAGATCTTTGAGTTGTTTCTTTGTGCCGACGAAAAGGATTTTCTTTCCGTTCTTAGCGAGTTCAGTCGCGAACGGAAGAGCCTTTTCGAGACCTTCGACGGTCTTCTCAAGGTTGATAATATGCGCTTCTTGGCGCTTGCTGTGGATGTATGGCGCCATCTTTGGGTGCCAGCGGCTCGTTTTGTGACCAAAATGGGCACCAGCTTCGAGCAGAGCTTTCATATCGAC
>CAZQMP010000081.1:0-1798 GCA_964594565.1 uncultured Candidatus Saccharibacteria bacterium
GCCTTGTAAGCGGCAGGTCGTCGGGGCAGAGCCGACACACGGCTCCATTTTTTTATTTTATGAAAGCAGAAAATCTCGAGCTTGCCTTCGGAACAGAAATAATTTATGATAAAGCTTCCTTTTTGTTAGAGACAAACGATAAAGTCGGCGTGGTTGGCGTAAACGGCGCCGGAAAATCCACTCTTTTTAAGGTCATTCTCGGGCGAGAGAAGCTCGACGACGGGGAACTAATCCTTCCGAGTTTGCGCATCGGCTATCTTCCCCAAGAAATCGCAATCTCCGAAGAAGAAAGAAATAAAACCGTCTGGGACTATCTTAATTCTGCGCGCCCCTACGACTCGCTCCAATCCGAACTTAACCTCGAATACGAAAAACTCGCAAAGTATCCAACCTCAAAGAAAATACTTGACCGGATTAACTCTCTCCAGGAAGAAATCGATAGTCTTGACATCGCCAACGCCGATTATGAACTTCTGAAAATTATCGAGAAAATGCATCTTAGCGAACTCCTTGACCGAACCATGTCAGAACTTTCTGGCGGCCAAAAATCGAAGGTTGCCTTCGCGCACGTTCTCTTCCAAAACGCTGGTTTGCTCCTTCTCGATGAGCCTACCAACCACCTTGACGTCGAAACTAAGGAATTTGTCTCGAATTATCTTCGAAACTATCCTGGGATGGTCCTAGTTATTTCTCACGACGCTAGCTTTCTTGACGTCGTAACGGAGAAGACTCTTTTTCTCGACAAAACCACCCATAAAACACGCGTTTATAAGGGAAACTATTCAGCTTTCCGAAGAATCTATGCCGAAGAAAAAGCCGCCAAGGAGCAACGTATTTCAAACGAAGAGAAAGAAATAAACCGAATTCGAGAATTTGTCGAGCGTGCAAGAAACGCCAAGAGAAGCAACACCGCCTTAATAAAACAGGGTCATGTTCGCGAAAAAATGCTCGACAGAAAGCTCGAGAACCTAGAAATTCGCGACATAGAGTATAAAAAGGTCGATTTAAATATTTCTCCGCGCCAACTTTCCGGAAAAACTCCTCTCGAAGTTCAAAACCTCACCTTCGCGTACGAAAACGCGACACCCCTCTACGAACGTCTTAGCTTTTCGCTTACGCGTGGCGAGAAATTTCTCGTTGTTGGCGAAAACGGCGTTGGAAAATCCACCCTCCTAAAACTCATCGTAGGCGAGCTTACTCCTCTGGACGGCTCGATTATCTTCTCGAAAAACACCGAAATCTCCTACTATGCCCAGGAGCTAGAAATTCTTGACGAGAGACGCTCGGTCATCGAAAACGTCGAGAACTACGATTATACCGAAACCGAACTTCGCTCTGCGCTTTCGAACTTCTTATTCGAAGGAGAAACAATCAAAAAGCCAGTCTCAGTCCTAAGTCCGGGAGAAAAAGCTCGGGTTGCCCTCTGTAAAATCCTTCTAAAGCGCGCAAACCTGATTATTCTTGATGAACCAACCAACCATTTTGACCCGGAAACCCAGAAAATTATTGGCGAAAATTTCAAATATTTTCCCGGAACGCTTATTATGGTATCGCACAATCCCGCTTTTGTCGAAGAAATCGGCATCTCGAGAATGCTCATTCTGCCTTCAAAAGACTCTCCTTCTCGCCTTCCTCTGATAAAAAACTACTCGCATGAGCTTCTCGAATATTACTATTACCTAAACTCTGAGCTTCTTTAGAGAAAAGCGTTTACAATTCTCGAAAACTATGCTAAAATAAAGGACAATTATGGCAAAAAAGAATAATACCAAGCGCAAACTCGTCGGTCTCGTCTCTG
>CAZQMP010000082.1:0-1583 GCA_964594565.1 uncultured Candidatus Saccharibacteria bacterium
GCAGCCAATTCATCTTCCATCAGCATGTCATCGTTAGTTTTACGAGCCATACTCGGTTTTCCTCCACTTTAATACTATAAGCTTTATTGTAATGGAAATTTCTGGTAAAATCAATAGAGAATATGTTTTTTTGTAAGAAAAATGATGTAAAAAGTACAACAAAAATCGGGCTGAGTACGGTTTTTGATCTGATTTCACCCCCGTTATGTAGAGGGTGCGGGAGGGCGGAAGGATTTTTGTGTCCGCGTTGTAAAAATTACATCAAAAATCACGTAAAGATGCGATCGCTTATGGTGGATTTTCCGGAGGCGGAGAAGGTTTTTCGGAAAGTCGGGTTTTTGGGCTTCAGGGACGAGATTCTTGGGGAGATGGTTGAAGAATATAAATACGAGTCAGTTAGAGGACTGGCAGAGCCGCTTGGGGAGATTCTTGCGACGGGAATTTTAAAGATGAATAAGGGGCGAGTGAAGAAGCTTGTTCTTGTACCGATGCCGACGAACCGGAAACATATTCGGGAGAGGGGGTTTGACCATATGAAGGTAATCGCGAAGGCGGCGCAGAGAGTTTTAAGGGAGAAAGGGATTGAGGCGGAAATCGTGCCGATGCTTGTCCGGGCGAAAGATACGAATCAAGTCGGGGCGAGCGAAGAAATGCGCCGAGAACAGGCTAAAGAGGCAGTCAGACTTAATCCGGCGGCCTTAACGAGTCGGGGAAAATTGGACAAACGAAACGTGACGATTTGTATCGTTGATGATGTCTGGACGACAGGCGCCAGCATGATTGAGGCGGGTAAGATTTTAAAGGGAGCGGGGGCGAAGAATCTGGTCGGAGTGACGATTACAAAAAATCGATATAAAAAGAGCCCCCTCATAAGGAGAGGGGAGCTCATGTAATATATATATATATATATATTAGCCAACGACGACGTCGAGAACGAAGTTGACGATTGCGTAAGCGAGGATCGAGATGATGAGACCGATCAAGGCATAGAGAATCGTGTTCTTCGCATCGGTAACTTTCTTCGAGTCACCTGCGGAAAGGGCGTATTTAAGGCCTCCGAAGATGAGCATGATAACAGAGAGAATACCGATAATGTAAAGGATCGTGTTTGTAATTCCGTTGAAAACGCCATTTGTTCCGATAAGTTCGGTCGGCATATCATCGGTCTTAGCAGCTTCGATTCCGTCACGGACACCGAGGGCCATAACTTTCCCAGCGAAGAGGGTCGCAACAGCGGCGGCGCCAGTCAAGGCTTGAGAAATGGATTTTGCAATTTGCTTCATTAAAAATTCTCGCAGTTAATGATTTTGTCTATTATAGCACACTTTTGAAGAAAATACAATAGGTAGCGCAGAATTGAGAAGTATGCTATTATATATACAGAACGTGTGTATTTTAGAATCGTTTAACAGAGGTAAAAATGTGTCAATAACGTGGAGAGTTACCCAAGTGGCTGAAGGGGACGGTTTGCTAAATCGTTAGTCTGGGGAAACCTGGAGCGGGAGTTCGAATCTCCCACTCTCCGCCATAGAGTGGTGTTACAAAAATAGTGACAAAAATTGGTCATTTTTCATACTTAACAG
>CAZQMP010000083.1:0-1567 GCA_964594565.1 uncultured Candidatus Saccharibacteria bacterium
TGTTAAAGGCGATGCTCATTATCTATCCGGTTTGTAGCGTTCTATACGGCATATCCAGCATCATCAAAACTCTAGCTTTCTCCGCCGAAGGTGTCCACCTTTGGAGTGGCATGATTGCTTTGATGTCCTCTTTCTTGCCGTTTCTCGTTGCTCCGTCCATGGTTCGTAAAGCTTTCAATTCGCTCGGCGAAGTTGGCGCAAGAATCCAAGGTCTCGGAAATTCGGTCCGGCGTGGTGCGGAAAATGGCCGCCGTGCATTCATGGCAAGCGATCGATATAGAAACGCCGCAAAAGTTGCGAACGACTATCGCGCCGCAAATTCCGCCAACAAAGTAATCGGAAAATATGGCAACCGAAACGATCTCTCTACCTACCAGAAGCGCCGTCTCATGTCTGCGTATGGGACCCTTGAGTCCCAGAAACAAGAACGCCAGAAAATGGAGTCTGAAGGTCAGCGCCAGAAACTCCTAAACCTCGCAAAGGACGACCCAGAAAACATCAGCCAGGAGGCGCTCGAAACTCGTATCGAGCAGGCCCTTAATGACGGGAACACAGAAGAAGCAATCGGTATTACCGACTTTATGATGCAACAGCTAGGCGGCTCGAAAGGTTCCGAATCCTTGCGTCGCGTCCTAGAAAACGTCGAAGGTTCAAATTCCGACTTTGCCGCTGACCGCGGGAACAAACGTCGTGACTTCCTCCAGGGCGTAGCTCAAAACAACCTCAGCGCCGTCATGAAGAAAGACTTTGCTCTCGGACGTACCCTCGCTACGTCTGGCTATAACGCCGTTACTGGCGTCCGCGAATCAACTGCCAGCTTGAACGCGCCTGCCGTAATTGACGCGACTGGAAAACAAGTTGCTGGTCTCGAGGCAAACGCCATGAAGGACGAAGAAGCTGCTACCCTTGGCAAGAAAGCCATCCAAAACATGTACATGTCTGGGCAAATCAGCCAGAGCATGGCCAAACGTATCATCGCAAACGATTCTTTGACTCGTGGTATGGACGACGAATCTCTTTCGATGTGGAACCACCTCGCGAACGGCTCTGGCTTATACGACGCAAGCGGGAAACCTCTCGCAACTAGCTGGAAGACTGAACAAAAGGTCGATCCGGCGACTGGTCCTGTCGTGGATGCTGACGGCAATCCAGTCATGCGTACTTACATGGCTGACGCGGCTGGAAACGAAGTCACGATCGACAAGACCGGAACCGTAATTCGCAACATGGAAGAACAAGCCGCAAATCAGGCTTATAACGACGCCGCCCTTGAAGAAATGACGGCTCGTCGTGATGCTGAAGAAAATGCTCTCTTCCGCCAACAAGAGCAAGACATGCTCATTCGCCACAACAACACGCACACCGAAACAATCAAAGATCCTTCCGATCCTTCGAAAAATGCTTTCTCCGGCACGGTCTATAACATCCCTCGCTTCCAAGGTGGCTTCGATGGCACAAGTGGAACGTGGTCCGTCCGCAATGGTGACGCAATCTATACCGAAGGCGATCTCGAATGGAACGCATCGACCGCCAGAATTAGCCGAACGAAGCCTCAAGGCGACGTATT
>CAZQMP010000084.1:0-1517 GCA_964594565.1 uncultured Candidatus Saccharibacteria bacterium
ACAATTATGGCAAAAAAGAATAATACCAAGCGCAAACTCGTCGGTCTCGTCTCTGAAGAATCTGGAATCCGCCAGTATTACACGAAAAAGAACACGATGAATACCCCGGACAAGCTCTCTCTTAGAAAGTACGATCCGATTCTTAGAAAACACGTTGTCTTTACCGAGACAAAGAAAAACCTCGGCCGCAACGAAGTCAAAGAGAAGAAACGCTAAAAATCGCCCCGACAGGGGTGATTTTTTATTCCGAAAGGAAAAGAAACAATTCCGCTATTGCTTTTTTGACAGTTTTGTGCTATAATGGTCTTATATACTTTAATTGGGAAGTGTATGAGTGTGAAAAGGAAGGTCATTTTTGAATTTATTACCCGTTTTTCGGGAAGTTTATACTCTCTTTTATTGTTTGCCTTTATTGGGCTTTCTTTCTTGAACTCTCATTTTAATTTTGATTTGCCTTCCGGCTCAAAGATTCGTGACGTTTCGCCGATTACGTCCTCACTCGAAGAAGCCGCGAAGCTCTCCGCTCCGAAAAAGACCGAAGAAATCGCCTCGACCTTTACGTCTGGCGTCTCTAGCGTCCCGAAAGCTTCGAATTTCGGCTTCATGAACTCCGTCGAGGCGCAACACGCCGCGCTCTCCCGTAACTCTGGCATGTTCACAATTACAAACCCGACCCCCGTTAGCGACCCGTCGGTTGATGCCGGCTATGGAATTAAACGCTACGGCTCAAAATTCCTCTACGCTCACAGCTCTCTAGCTTTCAGCCCGCTCAAGACAATTTACGAAGGCGGAAAAATCGCCGTCGAAATGGACGGAAGTTATAACGTCTATGAAGTTGCCCGTCGCGAAGTTCTTCCGAAGTCAAAGCTCGACGCGAGCTCCGGACTCCGCTTGGCGATTTATGGCGCCCAAATTTACGGCGAGAGCTACGATCTCGCGCTCATGACTTGCGGAAACGGTTCGAACGACGATTCAAACTATCGCTTGATTCTGTTCCTCAGAAAAGTCTAACTAGAACTTGATTTTTATTTCGGTCCCGAACCCAACGCGAGTTTTTGCTTCGACGTTCTCAAGAGTAGTGATTTTTTCAAGCTGTGCCGAGGAAAGAACTTCGCCGTCATCTTTTATCATCACGTAATTTTTTCGAACGAGAAGCGAGACTTCTTTTCTCGCACGAAGAATCGCCGCCTCAAGTTCCGTTTCAAGCGGAACCTTTACTTTCGAAGGAGAGTCGATTCTTTTTGTCGGGTCAGGAAAATCAAGATTAAGCGCAACCTTCCGCTTTTCTGCGACCGGGAGGTATGTTTTAAAAACTTCTTCAATAATAGCTGAAAGTCGATACATAACTATAAGTATTATACCATAAAATTCTCAATGAAATCCTCAATTTTTATCGGCAAATCAAAAAAGGCGTCTCTACGACGCCAGCTATACCATAAATTTATCAGGAAACAAACTATGGAGCTGCGACCGAGATTTGAACTCGGGACCTCATCCTTACCATGGTTATCATCGAC